>CBFGJN010000012.1:0-38674 GCA_965649115.1 Caldifarciminota bacterium | reverse complement strand
ATTTCTATATTTTTCCCGCCCGCCCTATAATTGAGCCTTCGGCTCTACTTACCCATATTAATGATTTTCTTAAAATTTCATAAGTTATTGATTATCAATTATTTAACACCATTTACTAGACAAAGCAAAAATAAATTGTTTTGTCCAATTTTGCCTTTGGGGGCTTTAAATCAATAGTTTCATCAAAACTTTAATAAGTTATTGATATTCAAGGACTTAACACTATTTATTGAACAAATCAAAATAAAAGTGCTGTGTCCAATTTTTCCCTTCCACCCTACGAATTAAGCCTTTGGCTTAAAAAATCCCATTTTTTTGCCCTCATCAAAATTTTTATTTTCATCATTTGGACAGAGCAAAACTCCTTCCATTCTTAATTAAAATAATTTCTTTTTCATTTATAATAATTTTTTCGCAATCACTATATTTTAATTTTAATTTATAAGCATTGATTAAATTTTCTGCCTCCTTTGGTAAATTTCCAAATCTATCAATCATTTCATTTTCAATAATTTCAATTTCATTTATTGTCTTTGAATTTGTAATTTTCTCATAAAAGTAAATTCTAATATCATCGTTTTGAATATATTCTTTTGGTAAATATGCGGGAATGTTTATTTCAATTTCTGTCTCACTATAAGATATTCCTCTTAATTTATAAATTGCTTTTTCAAGCATATCTAAATATAAATAGAATCCTACATTATAAGCATGTCCTGATTGTTCAAAACCAAATAAATTTCCTGCTCCCCTAATCTCTAAATCAGCAAGTGATATATCATATCCACTCCCAAGATAACTATAATTTTCAATAGCTCTAAGTCTTTTAATAGCATTTTCATTTAAATTTTTATCTTCTATTAAAAAGTATGCATAAGCCTGTTTTGAGCTTCTGCCAACTCTACCTCTTAATTGGTGTAATTCTGAAAGTCCTAAAATTTCAGCTCTTTGAACAATTATTGTATTAGCATTTGGAAAATCAAGACCAGCATCTATTATATTTGTAGATATAAGAACATCAATTTTCTTTTCATAAAAATCCAAAAAAACATCTTCAATTTTCTGCTTATCCATTCTACCATGAATAACTTCAATCCTTAAATTTTTAAACATATTTTGAATTTTGTCTTTAATTTCATAAATTTTATCTATGCGATTATAAACATAAAAAACTTGTCCATTCCTCATAATTTCATTCAAGATAGCTTTTTTAACAATTTCATCAGAATAATAACTAACGATTGTCTTTATTTCTTTTCTACCTTTTGGAGGTGTTCTAATAATACTTATGTCAATTAGTCCTTTTAAAGCACTTGCAAGCGTTCTTGGAATAGGTGTAGCTGATAAATATAAAGTATCAACTAAAACATTTAAATTTCTTAACTTTTCTTTATGTAAAACACCAAATTTGTGTTCTTCATCAATAACAAGCAATCCTAAATCTTTAAAAATAATATCTTTACTTAATAGTTTGTGTGTTCCTATTACAATATCAACATATCCTTTTCTTAAACCTTCTTTAATTTCTTTCACTTCATTAGGAGGTGTTAATCTGCTTAACATCTTTACATTTACACCAAATTGCTCCAATCTTTTTTTAAAATTATTATAATGTTGATATGCTAAAATTGTAGTTGGAACTAAAATAGCAACTTGCTTATTATTTAAAACCGCTTTAAAACTTGCCCTTAATATAATTTCAGTTTTTCCAAATCCTACATCTCCAACAATTAATCTATCCATAACCTTATCACTTTCCATATCTTTTAATGTTTCATAAATTGCTTTTTTTTGGTCTAATGTTTCTTCATATGGGAATGTTAATTTTAATAATTCTTCTTCATCAAATCTCTTAAATTTAAATCCTCTTTGACTTTTTCTTAAAGAAAGTTTTGAAATTATAATATAAGCTTGCTTTTGAGCATATTCATAAGCTCTTTTGTACGTTTTCTTCCACTTATTATCTGAAAGACTATTTATTTCAACATTTCCCTTTCCAAGGTACTTTTTAATTAAATGTCCATTATAAATTGGAAGGTACAAAATTCCATCCTTATATTGAATTTTAAAGAATTCTAAAATACCTCTAATTTCCATTCCAATAAACTTACCGATACCATATTCTTTATGAACTACTAAATCTCCAACTTGTAAGCTTCTATAAACTTTATAACTCCTTAAATTTCCAAAAAATCCCAAAGAAATAAAAACAATTTTTCTTCTTTCATCAATAAACCCTTCTTTAAATTCACCCTTTATCATTTTAACATTTTTATAAATTTTTTTAAATGCTTTTGCTCTTTCTTTATCTAAGGTAGCAAAGATAACTTTATAGCCACTTTTTAAAAATTCATTTATGTTGATTTTCTCAAATTCATTAGCAAATTCAATAATTTTTATTTTATTAATTGGTTTCAAATTTTCTTCAACAACTAAATAATTTTTAAGGTTATTTAGACCTCTTAAAATAACTTTAAATTTATCAATACTTTTAAAACTTCTTTGATTAACAATATCAAAAATTCTAATGTCTTGTAATTCATTATCATTAAATTCTAACCTTATAGGAAATGAAAAATTTTCAAAATAAATATCCAAAATACTACCCCTCCTTGAAAATTCTTTTGGATTTTCAACAAAATCAACTCTTTTATATTCATTATCAACAAGTAATTTTAATAAGCCTTCAACATCAATAATTTTATTCTTCTCAAATTCAATAAAACCAAAATTTTCAATATCTTTAATATCCTTTATAAATTTTAAATTCCTTATCAACCTCAGTTCCTCAATTTCATCTCCAAGATAAAATATAGCATCAAATTTCTTTGAAAACTTTTTTAAAATATAAAACTTATAGCTGTTCGGCAAAAGTTTTGATATGGTTATTTTCAATTTTTGATACTATTTAAAATTTTAAAGTTTCAGAAATTTGTCTATTTATTCCAATAAAATTTTTTGCAATTTATCTATTATCAATTACCTAATCATATTTTTCAATTGAACTTTAAAATTTCTTTATGCGTGAAATTCTTGCAATTTTTAAAGGTCTTTATATAACATTAAAGCATAACCTAAAAAATATATTTAAGAATCAATTTACAATTCAATATCCAGATGTTAAAAGGAGACTCCCTGAGAGGGCTAGATGGGCTTTAAGACTTCAAAGGCATGAAGATGGAACGGAAAGATGTATTGTTTGTCAATTATGTGCTGCCATTTGTCCATCAGAAGCTATTTATATTGAGGGAGATGAAAATCCAATAGATAATCCCATAGGAAAAGGTCAAAGATATGCAGCAGTTTGGATGTGGGATGCAGGAAGATGTTTATATTGTGGTTTTTGCGTTGAAGCATGTCCTGATGAAGTAATAATTATGAGTGATGTTTATGAGATGGCAAGCCCAAGTAGAGAAAACATGATATGGGATAAAAACAAATTATTTGTTCCAATTGGAGTAAAACCAAAGCAAGCCTGGATGGGATTTTACAGAAATATAAGTCAGCTTGATGGTAATCCCGTATCATTACCAAAACAAATTCATCAAAAGGAAGAAGAAGTTTATGCAAGAGAAAAGAAGGAAAAGAAAAGATTTTATGAAAATAAAAAATTTATGTTTTTAGAAGATGAAAATTTTAATAATTCAAAATAATCCAAACAAAAACAAATTTGAGAATTTTGAAAAATTTAAAAATATATTGAAAAATATAAATTTTGAAATAGATTTTGTTGTTCTTCCTGAGTTATGGACAACAGGATATCATTTAGAACCTTATGATGTTCAAAGTGAATATGAAAATTCAGAAATTATATTAGAAATTTCAAAATTATCAAGAGAAAAGAAAGTCTATATTTTAGCAGGCTCATTATTTTATAAAGAAAATGGTAATTATTACAATCGTTCATTCTTATTTAATAGAAAAGGTGAAATAGTTGGCTATTATTCAAAAATGAAACTTTTCAAACCTTTAAATGAACATATAATATTCAAACCTGGTGAAAAAATTGGAGTATTTGAAACTGAATTTGGTAAAATTGGCGTTATGATATGCTATGACTTAAGATTTCCTGAAATAGCGAGAAAAATTACATTTGAAGGTGCAAGAATAATTTTTGTTCCATCTGAATGGCCATTAGTTAGAATTGAGCACTTCAAAACCTTAATTAAAGCAAGAGCAATTGAAAATCAATTATTTGTAGTAGGTATAAATAGATATGGAAATGAATTTGGTGGTAATAGTTTAGTAGTTTCACCAAGAGGAGAAATTATAATTGATATGGGCATGGGTGAAAAATTCGCTATTGTTGATATTGATTTAAATGAGGTTGATAATTATAGAAAGGAGTTTCCTGTTATAAATGATTAAATTTATACCCATCAGTTTTTTATTTATTTCAATAATTTTGGTTTATTTAAGTAAAAATTTACTAACTATCAAATTTCCCAAAATTGTAGGTTTATTAATTATTGGAATTTCATTATTTCTTATTGTTTTGGGTATTTTGACATTAATAGTAAATAGGACCACGATTATCCCTGGTAATAAGCCAAAAAAACTTGTAAAGGAAGGTATTTTTAAATTTATTAGAAATCCAATATATTTAGGAGATTTATTACTTGTAATAGGTTTTTCATTATTCCTTCAAACATTAACTGGAATTTTCATTTCCATATTATTTTTTTTAATACTTGACAAAATTGTCATCCCAACAGAAGAAAGAATTTTAGAAGAAACATTCAAAGATGAATATCTTGAATATAAAAGAAATGTAAAGAGGTGGGGAATTTTCTAAAAAAAATTTATCCTTTAAAATTTATAACCTATGAAAATAACTTATCTTGGTCATTCAGCAGTTAAAGTTGAAGTTTCAAATAAAATAATATATATAGACCCCTTTCTATCTGGAAATCCAAAAGCTCCTATAACCGCTGACCAAATAACAAGTGCAGATATTATAATTATCACACACGACCATGGAGATCACTTAGGAGATGCTTTCTCAATTGCTAAAAGAACAAATGCTTGGATTGTTTCACAATATGAGATTACAGTTTTGGCAAATGAAAATGGTATCCAAAAAGTTGAACCAATGAATATAGGTGGTCCTATAAGTGTTGAAGGAATAAAAATTGCCCTAACACCTGCCTGGCATACATCTCAAACAGGAGGTCCAACAGGTGTTATTATTCAAGCCCTTGGCAAAACCTTATATCATGCAGGAGATACAGGTTTATTTTCGGATATGAAATTAATTGGAGAACTATATAAGCCAGATATTGCTCTACTCCCAATAGGTGGAAGATTTACAATGGATATTTACCAAGCAGCAAAAGCAGTTGAATTTATAAGACCAAAATATGTAATACCAATACATTATAATACTTTTGATTTGATTAAAGCTGATCCAGAAGAATTTAAAAAACTTGTTGGAAATTTATCACAAGTTGTTATTTTAGAACCAGGAGAAACATTTAATTATTAAAAAATTTAATGAATTACATTCTTGAAAACTTAAGGAGATTGAAGGAGAATGTAATTTTTGTCTGTGAAAAAACAAATAGAAATCCATCAGAAATAAAAATTTTACCGATTACAAAAGGTATTGATATTCATAAGATAAAATTCGTATATGAATTGGGTTTTAGAGAATTTGGAGAAAATAGAGTTAAAGAAGCAATTGAAAAGGTTAATTATTTACCATCAGATATAAATTGGCATTTAGTAGGACATTTACAAACCAATAAGGTTAGAAAAGCATTGAAAATTTTTAAAGTGATTCAAAGTATAGATAGATTTGAAGTTATTGATGAAATTGAAAAAAATAAAGTAAGAATTGATGTTTTTATTGAATTTAATTGTTCTGATGAACCACAAAAACATGGATTTAATCCTGAAAATTTTAGAGAAGTTGTTGAAAGAGTCTTAAAATCAGAATATCTAAATTTAATTGGTCTTATGACAATAGGTCCTTATCCTGTTAATGAAGCAAAAAGCAGAAAAGCATTTGAAAAGCTAAGAATTATAAAAGAGAAAATTAAAGAAAATTTTAACTTAGATTTGAAACTTTCTATGGGTATGAGTGAAGATTATATTTATGCTATTATGGAAGGTTCAGATATGATTAGAATTGGAAGAGCTTTATTTTCAGATGAATTTTAAGAAAATTTTAATTTTTATTTTAGTTGCTTGCTCAAACGAAAGGAAAGAACATAAAATTGTTGTTTCAATATATCCAATAAAATTAATTTTAAATGAAATTGGCATAAGTAGTGAGGTCTTAATTGATAAAGTTGTTGATATTCATAGTTTTGAACCAAATATAAAAATGTTAATTCATGCTCAAAATTCTTGCGGATTTATTTACATATCTGATAATTTTGAAACTTGGTCAAAAAATATAAAAGCCAAATATAAATTAAAATTATTAGAAGAGAGTGAAAATCCTCACATTTGGACAAATCCAAAGTTCATATTAAAAGTTATTCCAAAAATTGAAAATTTATTGAAACGCTGTTCAATTGATTACAAAAAAGAAAATTTAGAAAATTTCATAGAGAAATTGAAAAAAATAGATAGTATAAATGAAGAGAATTCAAAAAAATTAAAAACTCAATTTATTTTATTCCATACATCATTTGAACCCTTCCTAAAAGCATATAATTTAAAAATTGAAACAATTCTCATAAAAGAAGGTTATTATGATATTCTACCGAGCGATTTAGAAAAAGCAATAAATTCAAAGGATAAAATTATTATTGTTGAAAGTTATTACAATGAGGAACTCCTAGAAGTTTTTAAAAAAAAGAATTTTAAAATTATAAAATTAAACCCTCTTGGAAATGAATTTGAAAATTATACTGATTTCATAAAAGCTATTAGCGATAGCATCTTGATAAATAAATATGTCTTAAAAGAGAACTTGTAAAATTACCAAGAGCAATTGCATAAAATCCAATAAAAAATGAAAATATAATCATAGTTAAAATATCAACAATTGTTCCAATAATAAACGACAAATTAGCATTTTTAATATCTTTTATTGCAAATGCATAACTTGTTAAAATTTTTGAAGAACTTGAAAATGGCAAACTCAAAAGATATATAATCAAAAGGATTGTTGTAATATAAGTATCATTTTCATTAAAATTTCCTCTTTGATATAGAACTTGAACAATAAATTTTGAAAAAATTATGAAGATAATTGTTATGGGAATTGTAATTAAAAAGTTTATTTTTAATGCTCTTTTAAGATGTTCTTTTGGATTATTTGAACTTGTAAAATCAACAATTGCAACATTTGATATTGCAATGCCTGTAATTGCAAGTGGAAAATGAAAAATCCTAAAAGCATAATTTAAATAACTTATTGAACCTTCCTTAAAGAAAGAAGCAATAAATGTGCTAAAAAATAAATTTATTTCGTTAAATCCATAAGCAAGAAGAACAGGAAAAAGCAATTTATAAAATGTTTTTATTGAAGGATCTTTAAAGTCAGGTTTTTCAAACTTTTCTCTTAAAAATAATAGTAATAATAAGGATTGAAAAATTGTACCCATGGTAAATCCTATTGAAAGTGCTATCGTTTTATCAATATCTAAAAACATTCCAAATAAAATAACAGAAAAATTTATTATTGATGGACTAATTGAGGTTAAAAAAAATTTCCTTCTTGTATTTAATACAGCTGAAAGCAAAGCTGATAATGAAAAGAAAAATAGTGAAGGAAGTGTTATATAAGTTAGAATAATTGTTAAGTTGAATGTTTCTTTTTCATCTAAGAAGCCAGGAGCAGTAATTAAAATAATTTGTTTTGTAAATAATATTAAAATTAAGTTAATTATTAAAACAATTGATAAAAACTGAAAAAAAATAGCCCATAAAAATTTTTTTGAATAATTTGATTGAGCATATGCTGGAATAAATGCATTATTCATAGCTTGATCACCAAGTAAATCTCTAAATAAATTTGGAATTCTAAATGCGACAAAGAAAGCATCTGATTTACTACTTGCACCGAGCAGATAAGCAATAATAACTTCCCTTAATAATCCACTTATCCTACTTATAATTGTTCCAAGAGAAAACGAAAATATGGATTTTAGTTTAATTTGAAATTTTAAAGTAAATACCTTGTCCAATAATTCTAAAACTATTTATTTTTTCTTTTTCCCCATCCAGCCTACGAAATAAGCCTTCAACTTTAAATCCCCATTTAAGAACCCCCTATAAAATAAATGAGTTTTAAAAAATTTTCATAAGTTAAAGCATTATCTTTCTTATTTTACCCAACCACCCTAAAAATAAGCTTTCGGCTTTAAAAAACCCTACTTTTTGTCAGGAGGCTAACGCCCCCTACTAAGAAACAACCAATAAAATCAATTATTTAAACTACTTAATAGTGTTAAGTGATTGATAGTCAATAACTTATAAAATTTTTAAAGAAATTATTGACTTTATGGGGGATTATAGGGGGGCGAAGCTAAGGCGAAGCCTTATTTTCAGGGTGGGTGGGCAAAATAAGAAATAATCTATATTTCAGAATTACTAGACAAATCATTTAAAACTATAAAACTATGCTTTATAATTTTCGGATAACAGGAGGTGGAAAATGGGTTGGTTAATTTTTAATCAGCTTGTAAATGGTTCATTTGAGAATGGTATGACAGGCTGGACACTAACCACCTACCCAGGATGTCCAATATCCTATACATTTGCAGAACCAAGACAAGCATCAGATGTATCACCTTCTATAAGTCCAACCAATGGAAATTACTTTTTACATATATCTACACTAAGTCAAGATATTGATGGTTCTTGTACTACTTCTAATGTTGATGGGAATGCTTATTCGGAGTACGATTATGCTGTTGTTCAACAAACATTTAATGCCAATAATTGCAATCAAGGAATAACAATAACTTGGGATTTTCATTATTTAACTGCTGAATGGTCATCTGCTAATTCGCCTTATGACGATTTATTTAGGTTTTCAGTTAATAATGCTGAACTTGTTAAGTATTCAAATCCAAGAGTAATTACCTCACCATGGCCAGATTATTATCAAGTAGATAACAATTATACAACAGTTTATGGTTCTTCTGTCCCTACTCAGTACTATACTTATGGCAAAGCGATAGTAGGTTGGAAAACAATAAGTGTAAATTATGGTGTTCCTGGAACATATACAATTAAATTTGAAAATTGGGACCAAGGAGATGCTGTTGTTCCAAATGGTGTTCTTATAGATAATGTTAGGGTTAATTGCCTAACACCTATTAATGTTCCTGAAAAACCGATAGTTAATTTTTCAAAGGAGTACATCTATATAAACTACATACCTGCAAATAGTGAAGTTGAACTATATTTAGCAAATGGAAATTTAGTTGATAGAATGATATTTAATAGTGATGGGCACTATAAGGTTCAGCTTCACAAAAAAGGGACATATATAGTTAAAATTAAAAACAACAATAAAGTTTGGACTTATAAGGGGGTAGTAAGATGATGTGGTTCTTAATAACAAAAATTTTAGAATTTGGAATATATGATGTTGAGCTAAACTGCGCTATTGAATCAGAAACTGCAAGGCAAATCATAAGAGATATTATTCAAAAGACAAATGTTGATGACTTTGCATATATAGGTTCTTCTAAATTTGTAATGATTATTGATGTTCTTGCTAAAAGGAAGGGTCCAGTTCATTATGAAGAGATTGAAAGTATATTAAACAATTATTGTCCAAGTTTTGATATAAGAAGGAGGTAAAAAAATATGATTTTTCTTATAATATCACAAATAAATAAAATCATTTGGTTTCAATATAGTTCTACTGGCTGTTTGACATGCCACAAAACACCAATTCTAAAAATGAACGATAGCACATATATTCTTGGCTCTTTACACTATAATAACAGATTAAGAATTATGCTTATGGGTATTAAAGTTAAGACAGGAATAACTGTTGAATGGTACAAGGCTTGGACATCAAATCCCAATAATCTAAACCTTGATGTTTCAACACTTGCTAAAATTAATGATACCTTAATAGCAGTAGGTGGAGGACACGGAGGATGTGGAAAAAATCAAAGTTGCTCATTCTTTGGTTTATTTAACTTAAAAACCCAGAATTTCGTATGGGCTAAGTATCTTTCAAGTAAAGGAATAGTAAATAGCATTGTCTATGATGGAAATAATTTGGTTCTTGCTGTACAAGGTTATGACGCTAATTCAGAAGGAGCTATAATAAAAACTGACCTAAATGGAAATGTCATATGGGCTAAACAAACATCATTTGGATGCTATTGGAATGATAACTATACAATTATTCCAGAAGCTAATGGTTATGTAGTAATGGGTATTGGATGGTGGTGTGTAAATTGGCAACCTGTAATTTATACAATAAGTCTTGATGGTTCAACTACAACACTTATTAAAGGTATATCAAACAACTATAGAGCTTATAATCTTATAAAAGATGGTGATGGTAATTATGTCTTAATAGGTTTTTATGAGCCAGATGGAGGTGCTTACTTATCAAAAATAAGCCCTTCTGGTAGTGTAATTTATTCAAAACGATATACTGCTAATAGTGGTTTTAGATTTTATAATATAACTTTGGATTTAGATGGGAACTATTTAGTTAGTGGTGTTACAAAAATAGGTTCTACTGATTATCCTATTGCTGCTAAAATAAATAAAAATGATGGCTCTATTATTTGGGCAAGAAGATGGCCGGGAGCTCCTGCTAATCAGGCTCATAATCAAGCAAAAGGTATAATTCCAATAAAACCTGGCAAAATTTTAGTTTCGGGTTATTTGGGAACATCAGTTGATAACCATAATGGTTTTATTGTTATTCTTGATTCAACTGATTGTATGACTTCATTTTCTGTCAATGTAAATGATTTTGCACTTTCAAACTGGTCCCCTTCAATATCATTATCAGATTATACTGGTATTAATAACCTAACTTTAACACCATATAATTTTTCGATCTCTCAAACCACTTCTTGCTCAGTAGTTCCTATTAGTGATAATGAATATAAAAGTTGTAATTATATTATTTATGGTTCAAAAGGATTTATAGCAGTTAAGTCAGAAAACGAGCTAAATTTAAAAATCTTTTCCATATCAGGTTATAAAGTTAAGGAAGTTAATATAAAAGAAGGCAGAATAAAAATTAATCCTGGTGTTTATATTGTTCAGATAGGAAAGGATAAAGTTAAAATTATTGTAAAATAATACTTTTTATCAATAATCCTTAATAATATCATCTAAAACAGATTCGTCTATATTTGAACCGCTCAAAATAAACATAGCACTTCCTTGAATTTTCAATTTATTAAAAATTAAAATTGATAAACAAATAGCACCTGCTCCTTCAAGAATTAAACCTAAATTATAATATGCCCATTTAATAGCATATTTAATTTCTTCTTCTTCTACCATTATAACATCTTCAAGAAGTTCTTTTAGAATTTTAAATGTTAAATTGCTTGGATATTTCAATTTTATACCATCTGCAATTGTTTCTTTTGGTTCAATTTCCAAAATTCTATTTTCTTTGAATGAATAATAAAAGCTCGGAGCATTCCTTGAAACAACTCCATAAATTTTCACATTTGGTTTGTTTTTTTTAATATAAAGTGAAATACCACTAGCTAATCCTCCTCCACCAACAGGAATAAATAAATAATCAAAATTATAATTTTCAATTTCTATTCCAATTGTACTTTGACCTTCAATAATATCTATATCATCATAAGGATGAACAAATAATAAATTTTCTTTTTCAGATATTTCCTTTGCATAACTTAAACTTTCATTTAAATGACTTCCATAGAAAACTGGCTCGTAACCATAATTTCTTATTTTATTGACTTTTATTTGAGGAGTTTTTTTAGGAATTATAATTTTTACATTCTTTATTCCCAAATCCGAGCAAACCTTAGCAACTGCCTGGGCATGATTTCCACTTGAAGCACAAACAACGCCATTTATTTTATTTAAATTTTTCAAAATTTTATTGTATGCTCCACGAGGCTTAAAAGAACCCGATTTTTGTAAATTTTCAAGCTTAAAATAGTGATCTTTATATTTAATAACAGGAGTTTTTCTTATGTAGTTCCTTATTCTTTCATAGGCACTTTCTGAATCAATCATAATGGGTGCGCCCCGATTTGAACGGGGGACCTCCATCGTGTGAGGATGGCGCTCTAACCAACTGAGCTACGCACCCTCATTTAGTTCTTTTAAAAGTTCTTCCATTTCTTCCTTTATATGCCAAGGCATTTGTGCATAAACATCTTCAAATGTTGTCTCAGGTCCTGGCTCTGGTCTCTTTTCAGCTTCATCAATGGCTTTATTTAATTCATTTTCAATTTGTTCATCTAACTCCTTTTCCCAATCCTCATTCCATATTCCTATTCTTTGTAAATATAATCTTGCCCTTTTAATAGGATCCCAAGTTTTTTGCCAATATTCAAGTTCTTTAATATCTCTATATCTATCCGCTTGGTCAGCTGTTGAATGAGAGCCATATCTATAAGTCAATGCTTCAATTAAAACAGGTTCCTTATTATGAGCTTTTTCAAATGCTAATTTTGTGGTAGCATAAACAGCAAGAAAATCATTACCATCAATATAATAACCATCTATTCCATAAGCTACTGCCTTAATTGCTATATTTTTTGAACCATATTGTCTTTTAGTAGGAACAGATATAGCCCATTGATTATTCTGAACAAAAATTATTGTTGGAGTTTTAAAGACACTTGCAAATGTTAAAGCGGTATGAAAATCACCAGTTGAAGAACCACCATCACCAACATAAGCAATTATAGCTTCATCTTTCTTTAAGTAGTTTATAGCCATACCAATACCTACCGCCTGTGGTAATTGATTTCCAACAGGGCTTGAAATTGTTAAAATTCTTAGTTTTCTCATACCCCAGTGAACAGGCATTTGTCTTGCTTTATTAACTTCCATTCTACCCATTATTTGAGCAAATAATTCAACAAGAGGATAACCTCTTACTATCAAAACACCATGCTCTCTATGTGCAGGAAATATCCAATCATTTTCTGGAATGGCATAACCACTTGCAACTGTTGCTGCTTCTTGACCAGCAACTTCTACATAAAATAAAGCCTTTCCTGAACGAGTTAAGAACATACCTTTTCTATCAAAAGCTCTTGTTAGTTTCATATAGTAATATATTGTTTTTAAATCCTCTTCACTAAGTCCTATATCTTCGGGTTTAAAATCAAATAGAGGTTCTCCTTCGCTTCCTATGAATCTTATTGGCTCATCAGTAAATGGCTTTATATAATATAAAGTTTTTTCTGTCATAATGAAAATTATAAAGCTTAAAGCATTTGATTTGTTAAGAAATTATCTTCAAATTCCAAAAATAACATCTTCAAAAATTGTTATAAATTTTTTTACATCAAAATCTATTTTTTTTATATTTTCAAAATTAAGTTTAAACATATTTTCTATTAATTCCAACTCAAATGTTTCAAACTCAAAATCCCCTTTTCTTCTACAAGATAAACAAAAACTCCCTTCACCAATTTTATATGTTTTTATCAAATTACTACCACAGCTTTTACAGAACAAAATATGGTTAATTTCATCTAATATCCAAAGGATGTTATAAATCCAAAAAGCATATAATTTTTCAATATCTTCATTCTCCTCTAAAAGTGCTTTAAGGTAATTTAATGTAATTTCGTAAATTTTCTCACTTTCAAAGAAACTTGGAAAAATTTCATTTATTATTCTAAAAACATTTGAAACAGCTTTATATTTTTGATAGTTTTTTACAAGAGGATAAAATGAATATAGAAATTTACTTTCCTTAATTTTCACAAGGTCATTTGTATCATTAAAGTAAAAATTTACTCTATAAACAGATAATGTTAATAAACTTTGAGAACCTAAGAACTTAATTTTACCATTATTCTTTGAAAGTGCAACTGAAACTTTTGGTCCTATTTTACCAATTACAAGAATTTCATCATTTTTTAACATTACCTAAAACAGCACTTATAGACATTATCCAAGAACAAAAAGCAGATATTAAACACCAAATACAAACTGCTTTTATGATGAATAATTCAACAATTGTTAGGTAAATTGAAAAAATTGCTCCTACAATTAAAATAAATAATAAGAAATTTTCTAATTTCTTTATAAATGATAAAACGATAACACTTAAATAAAATAAAAATCCCCAATAAGGTAAAGATATATTTAAAAATTTTGAATATGAACTATTTGCTACAATTTCACATCCACTACCAACACAAACGATATTTTTTGAAAAATCATAGGCATAAATCAAATATGAACTTACTATTAATCCAATAATTCCAAAAATCCTAATTATCATTCTGGATTTATTAGCTGAATGAGTTTTTGTCTTCTAAGTTCATTATTCTTTATCTTAGCCATAGCTCTCGCTTCAATCTGTCTAACCCTTTCTCTTGAAATACCAAGTTCCATAGCAACATCATCAAGTGATCTCGGAGGCCTACCATCTAAACCATATCTCATAATTAAAATTTTTCTTTCTCTTGAAGTTAAGGTTTCTAAAACTTCCATTATTTTTTCCCTCATAAGTGTTCTTTTAGCATCTTCAAAAGGTGTTCCATAGATGTTATCAGCAATAAAATCTCCAATATATGCATCTTCATCTTTGCCAATAGGTTTATCCATGCTTATAGGCTCTTTTGCGGCTTCAATAGCTTGTCTAACTTTTTCAATAGGCATGTTTAGGTACTCCGAAATTTCTTCATAAGTTGGTTCTCTACCAAATTCTTGTGTTAAAATTCTATTAGCTTTTGTAATTCTCATAATTGTTTCTATCATATGAATTGGTATTCTTATAGTTCTTGCATGGTCTGCTATTGCTCTCATTATAGACTGCTTTATCCACCAAGTAGCATAAGTAGAGAATTTGTATCCTTTTCTATAATCAAATTTTTCAACCGCTTTCATTAATCCCGCATTTCCTTCTTGGACCAAATCCATAAATTCAAGTCCCCTATTTAAAAACTTTTTAGCAACTCCAATTACAAGTCTCAAATTACCTTTTACCATCTTACTTTTTGCTTCTTCATATTGACTAAATAATTTATTAATTTCTTCAATTAATTTCTTCATCTCTTCATAAGAATAACCAAAATAATTTTCATAATTTTTAACCTCCTTTTCAAGCTTTTTTAATTCTTCTTTTAATGACCCTATATCCTCAGATTCATCTTCACTTAATAATGAACTATTTTCTAATTCGCTTACAGCAATTTCAATATCCTTTTTTCTTAAATAGATTTCTTCAAATTTTCTAAAAATCTCTTTCATCTTCTCAACAACTTCCATAACTTTTCTGAAATTGGGTTTTAGTTCTAATATAATTTCTGTAATTTCTGAAAATTTCTTTTTCTCATAAAGTTGTCTTATTTTATCAAATGCACTTTTAATTCTTTCTTTTTCTTCTCTATTTTTCTTTTTGCTTGTCCAATAATTTGGATCTACACTAACAATTTCTTCAAGAGGCAAAACTCCATATTCAATTTGTTCAATCCACTTTAAAAATTTCTTTATTCCGTACTTCGTTGAAAATAGTAATTTTGTAATACCATTTCTTGCATCGTCAATTTCTTTTGCATATTGGACTTCCTGTTCTTTTGTTAAAAGCCCCAAATTTGCTATTTGTTTAAGATAAATTTTAGCAGGGTCATCACCAATTTTTGATTCTTCATCATCTTCAAATTCATAAATTTCAGATAGTGTTTTTCTATCATGATATTCAATTTCAATTCCATTATCAAGCAAAGCTGTAATTATAACATCAAATGCTTCTGTTCCTTCTCCGTATTCAGGTGGAATTTTCTTTATAAGTTCCTCATATCTAACTTTATTACCACTTTCTTTTGCTTCCTTTATAAGTCTTGATATTAGTTTATTTAGTCTTTGTATCCTGTTTTTAACAAGTCCTTTCTGTCTTGGCATGTTTATAACCTCCTTTTTATCTTTATTATATTTTCAAGCTCTTTTAGGCTTTTATTATTCTTTAAATTTTTAATCATCATCCTTTCCTTCCATTTATTTATAAATTTATTTATTGTTTCATAAGAAAGCTCTTTATTTTGAAACTCAATTTTTGAAATTAATTGTAAATAATTTTCATCGTTCAATTTATTATCTCTAATTGCTCTAAATAATTCCTTTGCCTTTTGGCTATAAATAACATCTTCGTCAATTTCAAATAAAATTTTTCTTAAATTCTCATCCTTATAAACATTCCAAATAGCATAAACCTCATCATTGAAATGGATATTGCTAATGTCTTTTAAATAGAATTTTAATTTTATTTTCTTCTCCAATTCATCAAGAACAGGTTTTAATTCTTCAAGAAAAATATATCCCATACTTTCAAAATTAACATTAATTAAATGATTTCTAAATTCCTTTATGATTTCCATTTTATCCTCTATACTTTGGGACTTTTCATATATCATCTTAAAGTAATCACTTATATTATAGGGATTTTCTATGATTTTGTCAAGACCCCCCATAAGGGCAATTTCATCAGGATCCTTATCTTCATCAGGATATAAAATATAAGGAATTAAACCATTATTTAAAAGAACAGGTAAATTTCTAATAATTGCTTTCTGTCCTGATTTATCCTTATCAAAAAACAAATATACTCTATCAGTGTATTTCTTTATGAGTTTTGCTTGATAATCACTTATATTTGTACCCATAAGAGAGATTGTATTTTCATAACCAAATTGATTTAAAATAATTACATCAAAAAAACCTTCAACGATAATGACAAACTTATTTTTTACAATTGAATTTTTAGCAAAATTAAAGCCATATATTACTTGACTTTTTTTAAAAACGGGACTATCTATTGAATTTTTATATTTTGGCTCACTTCCATCAATGCTTCTTCCAGAAAAACCAACAATATTCTTACCATTCGTTGTAAAAATAGGAAACATAATTCTATTTGTAAAGAACGGTTTTATATTGCCATTATAGTCCCTATAAGCAACTCCAATTTTAAATAATTTATCAACTCCAAAACCTTTATCTATAAGTTCTTTTAAAATTTCATTTTTATCATCAGCAAATCCAATTCTAAATTTTAAAATTTGTTTATCATCAACACCTCTTGAATAAAGATAATTTAAAACATCATTATTTTTTCTTAAATTTTCAAAGTAATAATCACAAGCATAGTCCAGAATTTTATAAAATTCATAATTAGCATCTTCAACTTCTTCTAATGGGATATTAAATTTTTTTGCAATATAATCAATTGCCTCTTCATAATCATAACCATATATTTTCATAACAAATTTAATTGCATTACCACTTTCTCCGCATCCAAAACAATGATAAACACCAATAGGACTAACGTAAAATGAAGGATTTTTTTCATTATGGAAGGGGCAAAGCCCCCTGTATTGATTACCTACCTTTTTAAGTTGAACCTTTTCAGAAACAATTTCAATAATATCTATCTTTTCAAAGAAATCCTCAGGTATCCTCTTCATCGTAATAATCTTCTTCGTCAAAGTCTTGATAGTCCTCCATCTCTCTTAGTTTAACAATCTTCTCTTCCACATTTCTTAAAAATTCACCAACACTCCTAAACGTTTCTTCAACATCAATTGAGCTTATTTCCCCATTTATAGCTTGCTTTATGACCTCTCTTAAATTAGCTCTTGTCATTTTAACATCCTCTATAAGTGCTTCTACTGAAAGTTCATCATCTTCAAAGTCTTCTTCATATTTTTCTTCCTCTTCTTCAATGACCATATTCAGACTTTCAAGCTCATCTAAAATTTCTGAAAACTTCGTTTCCCAATCTTCTACATATCCTGTTATACTTTGCCACATGTCTAAAAGTTTCTCTTCTGTCATAATTTTAACCTCCTTTTAACTACCAAATATAAATTTTAAAGCATTAATTAAAACATTATGAAATTGATAAATAAAAGGCAAGAATACTAATGAAACAATAGACATCATCTTTAATAAAATATTTAAAGAGGGACCAGCAGTATCCTTAAATGGATCTCCAACTGTATCACCTTCAACACTTGCTTTATGAGCCTGAGAGCCTTTACCTCCGAAAGCACCGCTCTGCTCAATGAATTTCTTAGCATTATCCCATGCGGCACCAGCATTATTCATAGTTAAAGCCAAAGGAATTCCTGAAACCATTGCTCCAACTAAAAATCCACCAAGGGCTTCAAGACCAAATAATATGCCTACAATAATTGGTGAAAGGAATGCAATCATTCCAGGAACAGTCATATTTTTGATAGCACCTTCCGTTGTTATATCAACTATCTTAGCATAATCCGCCTTAACGCCAACTTTTCCTTCAAGTAATCCTGGAATTTCCCTCCACTGCCTTCTAACCTCCTCAACAACAATTTTAGCAGTTCTTCCAACAGCTCTCATAGCACCTGATGAGAAAAAGAATGGAATAATAGCACCAATTAATGCTGCTGCTACAACTTCTGGTTTCATTAAAGAAGGATTAAATTCTAAACCAAATCTTTGAGTAATCATATCTGAAAATGCAGAAAATACCGCCATTACTGTAAATATAGCAGAACCAATAGCAAAACCTTTTCCAATAGCAGCAGTAGTATTCCCAGCAGCATCTAAAATGTCTGTTATACTTCTAACTTCCTTTCCAAGTCCTGACATTTCAGCAATGCCACCGGCATTATCAGCAATAGGACCAAATGCATCAACAGTGACAGTAATACCAGTTATAGCAAGCATACCTATACAAGCAATAGCGACCCCATAAAACCCACCGTACCCACTTGCCTCTCCCATTTTAAATGCAATTACAAATGATATAGCAACAGCAATACCAGGAATAACAGCACTTCTCATACCTAATGCAATACCCTCAATTATATTAACAGCAACACCTGAATTTGCAGCTTCTGCAAGTTCAACAATCCTTTTGCCTGTTGAGAAAAATTCTGCAATGTACCCAATTAAAATCCCTGAAACAAGTCCAAAAACTAATGGCCAAAATAGAGTTAAATTACCAAATAAAGCCTTTGTTAAAAATAAAGAGAAAATGGCAAACAATAAACCAACAATGAATACAGTTGAAAGCAAAATCCTTTCAGGCTTTAAATTCTTTAAAAATCCAATAAAGAAATAACCAAATATAGAAACTAATGTTCCAATAGCACCAAGTGCTAATGCATAACCTATACCTAACATAGGATCAGCATTTTTAGCAAAAGCAGCTATTACAATAGCAGAAACTGTTCCCGCTACAAGTGAGTCGTACAAATCTGCTCCCATTCCAGCAGTATCACCTACATTATCCCCAACATTATCTGCTATAACTGCTGGATTTCTTGGATCATCTTCTGGAATACCCGCTTCAACTTTCCCAACTAAATCAGCTCCAACATCAGCTGCCTTAGTGTATATTCCACCACCAACTCTTGCAAATAGAGCTACAAATGCAGCACCCATTGAAAAACCAGCAACTACACTTGCAGAAAGTTGAATATCATTACTAATTAAATAGAATAAAATAAATAGTCCAGACATTCCAAGAATTGATAAACTTGCAACACTTAAACCCATAACTGAACCACCAAGATAAGCAATTTTAAATGCTTCAATTAATCCTTTATTTTTAGCAGCGTTAGTTGTTCTAACATTAGATATTGTAGCGGTATCCATTCCTATCCAACCAGCAAGCAGTGAAAAGAATGCTCCAAAAACAAAAGCAATAATTGTGTATATAACATAGCTTAATCCTTCGTATGATAAACCAAAAGCAATTATTAAAATTACAATAAGTGAAAGAATAGCAATAGTTTTATATTCTCTTTTTAAGAAGGCTCTTGCACCCTCACGAATATATGAAGAAATGGAAACCATATCATCAGTTCCGGCTTCTTTTTTTCTTACCATATATGAATAAATAAGAGCAGCAATAAAAGATACAACAGCGGATATAAGTGAGAAAATAACAAGATTCATACCTTTACCTCCTTTGTATTTATAAATTGAAGAGCTTTTTGGATTTCACCCCTTTCGTACATCAAAAGACCCTGATAAATTTTCTCAAACTTTTCATTTAAAACTCTTAACTCTTCATCTGTAAAGTCAGATAAAACCCAATCTTTAAGCGATAAATTTTGAGGTTTCCCAATACCAATTCTTATTCTTGGAACTTCATCAGTTCCCAAATAATACAAAACAGATTTCATGCCATTATGAGTTCCAGCAGAACCTTTCAATTTGAACTTGATTGTCCCTAATGGTAAATCTGCATCATCATAAATAATAATAAGATTAGTAAAATTTAATTTATAATAATCTGAAATTTGCTTAACAGCTAATCCAGATAAATTCATAAATGTTAATGGTTTAAAAAGCTTAAATTTACCACATTCCGCAATAGCATAATCACCCTTCCCTGACCTAAAAGAACAATTCAATTTATTCGCTAAATAATCTAAAAAAATCCATCCAACATTATGCCTATTTTTCCTATAAGATTCACCATAATTACCAAGACCAACAATATAAAGCATTACTTTTGAGGTGTTTGTTGCTGTGTTTCTGTCTGTTGTTGAGTTTCAGTTTTTTCCTCTATTTTTGGAGCTATTATAGATAAAATAACTTCTTCGGGATCCTCTTCAAACTCCACATTTTCAATTCTTAAATCTTTTATATGAATAGTTTTTCCTATATCAAGATTTGATATATCTACTTCTATATGCCCGGGTATATGTTCAGGAAGTGCTTTTATATCTATTGTATGTAAATGAATTTCAAGAATTCCACCCTTCTTCAAACCTGGTGAATTTTCCTGACCTTTAACAACTACAGGAACACTTACACTAACCTTTTCTTTTGCATGAATAATGTGAAAATCTACATGAATAACTTCACCAGTGACAATGTCTCTTTGAATCTCTTGAATAAGAGCTTTTTTATTAGAACTATCATATTCAAGCTCAACAATAGCGGTTTCTTCACCTATTTGTCTAATTAGTTTGTAAAAATCTTTTTTAGGTACAAGAATATGAAGATTATTTTCATTTTTACCATAAGCAACAGCAGGAATATATCCTTCTTCTCTTTGTTTTTTTGCATATGAAGTTCCTATATTTTCTCTTAATTTTACTCTAAGCTTATAAGTTTTCATAAGTCCGAAAATTTTAAAGCTTGAATTTATTGTATTGTGTTTTGTCTAGGAATTCTGAAATGTAAATTATTTCTATTCTTTGCCCGCCCACCCTGTAACTAAGCCTTCGGCTTACAAATTCCCATATTTAGGCTATGGGGGGCAAAGCCCTCCTAATAATCCCCCCATAAAATCTATAATTTCCTCAAAGCTTTTATAAGTTATTGATAATCAAGGATTTAACAATAATTATTGGACAAAGCATTGTATTGTGCCTTGTCTAGTAATTATAAAATTATTTATTTTTCTATTTTTTCCCACCCACCCCATGTTTAATCTGAAATTATTACTATTGGATTGACTTATTTTTTTCTATTTATTTATCTTATTACTAAAAAAATAATCATTTCAGCTAAAATTACAAAAATAATTATAATTTCAAGGAATTCCAATCTCCTATTAGAAACTTGGGTATTTAAGAAATTGTATATTTCAAAGAGTGTCCTTTCCTTACTATCTATACTTCTTTGCCAATTATATGCTCCAAGAATTTCGAGCATTTTTGAATATATTCTTGCAAGGTAAGAATCTTCAATAATTTTAAGACTATTTAAAATCATCTCCTTTGCTTCTGTAATCTCGTTATAAAGCAAAAGTAATCGCTTCAAAATTTTTTGATATTTATAATACTCAAAAATTGAACCTTTGAAACTCTCAATAGTATTATAAGTTTCTTCAAGAACCTTATCAAGATAACTATCGTAGTATCTTAATTCAAGGATTTGAGCATTAGCAAATTCAATAAGATCAGGAACATCCATAATACCATCAGGCTCATATATGAAACAACTATCCCAATTTAAAACTATTAGATCTTCATCAGAATAAGAAAACTTATTTCTCAATAAATTAGTTTCAATTTGATCACTTAAATGATATTTCTCACCAAGTAATAGTTTAGCCAAATCAATTTCTTGAAGAATTTCAAAACTTTTGAAATTTCTATTAAAAGATTGAATATATATTATCGTATAATCTTCATAGTCTTCATATATTGATGGCTTTTTTAAGTAGGAATGATATTGATTAAAAATTTTGTTTAAGTAATCTTTTGATATTTCGTCTATTTTTTCATCTTCAAGAACTTCTCTAAAAAACCTAAATAATTGCCTTATGTCAAACCCATCAATTATTATTTTTAGGATTATACTAACTGCTCCAAATTCATAAAATTTAGCGAAAACTTGCGTTTTCAAATTTTTATAACTTACTTCTTCAAGAAATATAATTATGGGAGGATTTCTCAAATAAACAAGTCTTTTACCAAATTTCTTTGACATCTCTATTCTCTTAGAATCTATTGAATTTGATAATTTATTTAAATCAATTTCACTTGCTATGTCGTAAATTCTATATGCTAAAATAAACCCTTTATTTATTACCAATTCAATCTATACTCAGTAAGTGCTCTATTTTGTTTTCAAGATAATTTATTAGGAATTTTGGGTTTGTTTTTTCACCTGTTGTTTTCTCAATAAGCTCTTGTGGTTTATATAAAGAACCTTTTTGATATATCTTTTCAGATAACCAATCATAAATAACTTTAAAATCACCTTTTTTTACAAATTCATATATATTACCAAGCTCTTTATTAATTTTATGGAAAATTTGAGCAGCATTTAAATTTCCAAGTGTATATGTAGGGAAATATCCCATTTCAGAAGACCAATGAACATCTTGAAGAATTCCATCCTTATCATCCTTAGGTCTAAATCCAAATAATTTTTCAAATTTTTCATTCCAAGCATCTCTTAAATCATCAACTTCTAATTTACCATTTATTACATCCCTTTCAAGCTCAAATCTTAAAATAATATGTAAATTGTAAGTTAATTCATCTGCTTCAACTCTAATAAAAGATGGTTTAATTTCATTTATTGCTAAATAAAAATGCTCCATTTTAACATTTTCAAATTGTGGGAAGAATCTCTTCAAATCATCATAGAATAATTCCCAAAATGCGAAGCTTCTTCCTATAAAATTCTCCCAAAATCTTGATTGTGATTCATGAATACCAAGCGAAACTGATTCCCCAGCAGGAGTGCCAAAAAACTCCTCTCTTAATCCCATTTCATAAAATGCATGTCCCATCTCGTGAAGTGTTCCAAAAATGCTTGAAATGATATTATCCTCATAAAATCTTGTAGTTATTCTTATATCCATAGGTAAAATTCTCGTTGCAAAAGGATGTGTTGTTTCATCAAGCCTACCCTTCTTAAAGTCAAAACCTATTTTCTCAAGTAAGAATTTACAAAATTCCTTTTGTTTTTCTTTTTCAAAGTATCCTTTAATTAGATGGGTTTTAAAATCCTTTTTAGAATTTTTAACTCTATTTAGGAGTCTTAATGTTTCAGTTTTTAGCTTTTCAAAAATTTTTGAAATTTCCTCTGCTGTCATTTCTGGTTCATATTTATCTATTAAAGCATCATAAGGCTCATTCTTATAACCAAGAATTCTTGCCTCCTCTCTCAATATATCTATAATTTCTTTCAAGTAGGGTTTGAACATTTCAAAATCACTTTTTTCTCTTGCTTCTTTCCAGACTTGATAAGCGACTGTTGAAACTCTTACATGTCTAATTAAAAGCTCTTTTGGAATTTTTTTATTTCTTATATAACTTCTTTCCCACCAATATAAATTAGCTTTTTGAACTTCATCTAAATCTCCTTCCTTTGCTCTGTTAATTAAATCACCTATATAATCTTTTGTCCATTCTTCATAAATATATTCATTTAGTATTGCATGAAGTTCGGCTCTATGTTTATAGCCAAGAGGTGGAATATAAGTTCTCTCATCCCAACCTGAAAGAGAAAGAGCAGAAGATATATAGGCTAATTTTCTTGAAATTTTGTAAAGTTCTTCATATGCTTCTAATGGAGTTAAGTTGTTCATAACTGAAATTTTAAAGTGAAAAGAAATTCGTGTATCTAATGATTCTAAAAGTATTTATTTTTCTATATTTTCCCAACCGCTAGCAATAACGATTGCTTTATCATTAGCAAATCAAATGGAGAAACATCACCTTTACTAATTGATGATTTTATTTCAATTGCTATTCTCTTACTATCTTTATAGTTTTTATTCCTTCTCTGAATGTTTCTTCTGCCATTAATCCCTACCTTGCCCCAAGTGATGTTATTTTTCTATCTATTTTTTTGTCTAATCTGTCAATTGCTTGCCAAATTCTCTCATTTCCTTTAATAATAGCATTTATTACTTCTTCAATAAGAATTGTAAATGCTTCCATCATTATTTCTCTATCCTCTGGTGGTAGTTTCTCTAAAACTTTATTTAATTTTTCTATCATAGAGAGCTCTATAAATACTCCATCTTTTGCCGAGGCAAAAACTTATTTACTTTGGATAAAGCATTTTTAAAACCAATTTATCTTGGACATTGTAATTTCAAATCTTCTATCTTCTTCTAAAAATCTTAATAAATCCATAAGATAGTTATTTATATAACTTACACTATTGCTTAAACAAGCAAATCCTATCTTACTTCTTTGCCATGCATCATAATAATCAAGTTCAGCTATTGAAACATTATATTTGGACTTAACTTTATCCTTAATACTTTTGATAATATAGCGTTTTTCTTTTATTGAATTACTATAAGGTATGAAAATTTCAATTTCAAGAACACCAATAATCATACCAATTTGGGCGTGATTTTCAAAACTCTATAAACTTCAATAATATCACCTTCCTTATAATCATTCCAATTAGTGAGCCTAATTCCGCACTCCATACCAGCATTAACTTCTTCAACATCACTTTGAAAATGTCTTAAACTTTCAATTTTACCTTCATATATAATATTGTTTTCTCTTATAAGCTTTGCCTTTTCGGCACTTTTCAAAATTTTACCTTCAACAACATAGCATCCAGCAACTTTACCGACTTTCGTTTTAAAAACTGCCTTCACCTCTGCTTTACCTACTAATTCTTCCTTATATTCTGGCTCTAAAATACCTTGCATAAACTTAATTAGATCATCAAGTAAATGATAAATAATTCTATGAATTTTAACAGGTATCTTTTTAGATTCAGCATAACTCCTTGCTCTATTATCAATTTTAACTGCAAATCCAATAACAATTCCTTCACTTGCTTCCGCCAGCATCACATCACTCTCAGTAATATCGCCAATTCCACTATGGATAATAACTGGTTTTACTTTCTCAAATTCCATCTTACTTATGCTGTCCTTTATTGCTTCAAGTGTTCCATAATTATCTGCTTTAATAACAATTGCTAATTCTTTCTTTTCACCTGTCAATATCTTTTCTTGAATTTTTTTAGTTAGAGATTGCATTTCACCGCGAGATATTTGAATTTTAAGTGTTTTTCTTCTTTCTTCAACAATTTCACGAGCTTTGTTTATATCTTCTACGACTTCAAACTTATCCCCTGCTCTTGGAAGTTCTTCAAATCCTTGAACGAGAACAGGATCTGAAGGATAAGCTTTATCAACCTTTGCCCCAAAATCATTATACATAGCTCTAATTCTTGCATAAGTATAGCCTGCAACAACAATATCGCCAGGTTGTAATATACCTCTTTGAACAATAAGTGTAGCAACAGGACCTCTTCCCTTATCCATTTTAGATTCAAGAACAACTCCTTTAGCATATCCCTTAGTTGTTGTTTTTAAATCCAACTCTTCACTTACAATTAATATAGCTTCAAGTAAATCATTTATTCCAATCCCTTTATACGCAGAAACTGGAATAAATAATGTACTTCCACCCCACTCCTCAGGAATTAAACCATGTTCAGAAAGTTGTCTTTTTACCATATCAGGATTGGCATCAGGCAAATCCATCTTTGTAATAGCAACAATGATCTTAACACCTGCTGCCTTGGCGTGATTCAAGGCTTCAATTGTCTGTTCCTTAACTCCCTCTCTACCATCAACGACAAGTATTACAATATCAGTAATCTGGGCACCCCTAGCCCTCATTGCTGTAAATGCTTCATGACCAGGTGTATCTATAAATGTAATTTTCTTACCCATATATTCAACCTGATAGGCTCCAATTCTCTGCGTGATTCTTCCCTCTTCTTTCTCAGCAACATTAGTATTTCTAATTTTGTCAAGAAGTGTAGTTTTCCCATGATCAACATGCCCCATTATAGTAACAATAGGGGGTCTAATATAATCATATTCTATTTTTTCCTCAATAACCTCTTCTTTAACTTCCTGTTTCTTTACTTTAAAACCGAAATGTTCTGCAACAATTTCAATTATATCAAGAGATAATGTTTGATTTATTGTAGCAATATAATCAAGATCAAATAAAACTTTTATTATTTCAGATGGAGATTTTCCCATAATTTTTGATAATTCAGCAACTGTTAATGGTCCTGGAATCTCTATAATTTTTTCCTCTTGAATTTCTTCCACATTTTCTTTTGTTTCCTTTTTAACCTTTGGCTTTGGTTTAGCTATTTGCTTTATAGGTTTTTCTTCCTCCTTTTTAATTTCTTCATTTACTTGCTTTTGTTGAAATCTTCTTGGAACTTTTTTATTTGGTGGTTCAACCTTCTGATATATTTGCCTTTTCTTCTCTATATCTTTTTGGACTTCTTCTCTTTCTTCCTCCAATCTTCTTCTTAAATAATCCTCCATTTCTTTATTTACTTTATTAAATCCTGACTTAACATCATAACCACCTTCCTTTAATAATTCAATAGCAGTTTTTACAGTTATGCCCAGCTCCTTGGCTAATTCTCTAATTTGAATAGGACCTTTTCTATTCATTTAACTTCTCCTCTATGAATTCTATAAGTTTTAAAGCAGTTTTTTCATCTAAACCTATATTATATAGACTCGCTAAGGTTGGTTCTTCATTAAATGAATAAAGACCATTATTTCTTAATAATTCTATAACACTAACAGGAAATTGTTTTTGAATCTCTATTATCGTAACTACATTCTTTGGTTTTGAGTACTCTGATAAACCAAGAATAATAATATCTTTTCCTATTAACTTTGAAGCTAAAATAACATTCAAACCTTCTGAACCTTTAACTTCACCAATGTGCTCGTCATCTACGACAACATAAATTTTATCTTCTAATTTATAAGCCGTTATAATATGAGGACTTTGAAGAGCATTTACTGAAAATTTTATTATATCAGGATCCCATTTAACAATATCTATTTTTTCTCCTTCTAATTCCTTTTGTATAGGATTTAATCTTGTTCCTTTAATTCCTACAACAACTGCAACAGGATCTATCCTTGTTTCTCTTGAAAAGACAGCAACTTTTGACCTCTTACCAGGTATCCTTGCAACTTGTTTTATTTCAACTGTTCCATCCAAAATTTCAGCTATTTCTTCCTCCAATAATTTCTTTAAAAAATCTGGATGTGTCCTTGATAACAGAACGTACTTTTCCTTTTCATCTATACCTATAATTACAGCTTTTTTAGTGTCTCCTTGCTTTATTTTTTCAACGTCAGAAGGTAGCATTTCTTCTACGGAAAGTTTACCTTCAGCTTCGCTTCTTTCAATAGCTAAAATAACTGAGTTATCTTTCTTATTTATTCTTTGAACTTTCCCCCGGACAATTTGACCAATTTTCTTTGAAAAATCCATTAAAATAATTTGTTTTTCTTTATCTTTTAGTTTCTCTAAAAATTTATCTCTTATCCTATATACAACAGTCCTTGGTAAGTTTTCTAATAAAATAGGAACCTTCACTTCTGAACCTTCTATTGCTTGTGGATCGTACTTTTTGGCTTCTTGAATAGATATTTCATTTGCAGGGTCATTAACTTTTTTAACAACTTTTTTATATACAATAACTTTCATTTCTTTTCCTATTTGGAATTCAACATTTGTATTGTAGTACTTTCTTACAGCATCTTCAACAACGGACTTAAAAACATTTAATATATCCTCTCTTTCAAGATTCCTTGTTCTCACAAGATTCTCCACCACCCTTTCAAAGTCAAGCATAGCTTAAACCTCGTTTAGTTTTATCTTTAAAATATCAACCCTTTTATATACCTTTCCAGATACAACAATCTCTTCATCATTAAAACTATTTAGAAAACCTTCGTAAGTGCTGCCATTTTTAAAAAAAATTTTAACTTTCTTAGAAATAGCCCATTTCAATTCCCTATCCTTAACTAATTCTCTATCAAGTCCAGGAGAAGAAACTTCAAGAGTATATGAGTTTTCTATTGGATCTTCAACATCAAGAGCTAATGATATTTTCTTACTAATTTCTTCAAGTTCCTTTATTGTAATACCACCTTCCTTTCTATCTATAAAAATTCTCAAAATGCTAAATTTTCCACTTTTTCTATATTCAATATCAACGAGAACATAACCTTCATCTTCAATAATGGGCATTACAATTTCTTCTATTTTTTGTTCAATACTTGACATAGTTTGAAAATTTTAAAGGAAAATTTTAAAAATAAGGCTTTGCCTTAATAAAAGGCTTAAAACTATTCATCTCTTTTCTGCTTTTGAGTTTGCTTTATTCAATTTATCAATTTAATTTTAATAATCTGACCTCTATTGTTTTTTCAAAAAAAATTTAATTCCTATTCTTCCCACCCACCCTGTATTTAAGCCTTCGGCTTTAAAATCTCCATTTTTTGTCAGGGGGCTAAGCCCCCTAAAATAAAATCAATTATTTAAATTACTTATTGGACAAAGTAAATTCCATAAGGTTTAATTTTTTACTTTAAAATTTCAATTATGTTTAGGATAATAACTCTCAAAAAAGATCCATATTTTGAGGGGTACTACGAAGAAGGTGATTTTATTCCGCAGTATCGCTATTCTATAAGGGGGCATAGATATGCTATACCTTACAATGGTGAAGAGTTAAAACTCTACTGGGTAAATAGTGTTCAGTATTACACAAAAATATGCAAATGAGTTTATTTAAAAATAATTTAAATGATAGTATGAACCTTGTCGTATATGACAAAGAAGAGAAGCAGAAATATCTTTTAGATGAGATTAAGAACAAAGTTATTTTAGGAGATGCCTTTAAAGTGCTTAAAAAGATAGATAGTGAAGTTTTTGATATGGTTTTTATTGACCCACCTTATTTCCTGCAATTGCCAAAAAAAGAGTTAAAACGATGGAAAGTGAAAACAGTGGTGGAGGGAGTAACTGATGACTGGGATAAATTTTCTTCGTTTCAGGAATACGATGATTTTATCAAACTGCTTCTTACTGAAGTGAAAAGGGTAATGAAACCTACTGCTACAATATGGGTTATTTCCACATATCATAGTATTTTTAGGATAGGAAAAATAATGCAGGATTTAGGATTTTGGATTCTCAATGATGTAATTTGGGTGAAAACAAATCCTATGCCAAATTGGTTAGGTGTTCGCTTTACAAATGCTACGGAGACCCTTATATGGGCTGTAAAAGACAAAAAGTGTAAAAAATATACATTCAATAAAGAGTATGCAAAATCTTTTGGTATCGGAAAAGTAGGATCAAATGTTTGGGTTCTTCCTATTTGTCAAGGGAAGGAAAGATTAAAAGATGAAGAAGGTAAAAAAATTCACTCTACTCAAAAACCAATTGAACTTCTTAAAAGAGTTATATTGACATCTACGAAAGAAGGAGATTTAATTTTAGATCCTATGGCAGGGAGTGGAACTACCGGATATGTTGCTCAAGCATTAAAAAGAGATTTTGTGATGATTGAAATTAATCCTAAGTATGTAAAAGCAATAGAAGAAAGATTTAAACATCCACTGAAAATAACAGACCATCTACTATTAAATAAGAAAAATATAGAAAAACACTTGAACTTGGAGGAGTTAAAATGAACTATGAAAAATTCTGCACTATTTTAAACAAGCATATATTTGAAGGTGAAAAGAAAGAGCTACTAAGAAGAATAGCTGATAAACCCGAGCGCTTTATAGGTTTATTTAGACCGACAAAACCTAACGCAAAGATATTACAACATTTACTTCAATCTCATGAAATTCGTATGGGTGATGCTCTTGAAGAAATCGTAGAAGAAATAATAAGGTCTCTCGGTTTTAAAATTTTGGCTAAAAGCATAATAGATGAAAGTGGCAAAAAGTTATTATTGGATCAGTATTTCACAGATGGGCAAATATATTATTTCATTGAGCAAAAAGTAAGAGACGATCACGACTCTACAAAAAAGCGAGGGCAGGTATCTAATTTTGAAACAAAGCTTGAAATTTTGCATAAGAAACACGGCTCAAGCTTGGTTGGTATTATGTATTTCATTGACCCCGATCTTTCAAAAAATAAGAATTATTATTTTCAAGAACTAAAGAGACTTGAAGAATTTTATGGAGTGAAACTCTATCTTTTCTATGGCAAAGAATTATTTGATTATCTAAAAAGGCCCGAGATTTGGGAGAATATGCTTATTTGGTTAAAAAGATGGAAAGACAATTTACCTGATTTGCCAGAAATAAATTTTGATAGCTCTCCCAAAGAGAGTTTTGAAGAGATCAAAAATTTAGAATTAAGAACCTGGCGAAAGATTCTTGAAAATGAAATACTTTGGAAAGAAGGAATAATGAAAGCAATATTTAGAGAAGGAACTACACTACAACTTTTATTAGAATATTTCAAAAACCAACATACTAAACCTTACAATCAATTAGCAAATTTATTAACTGATAGATTAAGTGAGTATTATAGTTTTAAAACAAAATGATGAAAAAACATTAGACAAACAGAACATTTTTTGTTTTTTGTAATAAAATTTCAATTTAATCGCTCTACATAGCAATTCATATGCAAATTTTAAATTCCTTGTAGCTGAAAAAGTGCTTAATAACTAAATTCTATATGCTTTTTTCGGTAGGGGGCTAAGCCCCCTAAAATAAAATCAATTATTTAAATTACTTATTGGACAAAGCAAATTCCATAAGGTTTAATTTTTTACTTTAAAATTTCAATATGTTCAAGATAACACCACTTAAAAACGGTCCATATAAAGTTGAGATTGAAAACGGAAATTTCATTATTGAAAGAGATGGCAAGGAAGAAAAAATAAATAAAAATGTAATCTATCTTTGTAGGTGTGGAGGTTCAAACAATAAACCCTTTTGTGATGGTACTCATTCAAAAATAAACTTTCAAGCAGAAGAAGTTCATATTAAATCTTCTGAATAATTTCAAGAACAATGTTCCTAAATATGGGGGCTGCTGATGTGCCCCCAAATTTGTTTTTCTTTGGTTCATCAAGAACTACATAAATTAAATAATCTGGGTCATCTGCTGGGAAAAAGCCAATAAATGATGTTATAACTTTATCATCACTATAACTACCATTTATAAATTTTTGAGATGTTCCTGTTTTTCCAGCAATTTTTAAACCTTCAATTTTAGCAAGTTTTCCAGAACCATTTTCTACAACATCAATTAAAAATTCTTTTAATTTTTCTGTAATTTTTTTTGAAAAGCACTTTCTAATAACATATGGCTTATTATAAAGACTATCTCCTATTTTCAGAACGATTTTTGGGGCAAGTAGATAACCTCCATTTGCTATACAACTATAAGCCATAGCCATTTGAAGTCCATTTATTGAAAATCCTTGTCCAATAGCAAAATTTGCAATATCTATATTTCTAAATCTTCTTTTTAATATCCCATTCGTTTCCCCATTCAATAACACATCAGTCTTTATACCAAACCCCAATCTTCTTGCTATTTCAAATAATTGAATGCCTCCAAGCTTAACTCCAATTTCAGCAAATACAGAATTTATTGAATAACTTAAAGCTTTTTTGTATGTTATATAACCTTGCGTTTTTTCAACATTCTTAATCCTATGATTATCAATTATTATTCCTTCCTTATTAACGAAAACACTATCACTATCACTTATTAAATTTAATTCAATAGCTTTTGCGAATGTAAAAATTTTAAATGTTGAACCAGGCTCAAACATTAGTTGAATAGCATAATTTTTATAACTATTAGGATAATTAACCATTGCTAATATCTCACCAGTTTTAGGATTTAAAACAATAACAAAACCCCAATTGGCATTTTCAGAAATAACACCTTTTCTTAAATTCCTATAAGCAATTTCTTGAATTCTCATATCTAAGGTTGTAATAATATCTAAACCATTCTTAGGCTCATTCTTACTTCCTCTCGGAAGAAAAAACCTTTTACCATCAGCACTTTGGAAAATTTCTTCATAACCACTATAACCTTTTAAGTAATTATCAACTGCCTTTTCTAAACCTTCCATTCCAATTGTATCTATTACAAATCCTAAAACATTTTGTGAAATTTCATAAAATGGATAAATCCTTTTATAATACTTAATTGCAAAAAATCCTTTTTGTTTTGGTGATAAAATGAATTTTTTATATTCAATAGGAACATCTTTTGAAATTAATTTTGGATAATTATTATTGTTTTCTAAACTTTCATGTTTAAAAGCATTTAAAATTCCATAATAATCAACTGCATCTTTTAGATATTGATAAACCTGAAGTCTTGGAATGCTATAAGCAATGGGTCTTAAATTCCTATCGTAAATTGTTCCTCTCTTTGGAAATCTTTGAATTCTTAAAATAAATTGCTGATTAGCTATCTGTTTGTATTTGTTATCTAGAATTTGAATTTGGAACAACTTTATTATTGCTATCAGATACCAAGCTATCAAAAATAGAAGTATTAAAACTATCCTTAACTTCATAATTCCATCTCCTTTTGTAATAATCACTTATTGAATTCATATATTTTATATACCATATGTCTCGTTCGTCTTTAAGTTCATCAATTTTCCTTGCTTTTATATAAACGATATTATTTATCCAAACATTTAAAATTCCAAGAAGACCAATAATTAAGATGAAAATAAAAAATTTTAGATTTTTCAAAACCACCTTAAACCACTTATTGTCCTAACTTTGTAATTCACCTTTACTCTATATGTTGTATCATTTAAACTATCAACTGAAAAAACAATTGTATCAATGCTAAATTTTATAAAATAATCATTTTGATTATCCCAACCAATCGTATCGGGATTAAAGTAAAGAATATAATTTTTCTTAAATTCCAACTTTAAGCTATCACTACTTGGAAATGGAATAATATTTTCATTATTGTAAAATGATATTTTATGTCTTGAAAGTTTATTAAAAAATAAGCTTGCAGAATAAATTTTCAAAGAATCCTTGTTAAACTTTGGTTTGTTTATTTTTGAAGTGTCTTGTGCTAAAAATATAGCAAATTTTTGAAATTTTGTGGTATCATTTATTGAGCTAACAAGTAATTTTGGAAACTCAAAAATTAATGCTTCAGTTTGAGGAATTAAATATATTGAGTCCTGATAAAATGCATTATCTAAATTATAAGATGTACTAACCTTATCATTTAAACCAACTGCCTCAATTTTGAAAGTCTTGGTATAACCAAGAACAGCATTTGTATCTTTTCCCTCATATAATAAATTATTGTCATTATAAACCCTATAATAATCAGCTCCTTCTATTGGATTCCAATAAATTATTAAACTATCACCGTTGGAATATGATTGAAGTTTTGAAATTTTAGGATTAGATGGAAGGCCACTATCGGAACAAGCAAATAGAAATAAAAATAAAAGAATTTTTCTCATTTTTAAAAGTTTAAAGTTCATTATTAAGAGAAATGGGGGGGTACAGCTTAAAGGGGAAAAGTCTAATTATTGATTTTATTGGGGGTTTAATATGGGGGTGTCAGCCCCCTGCCGAAATACGGGCATTTTTAAGCCGAAGGCTTATTTCATAGGGTGGGTGGGAAAAAATATCCTAATCAGAAATTTCTTACTTTTTAAGTCAGAAATTATGCTTTAAAATTTTCAATATGACAGAAAAACTTATAATAAAGAACCTTAGAGTTGGAATAGAAGGAAAAGAGATTTTAAAAGGAATTTCACTTGAAATTAAAAGGGGTGAAATTCATGCAATTATGGGTCCAAATGGAAGTGGAAAGTCTACGCTTGCTTATGCTTTAATGGGTCATCCGAAATATGAAATTATAGAAGGAGAGGTAATATATAAAGATAAAAATATATTAGAACTTTCTCCTGATGAAAGGGCAAAATTGGGTTTATTTTTAGCATTTCAACATCCACTTGAAATAGATGGTGTAAGACTTTCAACATTTTTATGGCAAAGTTATGTTAAAAAATTTGAAAATTCGGATAAAAAACCAAACATAATTGAATTTAGAAAAGAATTAAAAAATGCTCTTATAAATGCAGGAATGAAAGAAGATATGATAGATAGATTTCTAAATGTTGGCTTTTCAGGGGGTGAAAAGAAAAGAACCGAAATTGTTCAAATGGCAGTTTTAAAACCAGAAATAGCAATTTTAGATGAAATTGATTCAGGACTTGACATAGATGCAGTTAGAATTGTTTCAGAAAATGTAAATAGATTAGTTAAGGAAAATAACATGGGCGTTTTAATAATAACACATTATCAAAGAATTTTAAATTACATCAGACCTGATTATGTTTATGTTTTAATTGATGGTAAAATTGTTGATAAAGGAGATTATAAACTTGCAGAGGAGCTTGAAAAAGAAGGCTATTCAAAATATGGAATAGAAGAAAAAGAGGAGGTTACAACATGGAAGAATTAATAAACGCATTAAATGAAGACCTTGCATTTGAGTATAGTGCCATCATTCAATATATAACTTATTCTGCTCTTATTAGTGGTTTAAGTAGAATTGAACTTAAAGAATTCTTTATAAATGAAGTTAATGATGAATTAGAACATGCTAAATTTTTAGCAGATAAAATAACAGCACTTGGTGGAAAACCTATAATTACTCCAAAACCTTTCAAATTAGTAGAAAATCCAAAGGAAATGATTGAAGAATTACTAAAAGCAGAAGAAGAAACAATTGAAAGATATAAAAAACACATAGAATTAGCTCAAAAACACAATCAAATTGATATTAAAGTTCAATTAGAAAACATAATTGTTGATGAATCAAAACATAGAGATGAGCTAAAAAAAATCCTAAAAAACATAGGAGGTTGAAGCTATGGAGAAAATAAGAATAGAAGAGGAAGTTTTAGAAATTGCACCAGCAGAAAGGAAAGTTATAAAAGAAGATGAATTCCAATTAGATATTGATTATAGTAAATATGGATTTAAAGATGAAGATGCTGTATATGAATTTGTAAGCGAACCTGGATTAAGTCCTGAAAAAATCATTCTTATCTCAAAACTTAAAAATGAACCCGAATGGATGACAGAAATAAGGCTTAAAGCTTATGAGATATTTCTTAAAAAGCCTATTCCCAATTGGGGTGTTAAACTTGATGATATAAATTTTGATGAAATTGTTTATTATGTAAGACCAACAAGTAAAATTGCTAAAAGTTGGGATGAAGTACCAGAATATATAAGAAGAACTTATGAAAAACTTGGAATACCAGAAGCAGAAAGAAAATACCTTGGAGGTGTTGAGGCTCAATACGATTCAGAAGTAGTTTATTCAAATATAAGAAAAGATTTAGAAGAAAAAGGTGTCATATTTTTATCAATGGACGAAGCATTAAAGAAATATCCAGAAATAGTAAAAGAATACTTTGGAACTGTTGTGCCTGCAAGTGATAATAAATTTGCTGCTCTAAATACAGCAGTTTGGTCAGGTGGTTCTTTTGTATATGTTCCAAAAGGTGTTAAAGTAGATATACCACTTCAAGCATATTTTAGAATAAATTATGAAAGATTTGGACAATTTGAAAGAACCTTAATTATTGCGGAAGAAGGTTCTTATGTTCATTACATTGAAGGATGTACAGCCCCAATTTACGACACTCACACACTTCACGCAGCAGTTGTTGAAGTGATTGTTAAAGAAGGAGCACATGTTAGATATACAACTATCCAAAATTGGTCAAGAAATGTTTTAAATCTCGTAACAAAAAGAGCAAAAGTTTATAAAAATGGTTTTATGGAATGGATCTCAGGAGAGCTTGGAAGTGGAAGAAATATGAAGTATCCAAGTGCTATATTAGTTGGAGAAAATGCAAGAGCAGATATTTTATCTATGAGTTTTGCTAATACTGGAATGTGGCATGATACAGGTGGAAAAGTTATTATAATGGCTCCAAATTGTAAAGCAACAATAACCTCAAAAAGTATATCAAAAGGTGGTGGAATTTCTACTTATAGAGGGCTTGTCCAAGTTCATAAAAACGGAGAAAATGCTAAAATTTCAGTTTCCTGCGATGCTTTAATTATGGATGATTATTCAACAAGCAATACTTATCCATATATTGAAATTGAAGCTGATAGAGTAAATATAGCACATGAAGCAAAAGTCGGTAAGATAGGCGAAGAGCAAATATTTTACCTAATGAGTAGAGGCTTATCAGAGAAAGAAGCAACAACTATGATAGTAATGGGATTTATAGAGCCACTATCAAAAGAATTACCGATGGAATACGCCATTGAGTTAAATAGATTAATTGAACTTGAAATGGAAGGAAGCGTAGGATAAAAAAGAAGAATATAGAGAAAAAGGGGTTCTTTATCACTAGACACAGCATATAACGAGTGCTTTGTCCAATAATTATTGTTAAATCCTTGATTATCAATAACTTATAAAAGCTTTGAGGAAATTATAGATTTAAACGGGTATTTATAAGCCGAAGGCTTAAATATAGGGTGGGTGGGGAAAATATAGAAATAATTATATTTTTAGAATTACTAGACACAGCAGATTGAAATAAGAAATAGCTTTAAAATTTTCAATTATGATATTTTTTATAACTTGGATACATTTTAAGACTGATGTTATAATGTCAGATGGAACACCTTTAAAGGTTTATGTATGGCTCCCAGATGATACAATTAATAAAAAGTTTCCAACGCTTTTAGTGAGGACTCCTTATGATACACTTGGGCTTGTTGATAGTTCAACAATAAATACAATAATTAGTAATAATTTAGCTTATGTGGTAAATCCACTTAGAGGATATTGGGGGAGTGGTGGTATAAGGAGCCCTTTTCTTAATGATGGATGGGGTCCAAATCAGGATGGTAAAGAGATTGCTTTATGGATTACAAATCAACATTGGTCAAATGATTCAGTTTGTACATTTGGTGGTTCAGCGCTCGGTTTTGCTCAATACTTCTTGGAAGGAACAGATTTTGATTTAACATGTGCAGTTCCATCAGTGTCTGGCTTTTCAATGTACTATGAAGTATTTTATGGAGGAGAATTTAGAAAGTTTATAACTGAGAATTGGCTTAGTGCAGTAAATGCAACTATGTGGCTTGATACAATAGAAAAATATGCAGTTTATTCTAATAATAGCCCATGGTCTTGGATAAATGGTTATTTAAGAACATATCAATTCAATGCTCCTATGCTACATATTACTGGTTGGTTTGATGCCTTTACAGAGGGGGCAATTTCTGCATTTAATCATATAAGAAATTATGGAGGCCCAAGAGCAAGAGATTATCAATATATTATAATAGGACCTTGGATACATTTTATAAACAAAGATACAGTTGGAGATCTTATATTCCCAAGTAATTCAAAAATAGATTTGAAGGTTTATCATTTTTATTGGTTTTCGTATTGGCTTAAAGGAATAGGTGATTGGAATCCTATAAAGAGAGTAAAATTTTACCTAATGGGAGATCTTTCAACTAATGATACTACAAGGTGGAATAAATGGATAGAATCAGATGATTTTCCTCCAAATGGAACTTACTATCAAAATTGGTTTTTATTTAGAGATTCAATTAAAGTCCAATATCCTAATTATCAAAAAGATAGTTTAATTTATTTATATGACCCGAATAATCCTCTTCCAACAATTGGGGGATTTGATTTCTTTGGACTATATAACCCTGATAGCATATTATTTGGACCAAGAAATTTAAATCCAATAAATAATAGAAGTGATGTTTTGATATTTACATCAGATATTTTAAGTGAGCCATTAGCAGTTATTGGAAAACCATTTTTATACTTATATGCAAGTTCAAATAGATTTGATACTGATTTTATTGTCTTATTAGCAGATGTCTATCCTGATGGAAGAAGTATATTAATTAGTGAAGGTGTTTTAAAAGCAAGACATAGAAATGGTGTTGATAGAGAAGATCTATTAAATCCTAACGAAATTTATCTATTTACTATAAAGTTAAGAAGCACAGCTTATGTTTTTAATAAAAACCATAGAATTAGGATTTATATAACATCTTCAAAATATCCTTCTTATGAACCCAATCCAAATAATGGTGGTCCATTTAAGAGAAATGACCCTAATAAATTAGTTGCTTTAAATACTATATGGACTGGTTATCTCTATCCATCTGCTATCGCATTGCCAATTAACAATTCAATTGTTGGTTTAAATGAAATAACAT
>CBFGJN010000011.1:0-41892 GCA_965649115.1 Caldifarciminota bacterium | reverse complement strand
GAGCCCCCCTAATAATCCCCCCAATAAATCAACAATTTCCTTAAAAATTTTATAAATTATTGATTATCAATCGCTTAACAATAATTATTGGACAAAGCAAATTTCTTCTACTAAGTGCTGTGTCCAAAAATTCTGGAATTATTTATTTTTCAAAAGCCTTCGGCTTTAAAGTACCCATTTTTTGCTTTGGGGGGGCAGAGCCCCCCTAATAATCCCCCCAATAAATCAACAATTTCCTTAAAAATCTTATAAATTATTGATTATCAATCGCTTAACAATAATTATTGGACAAAACATCTACTAAGTGCCTTATCTAATAATTATAAAAAATTTTTTAAAATTATAGTTTTTAAAGAGGGCGAAGTTTAAAGGCGAGGCCTTGTTTTGGGGTAGGTGGGCAAAATATAATAAAATAAATAGTTTTAGAATTACCGAACACAGCACCCGAGGCAAAATTTTATGCTTTAAAATTTTCAACCTTTTTTATTTAACCAAAAGGAGGTTAAAGAGTATGAGTGTGATAATGTTATTTGCTATTGATGATGCAAAAACTCAAAAAATTGATCTAAAAGAACCCTATGAATTCAAAATAAATATAAACGATATGAGAAACAAGAAAGTGTGTGTAAAAGATAACATAAAAGTTTATATTCCAAGCAATGAGGTTGTTCAAAGAGAAAAGGACGGAAATATAGAATTGGAATTATATAGTAATAAAGAGCATAGCTACGAAATTGAAAATTGCTATACGATAGGTCCAAGATAAATTTTGGGGGGGTATAATACTCTGAAATTGAAGCCTAAGCTTGTGAAAAAATTACTAGAAATCAAAGATTTTACGGGGGGTTTAATGAGGCTTCGCCCCCCAAAGGCAAAAAATGGGGCATTTATAAGGCTCTGCCTTATTTCGTAGGGCGGGTGGGCAGAATAAGGCAACCGAAATTAAATTTTTTACTTTAAAATTATCAATATAAATGATAGGTTCAGTTATAGCTGATAAATATAAGATAATAAGAAAAATAGCATCTGGTGGAATGGCAGAAGTCTATGAAGCCATTCAACCCATTGTTAGAAGAAGGGTTGCTATAAAAATTTTATATCCAGAGTATTCAAAGGACGAAAGAGCAAAAGAACTATTTTTTAGGGAAGCAAGATTAGTAGCACAAGAATTAGAACATCCAAACATTGTTAAAGTTTATGATTTTGGGATTATTGATAATAATCTTTACCTTGTGATGTACTATGTAAATGGTGAAACACTTGAGAGAATAATAAGAAGAGAAGGAAGGTTAGATATTAAGGATGCATGTTATATTATTCTTGAAGTCCTTAAGGCTCTTGATTATGCTCATCAAAAAAATATCATTCACAGAGACATTAAACCTGGTAATATTATGATAACACCTGAAAAAAGGGTTTATTTGCTTGACTTTGGAATAGCTGCACTTATGACAGAAGACAAAGAAAAAGGAAAGGTCCCAGGGACACCCGAATACATGGCACCGGAGCAATTTAAAGGAAAAATTGATAAAAGGAGTGATTTATATTCTCTTGGTGTTGTTTTATACGAAAGTTTAACAGGGAATTTACCATTTGTTGGAAATGATATATGGGAACTTCAAAGAAAGATATTTTCAGAAAATCCAAAACCTCCTTCCTACTATAATCCTAATGTTCCAAAAGTTCTAGATGAAATTGTTTTAAAAGCTTTAAATAAAATCCCTTCTGAAAGATTTCAAAGTGCTTATGAATTTGCACAAGCTATATTAGATGCTAACATTATTGAAAATTACTATATTGAATTTAGAAAAACTGATATTAAAAATGAAGTAGTTAGAGGAGGAATTGTTCAAGAAGAAGAAACAGAAAGTGGGAAAAAAACTCAATTTGTCCCAATAAGTGATGATAGTGAAACCGAATTTGAATTTATAGAAGAAAAACGAAATGTTAATTCCATTCCAATTCTTATAATTTCTTTAACATTAACTTTAATAGGAATTTTAATATGGTTTTTCTTATTGCGACATTAATAGACACAACGAATTTAGATAATAAGGTTTTTGAAATTGCAAAAAAATTAAATTGTTTAGTTTGTCTTGGTGAAAGTGTTGCTTACTCCCAAAGTGATTTAGCTGTTGATATGAGAAACAAAATAAAACAAATGTTAAAGGAAGGAAAAACTGAAAAAGAAATTTTAGATTATTTCGTATCAATTTATGGAGAAAAAATTTTAGCTGAACCACCTAAAAAGGGTATTTATAATTTTCTATGGATTATGCCATATTTTATTCTCATTATATCATTTTTAGGAATTTTAATATATTTCTTTTCTAAAAGGAAATGATTGAAATTGGTAAATTTCTTATAAAAACAATTAGAGCATTAAAACTTGGCGATGGTTCAACATTTGCGGGAAGATTTATTTTGAATTTTGATAAAAATTTTTTAAAAAAAATGCTATATAAACTTGATTTTTATATTTTAATAACGGGAACTAATGGCAAAACTACAACTAGCAATTTAACATCTTTTGTCCTATCAAATAAATATGAGATTACAAATAATAAAGAAGGTTCAAATTTAATTTATGGAATTGCTACAAGCTTTTTTAAAAAAATTGGAAAAATAGGTGTCTTTGAGATTGATGAATTTCACATAAATAAAATTATTAAAATAAGAGAACCTGAAATAATAGCAATTACTAATGTTTTTAGAGACCAACTTGATAGATATACCGAAGTTAATAAAATTAGAACATTATGGATTGAAAATTTTAAGCATTTAAAAGGGACAAAATTTATAGTGAATTCTGATGACCCATCTCTTGCTTATCATTTCAAGAATTTTAACACATTATTTTATGGATTAAATTTAAATTATTCAAGATTAAATGAAATAGAAAATGCAAGTGATAGTCATTATTGTCCAAATTGTAAAGTTCCACTAAAATATAATAAAATTTATTATTCGCATCTTGGTAATTATGAATGTTCAATTTGTGGATTTAAAAATCCTAAAAACTATTTGGAATTTGAAGATGTTAAAACATATGGTTTTAGAGGAATTGAATTGAAAATAAATGGAAGATATTACTTTTTAAATGTTAGTGGATTCTATAATGCTTATAACGTTTTGTGTGCTCTTGCTATATGTAATCTAATAGGTTTTTCCATTAATGAATTTTTTGAAATTTCTAAAAATTTTAAAGTCCCCTTTTCAAGAGGAGAAATTTTAAAATATAAAGACAAGGAAATTATTTTAATGCTTGTGAAAAATCCCGTTGGATTTAATGAGACTTTAAGAATAGCGTATGAAGAAAACTTTGATTTAATAATTATTTCAATAAATGATTGGACAGCTGATGGTCATGATGTTTCTTGGTTATGGGATGTTGATTTTGAGAATTTAATAAATTCAAAAGAGATTTTCATAACAGGAAATAGAACTTATGATATGGCAATTAGGCTTAAATATGCTAATTATAATAATTTTAAAATTTTTGAAAATTACAAAAATTGTATAGAAACTGCTTTAAATTCTGATTATAAAAAAATTGGAATTATGGCAACATATACTTCAACAATTTTGATTAGAAAGTTCCTTTCAAAATTTAAAATAACTAAAAGTAAATTTTATTAGTTATGTTCAATAATTACGCTGATTCCAAAATCTTGCTTTAAATATAATTTTTTCTATATTTTCCCCAACCACACTAACTATTGATTTAATTGGGGTTTTTTGATAGGAGGCGAAAGCCCTCTTGCCGAAAAATTGATAGACACACCATATTGAAATTGCTTTGTCCAGTAATTCCAAAACTATTTATTTTACTATATTTTTCCCACCCACCCTATATTTAAGCCTTCGGCTTTAAAATGCCCATTTTTATGCTTTGGGGGGCTTCGCCCCCCATTAAAACCCCCCTTAAATCAATAACTTCCTTAAAGCTTTTATAAATTATTGATTATCAAGCATTTAGCAATAATTACTGGACAAAGCATATAAAAAGTATTAATTTGCCAACTTAACTAAAATGTTTAACTCTATACTCCCTACAAAACTTAATATACTCTAAAAGTTCATTTAAACTTAAACTATTTACAACATCATCTTTTGTTAGTAATCCTTTTCTTGCCATTTTAACACCAAAAATCATCATATAAAATCCATTTCTATTATGAGCGTCAGTTCCTATTGAAAATTTAACACCATATTGCTTTGCTTTTAATATATTTAAATCATTTAAATCAAGTCTATTATAATGAGCATTAATTTCAAGGATAATTTTTCTTTCAGAGGCTTTCTTAAATAATTCATCTAAATTTAATTTATATGGTTCTCTTGAAAGAACGAGCCTACCTGTTGGATGTGCAATAATATCAACATAAGGATTATCCATAGCTTTTAAATATCTTTCAGTTATATCTTCATCTTTTTTAACATTATGTATTGAAGCAAGAACAATATCTAAATTTTTTAAAATTTCATCAGGATAATCCAAACTACCATCATTTAAAATCTCAACTTCTGCTGAAATTAATAACTTAACTTTTGAATTTCTATTAAATTTTTTTATTTCTTCATTTCTTTTTAATAAGTCTTCAATTTCCATTCCTCCTGCAACTTTTAAACTTCTTGAATGATCAGTAATAGCAACATATTCATAATTATATTTTAAAGCTTCTGCTTCAATTTCCCAAAAATCCATAACTCCATCTGAATATCTACTATGAACTTGTAAATCACCTTTAATATCATTAAAATCTATAAGCTTTGGAATTTTAAATAACTTCGCAAGCTCAATTTCTCCTCTTGCTTCTCTAATTTCAGGAGGAATATATTGAATTGAAAGTTTCTCAAAAACTTCTTCTTCACTTCTACCTGCAATATAAATTTCATCTTTAAATAATCCATATTCATTTAACTTATAACCTTTTTCAATAGCTAAATCACGCATTTGAATGTTATGCTCTTTTGAACCTGTAAAGTACATTAATGCTGAACCCCAACTTTTTTCATCAATTATTCTAATATCAACTTGAATTAATTTATTGTTTGAAAGTTCATATAAAAATGAAATTTTTGTTTCTCCTTTTGCTAAAATTTCTTTAATTCTTGGATGTTTTAATATATCATCTGAAATATCTCTTTTTGAGAGAATTAGAATATCTACATCTCCAATAGTTTCTTTAAATCTTCTAAATGAGCCTGCTATTTCAACCTTTTCAATACCTTCAATTGAAATTAAATAGTTTTTAAAATTCATTATGTCATTATAAACTTCACCAATTGGAAATCTTTGAGATAATTTTTGATACAATTCTAACCCTTTTTTTATATTTTCAATTTTCTTTAATCCAAATCCTTTAATTTTAAGTAAAGCTCCTGTTTCTAAAACATTTTTTAATTTTTCAATACTATCAACACCAAAATGTTCATATAATAATTTTGCTGTTTTTGGTCCAACATATGGGATATTCATTATTTCAAATATACCTTTTGGAATTTTACTTAGAAGTTCCTCGTGCTTTTTAATTTTTCCCGTTTTTAAAAATTCTATAATTTTTTCTCTCAAATCTTCACCAATACCATAAATTTTTTCATTCCTTTGAATATATAAACTAATATCTTCTGGAAGTCCTTCAAGAACATTTGCTGCTGTCCTATAAGCTCTTATTTTAAATGGATTATCTCCAAGGAATTCCAACGCATCAGCTATTTCATTAAAAATTTTCGCTATAATTTGGTTATTATTCATAATGCTCAAAATCAAATTTAAATTTTTTAATTCCTAAAAGGTTTCTTATCCTTTGACTTATGAATTTTTCTGTATCTTTTAAACCATATGTTGAATTTGAATTTATATATAAATCGTGAATGTAAAGATATATTTTATCACCAATTTTTATAGGTGTGCTTTCTCTTTCAAATTCAATTTCATAATCAGGTCTTTCAAAAAGTTTAACTAAAAATAAATCTTTATTTATTCCACCTTTTGGAACAAATCCTTTATAAATTCTTTGAAGCCAAAATATATTAGCAAATTTAATTAGTGTTTTTATATTTTCATTTTCCTTAATATGTTCATAAAACTTAAATGGAAGACTTTCTTCAAGCAAGGTTAAGAACATTTCAAAATTGAACATTTCAAATATATCGTAATCAAACATATTTCTTGAAAGTTTGAAAATATCTTCACCTTTTCTTGACTTATAAAGGAAAAATAGATAACCAAGTGTATAAGGGTCAGATAGTGTTTTGTATAATAAATCTAATAACTCTGCTAAATAAATTAAATTTCCATCTTCATACTCTTCCAATTGCTCTTTTGGAATATATGGAAATCTTGGTATTATATTTGATGTTATAAATTCCTTAACATTTATATATTTAACTGCTTCAATGTAAAGTGTTTTTTCCCAAAATGTTGACCAACCTTCATGAATGTACTTTGTAATTGTAATTGGATAAGAGTACATTGCTCTATGTCTAAAAATTGAAATGATGTCTCTGATGGGTTGTGCAATCCAAGGTATTGACATTAAAGCATATAAAATATCACCTTCATTCTCAGTTGGATATTCAGGTTCTTCAATAATGAATGTTTTCTTTTCAATATCAAATTTTTCCCTTGGTTTATATAATATAGAAGAAGGTTGTATTTCATCAGTCCTAAATGAAGATGATATTTCACCTAAAATTTCTGAAATATCTTCTACACTTTCAACAAAATCAATTCCATATTTTTCTTCATAATTTTTTAAAATTTTTCTATACTTATTAACCGAAGAAGTATAGGAAATAATTGAATTGTAAAATTTATTTTTTAATGTGTGATTTTTGAATAAATCTGCATGTGCATAAGCATGTAGAACAACGGCTATTTGATAGGCAATTGGCATATCACTTCTAATAAAACCAATTGCATAATCTCCCATATCGTATATTACTTCAAGAACACCTATTACATAATTCTTTGTCCAATCTCTTTCTAATAAACTTTGCTGCCAATAAATATAACCATCTTCCCAAAATTCAATATCAGAAGGGATTCTACCCATAAGAGCATCTGATATTTCTTCATTATCAATTATTATCCATTCAACAGGAAGCGGGTCTAAATGATGAGCTTTAACAAGTGCTTCTAAATCTTCTATAACTTTTTTATCTATTTTGGGCATAGCTAAATTTTCCTATTTTTCCAAGATGCTTAAATATCCAATTTAAAACACTCACAGTATCAACATTACTTGAAACAGCAATTTCTCTACCCATAAAAAGAATTGAACTATTTGAAGGAATATAACTAAATGTACTAAAAGCATTTTCACTATCATAAACGATAATTCCATAGAAGTGGAATGGGTCTCCTCTGAAAATTGTTTTTTCAAAAATTTCTAAATCATTTGAGAAAACTGAAAAATCTCCTGCATAGAATAGATATCTGCTATAATTTTTATACTTATTTGCTATGTTTCTAACTTTTACTGAAAAATCGTAAAGTGAAGTTCCTCCACCTCCTTGAATTTTAGCAAATTCTCTAATTGGATTAGCTGATTCACTATCAAGAATTGTTAAAGGATTTTCTGACTTTTGAATTTTTAATGGACCAAAAATTTTTGCAGAAACTTCATGAGAAACTCCATAAAAATCAATCATTTCAAAGTTTGTTCCAAAGAATTGTATAAGTCCTATTAATAATGATTTTGCTATAACTCTTTCAATATCACTAATTGAGCCAGATACATCTATACCAAGAACAACTAAGCATTTTTTACTTAATGTTTCTTTTATACTAAAACGATTAAATACAAGGTCTTCATCTGAAAATGGAGTATCAAATAATGAAGAAGGGTCTAAATTACCTTCAATAGCAAGTCTTCTCATTTTTTGTCTAAGTGTTCTTTCTAAGTCTAATTGACTAATTCTTCCAACTTTACTCTTGCCTTCTTTTCTAACATCAAATTCATAACTTGTTTCTTCAATAATTATCGGAATTTGAAATTCTGATAAAAAGTACTTTACAATTTCATCTCTTCCAACAGCACCTTCATCTTCACTGCCTGGACCACTACCCGTTGTTATCCCTAAATCAAACTCCCATATATATAATGGTCTTGGTAATGATAATCTTGGAATTTTTGTAGTTTTATCTAGGGATACATTAGGCTTTTCTTTAAGCAACCTTCTTAGATATTTCCATTTTGTATTCATAAAACTTTTTAAATTTTAAAGCATAAAAAAAAAGGCTCAATCACAGAAATGCTTTGCCCCCAAAAGCAAAAGTTGAGGTATTTTAAAGTGGAATTACTAGTTTGTCCAATAAAGTAAGCCCCCCAAGGCATAAAAATGGGTATTTAAAAGCCAAAGGCTTAATTCGTAGGGTGGGCGGGAAAATATAATAAACAGAAAAAAATTTTCTATCCTTTAAAATTTCAATTATGAAAAAATGTCCAAATTGTAGTGTGTTTATGAATGAAGTTATAAAGGTTGGAATTTTGATTGACGTTTGTCCTCAATGTGGAGGAATTTGGCTTGATAAAGGAGAACTTGAAAAAATTATAAATAGAATTAAAGAAATTGAATATGATTGGGAGGAGGATTATAAGAAATTTGGACATTACGACGATGATTATTATAAGAAGAAAAAGAAAAAGTGGTTTGACCTTTTTGATATATTTGACTAATGTTTAAAACAATTGTAAAAATTAAATTTTCTGCTGCTCATTTTTTAAGAAGTTATAAGGGTAAGCCTGAGGAAATTCATGGTCACAATTACTTACTTGAAGTTCATATTAACTCTGATAGATTAAATGATGAAGAGATAACTTATGATTTTCTTGAAGTTGAAAATTTTCTAAAAAGTTTAGTTCCTGATAGAAAATTTTTAAATGAATTTTATGACTTCAATCCTACTTGCGAAAATCTAGCAAAATTTTTCTATAAAAAAATTAAAGAAAAATATCCAAATTTAGAAAAGGTTATTCTTTGGGAAACAGAAAATTTTGGTATTGAATATAGCGATAATCAATAAAATCTTTGCATCCCGAGGCATAAGAATGGGCATTTATAAGCCGAAGACTTATTATTAGGAAAGCAAAAGATATATGCTTTGTCCAATAAATGATGTTAAGTGATTGATAATCAATAACTTGTAAAAAATTTTCTGAAATTATCGTTTTTATAGGGGGTTTATTAAAGGGGGCGGTAGCCCCCTGGCGAAAAGTTGAGTATTTATATGGTGTTAAATAATTGATAATCAATAACTTATGAAATTTTAAGAAAATCATTTATTTTACGGGGGATCTAATGGAGGGCGGAGCCCCCCATAGCCGAAATATGGGTAAGTAGAGCCGAAGGCTCAATTATAGGGCGGGCGGGAGAAATATAATAAAATAAATAGTTCCAGAATTACTAGACACAGCAAATAATTATAAAAAAATGCTTTAAAATTTCAAAGTTATGGAAGAGAAAGAAATAAAAGAACAAATGGGAGGAAAACCAGAGGAAATAATTCCTGAAACCCCAAAAGATATTCTAATAGAAATTCTAAAAACGCTTAAAGAAGGTTTTAAATCTCTATCCGAAAAAATTGATACTGGTTTTAATTCTTTATCTGAAAAAATAGATAATGGTTTTAATTCTCTATCTAAAAAAATAGATGAAGCCTTATATTATCAAAAAGATGGGCAAAAAATTCCTTATTTAAAAAGAATTTATGAAGGCTTATATTACCAGGAGGATGGTCAAGAAAAATCCTATTTAGGACAAATAATAGAAGGCATAAAGAAAATAAGAAGTGAAGGAAACGAATGGGATTTATTAAAATTATACATTTCAGAAAAATCATTTAAAAAATATAGAATTACTCACATTCCAGAAGGTGGTGCTGACTTTATATTAGAATTAGAAAGCAGGAGGAATTATTTCATAATTGAAATCAAAAATGTTTTAAATGAAAACACATTAAAAAATGCCATAGAGCAACTAATAAAAAGAGGAAATGAAGTAAATTGTTTAGTTCCAAAAGTTGGAGTAATTTTATCAAGATTTTTAGCGATGGATGACAAAAAAATAAAAGAAGTTATTTCAGAAAAAGAAGACGAAATATATAAAGTTTTCCATTCAATTGAACTTTGCTATTTTGACATTATCAACAAAAAAATTAAAATACTTGAATATAAAAAATGAACGAAACTAAAAGAAAGGGTATAACATTATTTATTGACCAAGATGTTTGGTATGATTTTCAGATTAAATGCGATAAAATGGGTTATATTCCTTCAAGAATAATAGAATACTTTATGAGGAAATTTATAAAAAATCCCAGAATACTTATAGAAGAAGATGACGACGAAGAATTTGAGAATTTAGATGAAGACTAACTCAAAAGCCTTAAAAAGCTATCCTTATCATAAATAATTGGATTAAACTTCTCACCAAAGGGGGGCGAAATTAAAGCCGAAGGCTTATTTTTAGGACGGGTGGGAAAAAATAAAAAATAATCTATATTTCCGAATTACTAGACAAAACAAAAGATATAAATGTACTTCCTTTAAAATTTCAAACTTGAAGTTATTATTAGGCAAGCCTGTTGCACAAAGAATATATCAGCGAATAAAGCCAAAACCTATAAAAATAGCCATAATTGTTTTGACAAATGATTTATCAACAATTTCATATTTAAATAGTAAAATAAAAAAATTTTCTGAATTTCAAATTGAAGCAGAAATTGTAAAACTTAACAAAAATACAACCGAAACTGAACTAATAGATATAATTTGTGAAATTAATGAAAGGAATGATATTAAGGGTATTTTTGTTGAAATGCCACTTCCGAAACAAATAAATCCATTAAATGTCCTTTCTAAAATTGATCCAAATAAAGATATTGAAGGTTTAAATCCATTAAACCTTGGGAAAATTTTATATGGCAATGAGTTTATTGTTCCAAGTACAGCAAAAGCGGTCATTGAATTATTAGATTATTATGAAATTCCATTAGAAGGTAAAAATGTTGTAGTAATTGGAAGAAGCATTATTGTAGGTAAGCCATTATCCTTACTATTATTAAATAGAAATGCAACAATTACAATATGCCATTCAAAAACAAAAAATTTAAAAGAAATTACAAAAAATGCGGAAATTTTAATATGTGCAATTGGTAAAGCAAATTACATAGATAGAAGTTTTGTAAAAGAAAATTCAATTATTATTGATATTGGGACAAATTATTTAAATGGTAAGTTGTTTGGAGATGTTTATTTTGAAGATGTTAAAGATTTAGTCAGCGCGATAACACCTGTTCCTGGTGGAATTGGACCTATTACAACTGCAATTACAATTGAAAATTGCTTCAAATTATGATAGTTAGATTTGAATTTTCCTTTAAGAATCAATTAGAAATTCCAATTAATTATAACTACTATTTACAATCTGCTATTTATAAGAATTTGGACAAAAATTTTTCAGATTTTTTACATAATGTTGGTTTTGAGTATGGTAAGAGAAAATTTAAACTTTTTACATTTTCAAGAATTTTTTCAAAATTTTCTATATATGATAAAAAAATTGTTTTTGAGAGTCCCATTCACTTTTACTTTGCTTCAATTATTGATGAGGTTGTAATATCTTTAATATCAAACATCTTAAATAAGGGATTTATTAGTGTTTTCAAAAGAAAAATAAAATTTAAAGGTTATAAAATTCTAAAATTTGATTTAAATAAAGAATTCTTTAAGACATTATCTCCCATAACAATTTATAGAACAATAAATAAGAAATTCGTTTATTTTAGCCCTAAGGATAAAGAATTTAGTAATTTTATTTTTGAAAATTTAAAGAAAAAATTCAAGCTTGTTTATGGTTCTGATTATGAAGGTGAATTTAACTTTGAATTTATAGAGTATAAGAAAGAAGTATTAGAATACAAGGGAAATTACATAGTTGGTTATAGTGGAAATTTAAAAATTTCCTGTTCAAATGAAATGAAAAATATCATTTTAAATTGTGGCTTAGGTAGTAAAAATAGTCTTGGTTTAGGAATGGTTATTCCAACTAAGACTTTAAACTTTCAAAATAAATGAATAGACTAAAAGATATTTTTCCTTATCTTTATAAACTTGAAAATCCTCAAAATTGTTCTGCTATTATAAGAACAGCAGATGCAGTAGGTATTGAGAAAATTTATATAACGGAAGATAAACCATTTGTAATAAATGAGAAAATTTCAAAAGGTTCTCATCAATGGATAGAAATTGAAATTATTAAAAATCCATTTGAATTTATAGAAAATATGAAAAAGCAAAATTTCAAAATAATTTCTACGAGTTTGGATAATAAATCAATTGATTATAGATTATATGACTATAATCAAAAAACAATCATTATTTTTGGTAATGAAAGCAATGGCATAGATAAAGAAATTTTAGAGATATCAGATTATTTAATTAAAATTCCTCAATATGGAAAAGTTCAAAGTTTAAATGTTTCAGTTGCTTTTGGAGTTATCTTTTATTGGATAGATTATGTTAAAAGGGGGGTAAAAAAATGAAGATAGGTTTTGTAGGTCTTGGAAATCTTGGTAAAGCTATTGTTGATAGAATGATAAGTCAAGGTTTGGAATTATATGTACATAATAGAACTATTGAAAAGGCAAAAAATTACAATTATTATGAAAATCCAAATGACCTTTTCAAAAATTGTGATGTAATTTTTATTATCATAAGAGATTCAAAAGCAGTTGAAGAATTTTTATTTAGTAAAATTGAAAAACAAAACCTAAAAGATAAAATTATTATTGATATGACAACAAATAGTTATCAATTTGTAATATACGCTTATAACAAAATAAAAAATTTAAATGGTTATTATTTTGAAGCTCCTTTACTCGGCTCTATTCCCGCAGCACAAAGTGGAAATTTGGTAATGTTAATTTATGGAGATAGTGATAAATTTAAAGAAATTGAAGAAATAATCAAAACTTTTACAAGAAAAGTTTATTATTTTGATGAATTAGGAAAGCCAACAAAAATTAAGTTATTAAATAATTTTGCACTTGCAGGAATATCTCATTCTATAATTGAAACAATTACAATAGCTCAAAAACTTTCAATTGAAAAGGAAATAATTTTAGATATTCTTTTAAATGGAGCAGGTAGAAGTTATTTTTTAGAAATTAAAAAAGATAAGATATTAAATGAAGACTTTCAACCTCAATTTTCCATAGAATTGCTTCATAAGGATTTAAATTATTTCTTTGAACTAATAAATCAATTCCATATTTATTCTCACATATTAGAACCAATAAATAAAACATTAAAAAGAGCAATAAATTTAGGATATGGAAATTTAGATATAAGTGCTATTTATCTTGTTTTAAAGGAAAAAATCTTTAACGATAAGAGATTTATAGAAGGAATAAAATTATTTCAAGAGGGGAAATTTTTTGAGGCACATGAAGTATTGGAGGAACTTTGGAGAGAAATTCCAAAAGAAAATAAATATCGCAATTTTATTAAAGCATTAATTCAAATCTCAGCAGGCTATTATAAGTACCTTGTTCAAAAGAATAAAGATGGCGCTATTAAAATTTTTAATAATGCAAAAAATTATTTATTAGAATATCAAGACGAAAAAACAATTTTCAATATAAGGGAGCTTATTAGAAATATAGAATTTTTAATAGAACTTATTGAGAAAAATCAAGACATTTCTTCATTTAAAATTATATAGAAGACTCTATATTTGAAAATTTCAAAATTAAACTATCAATTAACTCATCAAGTTCTCCTTCTATAATTCTATCCAATGGGTAATTTTTATTTTCACCTTCTAATCTATGATCTGTTACTCTATTTTGTGGCCAATTATAAGTTCTAATTTTTTCTGCCCTTTCCATACTTCCTATCATACTTTTTCTTTTTTCACCTATTTCTTGAAGTTTTTCCCTTTCTTTTATTTCTTTAAGTTTTGATTTCAAAATTCTTAGTGCTTTCGCTTTATTTTGATGCTGGCTCCTTTCATCTTGAACACTTACAACAATTCCTGTAGGAATATGTGTAATTCTAACTGCACTTTCAGTTTTATTAACATGTTGACCACCTGCTCCACTTGCTCTAAATGTCTCAATTTTTAAATCCTCTTCTTTAATTTCAATATCAGAAACATCCTTATATTCAGGAAGAACAACAACACTAACCGTTGAAGTATGTATTCTTCCACCTGCTTCTGTTATTGGAACTCTTTGAACACGATGAACTCCACCTTCATATTTCAATCTACCGTACGCTCCCTTTCCCTCAACAATAAAGACAATTTCTTTATATCCTCCATAATCATTTTCATGAGCATCAATAACTGAAATTTTCCAACCTTTCTTTTCAGCATATTTACTATACATTCTGAACAAATCACCTGCAAATATACCTGCTTCATCACCGCCTGCACCTGCTCTTATTTCAATTATAGCATTCAGTTCGTCATTCGGGTCTTTTGGCTTTAATAATTCTTTTATCTCAAGTTCCAATTTTTCAATTTTAATCTTTGTACTTTCAATCTCTTCTGAAATTTCAGATTTTAATTTTGGGTCTTTTTCAATCTCCTTTAATTCAAACAATTCTTTTAGATAATTTTGCAAATCCTTATAAGCTTTAATTTTCTTAACTATTTCTTTCAAATCTTCATATTCTTTGGCAACCTCTTTTAATTCATCAATTTTATTTTCACTACTTAATTTATATAATTTTTCTTCAAGTTCATTGTATTTTTCTAAAACTTTATCAAAATCCATTAAAACTCAATTTTTTCAACAAGAAGTTTTGTTAGATACTGTCTATGACCCCTTCTCCTTCTATAATTATTTTTTCTTTTATATTTAAAAACAAGTATTTTAGGACCTTTAAAATGTTTAATGACTTTTGCTAAAACCTTAGCATTATCAACAAAAGGCTTTCCAAAGATAAAGTTTTCTCCATCTTTTATAAAGAGAACATCTTTTAATTCTATAATATCTCCTTCATTAGCTTCTATTCTATTTATTGTAATCTCCTTTCCTTCTTCTACTTTCATTTGTGTTCCAGAAATTTGTAAAATAGCATATCTCATAGTTTGAAAATTTTAAAGTAGATAAAATTATAGCTTGTGCCTTGTCCAATAATTCTGGAATTATTTATTTTTCTTTATTTTCCCACCCGCCCTAAATAAAAGCCTTCGGCTTTAAAGTACCCATTTTTTGCTTTGGGGGGCAGAGCCCCCCTAATAATCCCCCCAATAAATCAACAATTTCCTTAAAAAAAGCATATAGCTTGTGCTGTGTCCAGTAATTCTAAAACTATTTATTCTATTATATTTTGCCCACCCACCCTATATTTAAGCCTTCGGCTTAAACTACGCCTCCCTTAATCCCCCCATTAAATCAATAACTTTATAGAGGGTAAAACCCCACTGATTTAAAAAAGCTTTCCATCCACACTGCTATCTGCCGAATACTCCACCCACCCTATTTTGATGAGGGGGGCTAATGCCCCCTTTAAGAACGCCCCGATAAAACAAAGAATTTTATTTTACCCTATGAATAGGGCAAAGCCTTTGAAATGCCCATTTTTCGGCATAGGGGCCTTGCCTCTAATAATGATTAATTATTCAAAAATTTCCTCAACATTTAAGTCTAAATTTAAAATTCGTGATTTTACAAATCCTTTTATCTTTGCTCTTGAAATAATCTCAAAACCACTTTCAGAATTTAAGTAAATTTCAAATGTTTTTGATTTCGGGTCTATTATCCAATACTCTTTGACGCCATATTTTTCATAAACTTCTTTCTTCTCAATTAAGTCATAATAAGCTGTTGATGGTGAAATTATCTCAATGACAATATCAGGTGCTCCCTCAATCCCTTTTTCAACAATTTTTGCTTTTGAATCCTTTAAAACAACTACAATATCAGGTTGATAAACATTTTCATCATCTAAATAAACATCAATAGGTGAATATAAGACTTCTCCCAAATTTGATTTTTCAATAAATTCATAAAGCTTTAAGAAAATTTTTTTTGAACTTCTTTGATGTTCTGCTGATGGTGCTGGACTCATAATTAACGCTCCTTTTATAAGTTGATAAGGACTACCCTCTGGTAATTTCTCATAATCTTTAATTGTTAATTTTTTTTCTTTTAATTCTAACATTTCTAAAATTTTAAAGGACGAATATTGATGCTTTTTGGTGTGTCTAGTAATTCTGGAAACATATATTTTTCTATATTTTTCCCACCCACCCTAATAATAAGCCTTCGGCTTATAAATGCCCATTTTTCGGTCTAGGGGGGCTTTGTCCCCCATAAAATTTTTAATTTCCTTAAAATTTTTGTAAGTTATTGATAATCAAGGACTTAACACTACTTACTAGACAAAGCAGATGCTTTTTGTATTGCCCAGTAATTTTGCCCACACCAAAATAAGCCTTTGGCTTATAAATACCCCTATTTCGGCATGGGGACTTCATCCTCTTTAAAACCCCTGATAAAAACTATAAAAGGATAAATTCTTACTAAAAAAGTCAGTAATTTTTTACTACTTTAAAATTTTATTCTTGATAAATTTAACCTAAAAAGGAGGTTGAAAAATGAAAATATCTAAAAGCTTAAAAAATCTTATATTTTGGGAAATTACCTTTCCAATAATCCTTTTAATCCTTGGAATTTACCATGGACTTATGCAAGTTCTTTATAGAGCTGGAATTATAAAATCAGTTGATTTCTTAGGTATTACATATTATCAAGGTTTAACACTTCATGGCGTTGTTAATGCCATTGTTCTTACAACATTTTTTGCTGTTGCTTTTGGTAATGCTATTATAACCTACTTTTTAAAAAGAGAAATAAACTTAAAAATTGCCTGGTTTTCATTTTGGTTAATGTTTATAGGAACACTTATAACTGCCTATTCAATTTTAATACAAAAAACAGATGTTTTATATACATTTTATCCTCCACTTATTGCACCTCCGACATTTTATATAGGTGCAGTTTTGCTTGTTATAGGTTCTTGGATAGCATTTTTTAATTGGATTCCAACTTATTTAAATTATAAGAAAGAAAATAAAGAAACACCTCTTGCTGTATATGGAATATTTTCAGCATTTATAATATGGTTTTTATGTACAATTCCAGTTGCTATTGAAATTTTATTCATGCTTCTTCCAAAATCATTAAAAATTGTTAGTGAAATAAATAATTTATTAGCAAGAACACTATTTTGGATGTTTGGACATGCACTTGTTTATTTTTGGCTTCTTCCTATTTATGTTGGACTTTATGTTATCCTTCCAAAAATTATAAATTCAAAATTGTATTCTGAAACATTCGCTCGCTTAACATTTGCTCTATTTATTATATTTTCAATTCCTGTTGGTGTTCATCATCAATTTGCTGACCCTGGAATTGGAACAAATTGGAAGTTAATTCAAGGATTTTTAACATTTATGGTAGCAATTCCTTCATTTATAACAGCATTTACAATTAGTGCAACACTTGAATATGCAGGAAGGAAAAATGGTTCTAATGGTTTATTATCTTGGTTATTTAAACTTCCATACTTTGATAAGGAGAAATGGTTATTTGCTTATTTTATTAGTGGTTTAATAATTTTTATTTTTGGTGGAATAACAGGGATTGTAAATGCTTCATATAATGTAAATCTTATTGTTCATAATACTTCTTATGTTCCAGGACATTTTCATTTAACACTTGGAGGAATTGTTTTTCTTGGAATTCTTGGAATAAGTTTATATTTAATTGAAAGAATTACAGGTAAAGAAGTTAAACTAAAATTTTTGAATTTATTAGTTCCATACCTTTGGTTAGTCGGTTCTTTAATTTTTGGTTTTGGAATGATGATTGGAGGAATTTTTGGAATCCCAAGAAGAACAAATATGGGCTTAACTTATTCAAATCCCGATAGTCCATTATTTAATCCACACTGGCAAATTTGGAATTATATTTCATTAATTGGTGGAATTTTAATGTTTTTGGCTATGGTTATTTATTTCATTGTATTCTTTTCAACAATTTTTTCAAAGAAAGTTAAAGAAGAGATTTTAGAAATTGAAAGTTCAGAACCTTATGAAAATGGATATAATAAAATTCTAAATGAATTTAAGTTATGGTTATTTTTGGCTATTCTTCTTATTATCCTTGCTTATACTTTTGTTTATTATGATGTTTTTAGGGCAACAGGAGGTTAAACTATGAGTGAGAAATTCTTTCCAAAAGGTTCAATTTTCTTTTTTGTTCTAATGATAATTTTATATGCATTTATATGGCTTTTAGTTTATATGGTTATGTTGAAAAGGGGATAAAATATGCCAAATTATATATCTTTAATGCTTATTGGACTTTCTTCAAGTTTAATTATGTTAGCTCTTTTCTTAATTAGTAAGGAAAAGAAGAAATTTTCCTTCCCATTTATTCTGACATCTATAATTCTTATTATTCCTTCGTTTCATCTTATTTTTAATTGGCCACTTGAAGAAAAAAGTTATAATATCTTATTTGGAGAACCTGCGATATTACTTGGAATGTTAATGTTCTTTGCTGGATTAAGTTTAATTTTAGAAATTGATTTATTTTATCTCTCAATTTTAGGTTTTATATTTGGATTGTTATCAGTGGAACTTGGAGTTAGAATAATAAATTTGAAATTAACTTATATGCCAATTTTAGCAGGTATTGGTTATGTTCTAACAGGAATATGTGGTATTATTTCTCCATTTACTTTAAAATTTCAAAATAAAAAAATGAATTTCTTGGGTGTTTTATTACTCATTTTAAGTGCCTTTATTTGGATTTTTATAGGCTTTTTAGCCTATTGGCTACATTTAGAAATGTTCTTAAAAAAAGGAGGTTAAAACATGAAGACTATTTTATGTGCTTTTGATTTTTCAAAGCAAAGCGAAAATGCTCTTATAACATCTTGGACAATTTCAAGAATTTTCAATTGGGAGCTAAATGTTGTTTATTTTGTATCTCCAAAAGTTTATGGACTTTCAACACCAGAAGTTGAAAAGAAAGAAAAAGAAAAGAAATTAATGAATTTTCTAAATGAGAATAAAGTAGATGCGAAAGTTCATATTAAAATCTCTTCAAACCATATCCCTTATGAAATTATTGAAATAGCTAAACAATTAAATAGTTCTTTAATTTCTATTGGACGCTCAAGTTATGATGTTGAAGATGCTAACTTTATTGGTTCTAACGCTTTATCTTTGAAGAATATATCTGAAATTCCTATTCTTTTTGGCACAAGAAAACCTAAAACATCATTTAGAAATATCTTACTTACTATAAATGAAAAAAGTTATTCTTTTGAACCGTTAATTTTTACAATTGAACTAGCAAAATTAACTGATGCTAAACTCCATCTTCTAAATGTTATTGAAAGTCCTCATAGTGTGCCAATTGAAGAAATTCAACTTCAAGAAGGTAAATTAAATGAAAATCTAAAAAATTACAATTTTAAAGATATTGATTGGCATCTAAAAATTATTGTTTCAGAAGAAGCAAGTAAAGGTATTTTAGAATACGCTAATAATAATGAAATTGATTTAATTATAATGTCAAGAAGAAAAAGCTTAAATATCCTTGAAAGACTATTTTATAGTTCTACAACACAGAGAGTTCTAAGAGGGGCTTTAATGCCAGTTCTATTATTTTAGGAGGTTATCATGTCTGCTGTTCATATTCATTTATTATTAAATCATTTTTCTATTGTGGGTTTTTTAATTATTTTCTTTATATTTTTATATGGCATTTATCGTAAAAATGAAGAAATTAAATTTATTAGTCTGTGGTTTTTAATTATTCTTTCAATCATTACAATTATTGTTTATTTTTCTGGTCATAAAGCCGAGGAATTGTTAGAAAATCAATTAAATAAAGAATATATTGAAATTCACGAAGAATTTGCCTTATGGACATTTATTTTGAGTATAGTTTTATTATTAAGCTCAATTGTTTCACTTATTACGAAAAAATTTAGGATTTTCGTTTTCATTATTCTTCTTTTGACAATCATATCTTCTTCAATAACGGGATTTTATGGAGGTCAAATAAAGCACGATGAAATTAGAAAAAAGGAGGTAAAAACATGAAAGCTGAAAAATTTGCTTTGAGCTTAGCATCTATACTGCTTTTAATTTTCTTTTCACTTATATTATATGGTGCTTATGTTAAAAACATAGAGCTTCCAACCTGTATTGTAAATGTAAAGCCTTTTGAAAAAGATACAATTATAAAAGTTTCTGAAAATAAATATGAAATTCATTATATAGCAAGACAATTTAGTTTCTTTCCTATGGAAGTTAAAATTCCAAAAGGTTCAATCGTTGATATTTATCTTACAAGCCCTGATGTTATTCATGGTTTTCATATTGAAGGAACAAATGTAAATTTAATGGCAATACCTGGCGCTATAACCTATTATAGAGTTAAGTTTGAAAAACCTGGCGAGTATAGGGTCTATTGCCACGAGTATTGTGGCTTAGGCCATCAAAACATGATGAGCAGAATTTTTGTTGAATAACAATGTTGATTTTAATTATATCTATTCCAGCTTTTGCAAGAATGTACGGATTCAGTTGTCAAACATGTCACTATTCTTATCCAAAATTAAATCCATTTGGAGAGCATTTTATAGAAAAAGGTTATTATCTTGAAGGAAATGATGAAAAAATTTATAAAAATGTAGGAGATGAAAAATTAAATTTATTTGAGAAATTTCCAATTGCTTTTAGATTTAATCAATTATTTGAAGCCAATATAAAAACTGATAGTCAGCATTATCAATTTTTAACACCCAATTTTGTTAAAATTTTTTCAGGTGGTCCAATTAGTAAAAATTTGAATTTTTATACTTACTTAATAATAGAAGAGGGTGAAGCTCCTAAGTTTGAAGATGCCTGGATAAATTTACATAATGAAAAATTAGCCTTTACAATTGGTCAATTTCAAATTAGTGATTTGATGTTTATGAGAGAATTAAGACTAACAATTTCAGATTATTATATTTATAAATTCTCAAATTGGCAATTAACTTATCATAGAGGAGCATTATTTGAATTTCCATTTATTAGTTTTGGAATTGTTAATGGTAATGGATTAAATTTTGAGGATAACAACAATCAAAAATTATATTTTTCAAGATTAGAATTATTTAAATTTGGCATTTTTGGACTTTATGGAGAAGATTTTGACAGTTTAAATAATTATACTAACATTAGAAGAGTTGGACTTGACTTTAAATATAGTTATCTTAATGCTCATCTCTTTGGACAATTATTGTATGGCAAAGATTATGATGAATTTTATGGAGGATTTATTGGATTAGATTATATTCTATTTCCAAAAGTTTTTTCAATTTTAATTAACTACATAAGTGCGCCAGACAGCTCAATTTATTTTAATCAAAGATTATTTACAACTGCTTTTAACTTTTCTTACTATATAAGAACGAATGCTAAAATTTTTGTTGAATTTGAAGGTGAATATATAAACAGAAATTATAACATAAAAGGAGGTATAGATTATGCTTTTTAATTTAATTGGACATTGTCCTGCTTGTGTAGGTGCTTTAAATGTTCCAACAGGTTTAAGTTCAACATTATTTAAAAATTATGAAGTTTTTATAACTTGGACCTACTCTTATGGGAAAGATGAGCATGGTCAGTTAAGTGGTAATTCTTTTAATTTTTTTGTTTCAAGAAACTTTAAGAAATTTTCATTATTCTTATCATCACCAATAGTTTATTCTAATTCAAAAATGGAAACAGAAGATAAAATTTTCAGTCTATATGGAATTGACTTAGGTTTTAGACTTTTTCCTATTTATGGAAAATTTTCAAAATTTAGAAATGTTGTTTCATTATTAGCTTCATATAAGCTTCCAATTGGATTTTATAATCTAAATGATAAGAGCTATGAAATTGTTGATTATGTAAGTTTTGGAGGAGGTTATTCGTTTGTTTATGATAAAGTTTTAGGTTTTGGTGAAGCAATTTATTCAAAAGCTTTAAAAGATAATCACATTCAATCAGATAAATCAAGAATTGTTTTGGGCTTTTCTTATGCATTCAATAAATTACAATTAGGACCAATTTTAAATTATTTATATCAAAAAGCTTTAAATTCTAATGAAATTTCGGCTGGTTTAAGTATTGGATTTAGCTTGTTTGGTTTATTTTTAGACTTAAACCTTCATAAAAGTATTTTCTATAATGGAGATGGTATAAGTAATAATTATTCAACTGAATTGATATTAAGAGGAGGATTTTAAATTCATAAGGCGAGTTATTGATTTTATTGGAGAGATTTTGCTTTATTCAGTAAATACGGGGTTTCCGCTAAATCATGTTAAATTCTTGATAAACTATTAATTTTATGGGGGATTTAAGGGGGGCGAAGTTTAAGCCGAAAGCTTATTTATAGGGTAAGTAGACAAGATAAAGAAAAATATACATTCATGCTTTGTCTAGTAATTATTGTTAAGTGATTGATAATCAATCACTTATAAAAAATTCATTGAAATACTTGAAATAATGGGGGGATTAAGGGGGGCTTTGCCCCCCATAGCCTAAATATGGGAATTTGTAAGCCGAAGGCTTAGTTACAGGGTGGGCGGGCAAAATAAGAAATAATCTATATTTCAGAATTACTAGACAAAACATACATTCAAAAAATTATACTTTATAATTTTGAGACCTTAAAACGATGTTAAACTATCTTGGTTTAATAGTTGGAAATTATTGGATTTATGATATTTATAATTTTAACATTAAGACATCAACACAAAATGATAGTGTAATTTCAATTATTAATATGCCGATTTATGGATTTTGTCTTAATATAAATGGGAAACTTGTTAAAATTCGCTCAAATAATGATTCAATTTTTATATGGACAGGAAATAATTACTATCATAATCAAAGAGTGATTTTTGGAAAATTTAATCCTAACCTAAATGATATTTGGCAAGCTTGGGATACTTGTTTTATTCGCTTAAATATAAAAATTCCTTTTGCCGATATAGATGGAGATAGTGTCCTAGATACAATAATTTTTAGACCATCATTAGCAAAAGTTGAAAATTTAAATCCAATTAGATTCAATAAATCAAACTGAAATTCTAACCTATTCATATAAACCATATTTTGGATTAATTAAAATTTTTGAAGATTCGCTATTATTAAGTGGGAAAATTTTGAGTTCATCACATTTAACAGAAAAATCAAATTTAAAATTCAAAAGTGGATATTATGATATTCTTGGAAGAAAAGTAAATAAACCTAAAAAAGGATTATTTATTATAAATGGTAAAAAAGTTCTAATTCAATAGCTTATTCCTAAACTATTTGAATTTCCTAAGAAAGGATGTGTTTTAAACTGATAAGCCAACTTCAACTTTTGACTCAAAACGATAATACCAGCACTAAAAACCATATTTGATGTATTATAACCAAGAATCATATTTATATTCTTATGAGCTTTTATTAAAGTGCTAATTGAATATGATAGTGGATAATTCTCCTCCAATAATGCATCAATGAAAATATCATAATTTTTTGTACTATACCTAAAAGCAAATATGCCTGCATTTCTTCCTTCATTACCTTCATATAATATACTTCCTGAAAACCAAAATGGTTGTATGTATTTATGAAAACCTAAAACACTTCGCAAATAAAATTTTGTTTCCATATTTCCTAAATTATTTAGAACATTTTGAGGTTCTAGATTTATTCCTATTCCTAAATTTTTATAGCTTAAACCAACAGCAATTAAGTTTTCAAAAAATTCATCAGCTTTAATTGAGTACCATCCAAAACCAAAATAATAAAATTGAAATCCAAAAAAGTACCTATTTAAAATGTTAGAAAAATCAGAACTATAAGAAAACTCTATATTTAAATTTTTACCAAGAAGTTGAGGACTATAAAGAACTGCCTCCGACCTTGAAAATGTTGATAAAGAATTTGATGAAAGTGAAAATGGAGAAGGTAATAAAGGGGAAATAAAATTAAATATAATTAGCATAATGAAAATTTTAAAGTTAAGAAAATGCTCCACAATACTAAATAATGTTAAGTTGCTCAAATTATTGATTTAAGCCCAACCAATGCCGAAATAGGGGTATTTATAAGGCTCCGCCTTATTTTCAGGTTAGTTTTGGAATTATATGCCTTGTCTAGTAAATACTGAAATTATAGATTTCACGGGGGATTTAATGGGGGGCTTCGCCTCCCATAGCGGAAAAACGGGTATTTTTAAGCCGAAGGCTTATTATTAGGGTGGGTAGGGAAAATATGGTAAAATAGATATTTTCCGAATTACTAGACAAGGCAACTTGTTGATGCTTTGTCCAATAATTATTGTTAAGCGATTGATAATCAATAATTTATAAAATTTTTAAGGAAATTGTTGATTTTATGGGGGGATTATTAGGGGGGCTTCGCCCCCCAAAGCAAAAAATGGGTATTTTAAAGGCGAAGGCTTTTATTTAGGGTGGGTGGGAAAATAAAGAAAAATAAATAATTCCAGAATTATTGGACAAGGCATTTGCTTAATTCTTTTATCCTTTAAAATTTACAAACTTTATGTCAGAACATAAATTAGTTGATAAATACAAGTTGATGGATGAAATTTCATTTTTTAGGACAATTAGGAGAATGGCTCTGGAAATTATTGAAAATGCAAATAGTTTAGATTATTTTATTTTAGCAGGTATAAGAACAAGGGGTGTATATTTAGCTAATTATTTAAAAAACGAAATTGAAAAGGAAATAAAAACAAATGTTATCGTTGGTGAAGTTGATATTGCTTTTTATAGAGATGATCTAACACTTCTTAGTGAAGCACCAATTATTAAAGGAACAAAATTAAATACTGAAATTGACAATAAAGTTATATTTCTGGTTGATGATGTCCTATATACAGGAAGAACAGTAAGAGCTGCTATTGATTCAATTTTTGACTTTGGAAGACCAAAAGCAATAAAATTAGTTGTTTTAATTGACAGAGGATGGAGAGAATTACCTATTTATGCAGATATAGTTGGTAAAAAAATTACTACTACTTATGATGAAGTTGTCAAAGTAAAAGTAAAAGAAGTTGATGGTGAAGATGCAGTATATATAGCACAAAAGATATGATTAAAAAATTAACAGTTTCAGATATAGAACTAAATATAAAGCCTGAATATATAAACAATAAAGTTGATTATTCCCAACTACAAAATAGAGCTTATGAAGCACTAAATCTTGGTTTAAGTATAAAACATTCAAACTACAATATATATATATCACTTCCTACACATCTTGAATTGGAAAACGAAATCATTAAATTAGTTAGTGAATTTGCACAAAAAGAGGAAGCACCTTGCGATTGGTTTTATGTTTATAACTTTAAAAATCCTTCAAATCCTATTGCTATAAGTCTTGAAAGTGATAAAGGTGATGAATTTTTAGAGGATACTGAAAAATTATTAAAAAGTATAAAAAGTGCTTTAAAAGATTTATTTGAAAGTGAAAGCTTAAATAAACAAAAAGAAGAAATTGCAAGCGAATATAATAGAAAAAGGGAAGAACTTATCAATAATTTAAATAAAAAAGCTAGTGAACTTGGTTTCATTATTCAACCTGTTCAACCACCACATGTTTTTAATATCGTACCTATTTTTGGAGGAGAACCTTTAACACCTCAAAAATATAATTCTTTAAGTGAAGATATGAAAGCATATATTGATTCAAAAAGAAGGCAACTTGAAGAATTTATTGCTCAGACATTAAGGGAAATAAATAAACTTGATAAAGAATTAAGAGAAAAACTTGAAGAAATTGACAAAAATGCTGTAAGAAACACTATAAGAAATTATTTCAATGAGCTTGAATTTAAATATCAAAATTATGAAAAAGTTATAGATTATTTTAGAAATATGGAAGAAGACATTATAAATAATTTTCAGATTTTTTTAACACCAGAAAACCAATTACCACCAGGACCATTAAATCCCCTTAGAAAATATAAGGTTAATAGAATTGTTGATAATAAAAAGTTAAAAGGTGCTCCTGTAATATATGAAAAAAATCCTACTTATTATAATCTTATTGGAAGAATTGAAAAGGAAGCATTTATGGGAGCATTTATAACTGATGTGCTAAATATCACAGCAGGCTCATTACATCTTGCTAATGGCGGTTACATTATAATAAATGCCTATGACTTACTAAAAGAAGCGTTTTCTTATGAAGCCTTAAAGAGAGTTATTAAAAACAGAGAGATTATAATAGAAGATATTGGAGAAAGATTTAGTTTATTTTCTACAAAAACATTAAGACCTCAACCAATCCCATTTAATGCAAAAGTGATACTTATAGGTGATAGTTTTCTATATTATCTTCTTCAAATTTATGATATTGATTTTAGTGAAATTTTTAGAGTTTTTGTTGATTTTGAAACAGAAGCAGAACAAAAAGATGGAATTAAATTCATTGTTAATAAAATTGAAGAAATTATAAGTGAAAATAACCTTTTAAAAGTTTCAGAATTAGGAATTTTAGAAATTATTAAGTTTTTATTTAGAATTTCCGAAGATAAACAAAAAGTGCCATTAAATGTAAAAATTTTAAAGGAAATTTTAATTGAAGCAAACTACTTAGCAAAAAAAGAAAATTTAAGTATAATTGATGAAAAAATTATTAAGCAAACGATTAAAAGTAGATATTATCGCTATTCAAAAGTTGAAGAAAAATTAAGAGAAATGATAAAAAGAGGAATTCTTATTTTTGATTTTGAAGGTGAAAAAATTGGTGTTGTAAATGGACTTTCAGTTATTTTAATGCCTGAATATAGTTTTGGTATTCCAAGTAGAATAACTGCAAGTGTAGGACTTGGCAGATCGGGAATTATTGATATTGAAAAGGAAACTGGACTTGGTGGGAAAATTCACACAAAAGCTGTATTAATAATTGGAGGATATATATTAGAAAAGTATGGCAAAGATGTTCCAATTAGCCTTCAAATTAGATTAACATTTGAGCAAAATTATTCAGGTGTAGAAGGAGATAGTGCATCTTGTGCTGAGTTATTAGCAATATTATCCGCTATCTCTGAAATTCCAATTAAGCAAAATATAGCAATAACGGGTTCTTTAAATCAAAAGGGTGAAGTTCAACCTGTTGGAGGAATCCCAGAAAAAATTGAAGGATTTTATTATAGCCTTAAAATTATGGGACTTTTGGATGGAAAGTGTGGTGTTATTATTCCAAGAAGGAATTTAGATAATGTTATTTTAAATGAAGAAGTTTTAAATTCAATTGAAAAAAATGAGTTTAATATATGGGTTGTTGATAATTTTGATGATGTTATTGAGATTGCAACTGGAATGAAGGCAAGTGATTTTCATGAAAAAGTTCTTGAAAAACTCAAATCATTTAATAAAAAATTAAAGGAGCTTGAAAATGAATGAAATTTTAGTTTTTTTAATGATAGGGATTTTAGCAGGAGTATTTAGTGGTTTGTTTGGTATTGGAGGTGGTGTAATTATGGTTTTGGGTTTAACACTTATAGGTTTTTCTCAACAAAAAGCACAAGGCACATCCCTTGGCGCATTAATTATTCCTATTGGAATTCTTCCTGGTTTTTTGGAATATCTTAGAAATGGTAATTTGGATTTAAAAGTTTCTCTTATTATGATAATTGGTCTTGCAATTGGTTCATTCTTTGGTGCATATATAGCAAATAAATTACCTTCACTATGGCTTTCTCGTCTCTTTGGAGTTCTCTTAATTTTTTTGGCAATTAGAATGATATTTAAAACTTAAAAGGAGGTCCGAGCATGAACAAGGTTGCAATGTTCATAGATGTTCAGAATGTCCATATAACCTTTGAAAGGATAGGGCAGGAAGTTAGATATGATGTGCTTTTGAAGGTTGTAGAGGAACAGTACAAAAGAAGAGGAAAGGAGCTTATAAAGGCTATTGCCTTTGTTCCACTATTCCAAGGTGACGAAAGAAGAGAAAGATTAATTAATGCTCTATCATTTATGGGTTATAGGGTTGTTGCTAAACCTGTAAAAAAATTAGCAGATGGTTCAGTTAAAGTTAGTATGGATATGGATATGGCATTAGAGATTCTTTCAGTTGCAGAATATGTTGATGAGGTTATTCTTGTTACAGGAGATAGCGATTTTGTCCCAATTGTTGATTATCTTTCAAGGAAAGGAAAAAAGGTTAGAGTAATTGGAACAAGAAAGGGAGCAGTTGGCATAGAACTCATTAGAGCATGCGATGAATATAATAATATGGATGAAATGGAAGGGGTACTAATGCCATTTAGGTATTCAGAAGGCTCAGAATATCCATCTGAAAGCCAAGAAGAATCTATTTAATGTGGGGGGTGGTCCCCCATTTTGAAATTTACATTTTTAATTAAGTATTCAAGTGAGGTTTTCACAAAATCTGAAAGTACAAGGAAATGGTTTATCAGTATTTTAAAAAGCAATTTAAAAAACTCATTTAAAAATGCTAAAATTATTCTTAAAAGAGATAAAGGAATTATTCAAACTGATGAAGATATAAGTGATAAACTAAAAAATGTTTTTGGGATTAGTTCATTTTCAAAAGTTTATATAATTCAATTTAAGGATTTTGATGAACTAATTGAAAAAGCCTACGATTTCTTCAAATATAGAATAAAGGATAACTTTAAAGTTAAATGTAAAAGAAAAGGAAATCACAATTTTCACTCCTATGATGTTGAAAAATCTCTTGGAGAAAAATTATCAAATTTGGCGAAAGTTAATATAAAAGAACCAAAATATATAGCATATATTGAAATAGACAGCAATAATGCTTACTTATTTGATGAGAAAATTAAATGTTATGGAGGATTTCCAATTTCAAGTCAAGGAGAAGCATTAGTTTTATTATCAGGAGGTATTGATTCTGCTGTAAGTGTTTTCTATGCTTACAAAATGGGTATAAGATGTGATTTTTTATTTTATGATCTTGGTGGTGAAACAATAAATTATGCTTTTAATGTTTATAAGTTTCTTACAAACAAGTTCTTAACATATGGAAATTTTTATTATGTTGATTTTAAGCCCATCATATTTGAAATTATAAGAAATGTAAAAGATAATTATAGGAATGTTGTTTTGAAGGTTATCTTTTATAAAATTGCTAATGAAATTGCTAAAAAGTTAAATATAAAAGCAATAATTACGGGTGAAAGTATTGGTCAAGTTTCTACACAAACGCTTGATAATTTGTCAATTTTGAACGAATTTTCTGAAATTTTTATAATAAGACCATTAATTGCTTTTACAAAAGAAGAAATTATATCAAAAGCAATGGAATTAGAAATTTTTGATTTGTGTTATAAGGGAAAGGAGTACTGTGCAATTTCAAGACATAGTGCTGTTGTAAGTGCTAATAAGGAAAAATTGTTATATTTTCTAAGTAAAGTTCCAAATGAAGTGGTTAAAAATGCCATTGATTCATTTAAAGTTATTGAAAATTTACAAGTTAATGAAAATAAAGCTAAAAATTATGACATTTTAATAGATTTAGATAAGATAAATTTAGAAGAATTTTTGAAAAATTTAGATAAACTTGATAAAAGTAAAGTTTATTTGTTAAAGTGTAGGAGAGGTCAATTAAGTTCAATTATTGCTAATGAAATGAGAAAAATGGGTTTTAAAGTTGTTGATAGTCAATAATTTATAAAAAAACTTTGCTCCCCAAAAGCAAAAGTTGGAGTATTTTAAAGTGGAAAAGCTTATTTTTAGCCCCCTCCTCAAAATAGGGTGAATGGGCGGGAAAAAATTTCAGAATTACTGGCCTTAATTTCTCTTTTTAAACCTTGCTGTAAAGAACCTTAAAAATGGTGGCTCATAAACAAATTCAAGTCCTTTTATTTCAAATCTTCTATTATAAACATTAACAATTGTTTCAACAACGTGGTCCATTTGACTATTTGAATATACTCTCCTTGGAATTGTAATTCTAACAAGTTCTAAACTTGGTTTTCTATTTTTACCTGTAATAGGATCTCTACCTGCTGAAACAGTCCCTCTTTCCATAGTCCTAACCCCACCTTCAATAAAAATTTCAGCAGCAAGAGCTTGTGCGGGATAGTAATCTTGGTCTAAGTGCTCTAAAAATTTTTTTGCATCAAGATATATAGCATGACCACCAGTTGGAAGAACTAATGGTATTTTATTTTCTATTAATTTATTTCCAAGATACTCAACTTGTTTTATTCTACTTCTTAAATAATCATAATCAACCATTTCTTTAAGACCAATAGCAAGCATTATTAAATCCCTATCTGCTAATCCACCATTATAAGGAGCACCATCAAATGCAGTAGCAAACTCATAAATTTTACGATAAATTTTATCATCCCTAATTAACAATAAACCACTTATATTAGTTAGAGGATCTTTTTTAGCAGAAATTGTAGCAAAATCACCATAACTTAAAATTTCTCTAACAATTTCTCTTATTGTCTTGTTTCTATATCCTTCTTCTCTTTCTTTTATGAAATATGCATTTTCAGCAATTCTTGTTGCATCAAAAACAATAGGAATTTTATAGTAGTCAGCAATTTCTCTTAATTTTTTTATATTTCTCAGTGATATTGGTTGTCCTCCTGCCATATTAACATTCGTTTCAATACAAATGTAAGCAATGTTTTGAGAACCTTTTTCTTTAATAAAATTTTCAACAGCATCAATATCAAAATCACCTTTAAATGGATAAGGATTATCTGGAATATGTGCTTCTTTAACTATTAAATCAACAAAAATACCACCTGCATATTCTTGATGAAATCTTGTTGTTGTAAAGTACATATTATTTAAGACATATTGTCCTTTTCTTATTAAGTGTTGTGATATAAAGTGCTCAGCCTGTCTTCCTTGATGTGTAATTATAAATTTGTCAAATCCAAAAATATCATAAATACTTTCTTTTAACACATCAAAAGCATTTTTACCATCGTATTTTAATCCTTCAAAAATTTGTTCATCACTTTGTGAGGATGTTCCTGAATCTGTTAATAAATCAATATAAACATCTTCACTTTTAAGTAAAAATGTATTATAACCTGCTTCTTCTATTGCTTGTAATCTTTTATCTTTTGACTTATTAAAAATAATTTCTATTCCTTTTAATCTATAATTAAATCCATCATAATCAACAACTTCGTACTTTTCTAATGGTTCTAATAGCTCATAGTCCATAATCTCAATTTCATAAAATTTTGTTTCAAACAACTTTTTTAAATTAGGATAATTTTTATCTTTCAAATAACTTAAAACTTTTAAAAGATAATCGTAATGCTCTCTAAAATATACTCTTTTGGGAATTCTTAAAAATACTTTATTGTCATAAGCTTTAACTCTAATCTGCCCTGATAGAAATAAAGCTAAATTAAAACCAATACCATTTTCAATATCAATATAAAATCCTTCACTACTAAAATCCCTAACATTATAACCCAAATTTTTTACCCTCTCATATAAATTCTTTATTTCATAATATCTATAATGCCAATAACTTTCATCCAAAACTTGATTTAAACTAACCGCTATTAATTCCATATCTCTACCAGCAAGTCCTCCATAAGTATGAAGACCTTCAAATGAAACAAGCCATTCACTAATTTGTCTATAATAATTTTCATCATTCAATATAATTAAAGCTCCGACATGACCCATTAAATCAGCATCTGCTGATAAAACAATTATATCAAAATCTTTTGTCATTTGATAAACCAAATCCTTTAAATTACTATTTAACTTTCCTTCAATTTTCCAAAAAACAATTTGAGAGAATATATTACTTGCATTTAAAATTTTAAATTCTTTTATTTTTAAAAGTTCTAAAAACTTTTCAAATTCACTTTCTATTGTAAGGTAATAAATTCCATTTCCTCTATTTAAAATTTTTCTATTGAAATAAGAACATAAAACCTTAAATGTATCAGTTGGATTATTTGATATAAAATCACCTTCAAAAACTTTTAAAATCAAATGTTCAGCCCCCCTTAAATTATGAACAGGAATTACAAAATTCTTTTTAAAAATTTCTTTTACACTATTTAGTATATTTATAAAATTTTCACTTCCCGCATAAGCTTCATCACCTCTTAACAATGCACTATATTGCTCTTCGCTTAAAGCATTAGGACAATTATATAAGTCTAAAATAAAAAATTCAGAAGGAACTTTATGAATGTTATAATGATATTTCCTCGCTACATTTAACCTTTCATTATAATCTAATTCTTTTATGTATTGAACAATTTTAGCTTTATAGTTTTCAGCTAACATACGAAAATTTTAAGGCAAAACTTTAAAATTTAAATTTATGATATATCTACCTCTAATAATTTTCACAATTTTTTGTATTTTACTTTTTGATATTAAAATGGGAACAGGAGGAGATAATGTAATTTACATTATACTTTCAAAATCAATAGTTGAATACCACAATTATTTAAGCTTGTATCTATTCAATAGTCCATATCATACACATTTTCCACCCGGTTTTCCATTAATTTTAGCTATATTTTATAAGTTTTTTGGACCTAATGAAACCTATTTAAAAATTGTTCCCTTAATTTCTTCAATTTTTTCATTTTTTCTATTAACAACAATTTTTAGGAACTTCTACTTTCTTTTAGCTCTGTCAGTATCCCCTTTATTAATTGATTATAGTTCAAAATTACTTTCAGAACCATCTTATTTATTGTTTTCTTTATTATCTATATTTTTTTACACAAATCAAAAATTCCTTCTTTCATCTATATTTGCTGGTTTTGCCTTTCTTATAAGAAATGCTGGAATTTCAATAATTTTTTCAATAGTCTTAGATTTAATTTTAAAAAGAAAATTTAAATTATCTGTTTTAAGCTTAATTATTTCATCTATCTTTGTATTATCTTGGCAACTTTGGACAATTTTCCACAAAAATCCAAATGAAACAACGTACATTCAAGAATTTTTCTATAAAAATGTTTATAATCCTCAACTTGGATATATTTCAATTTCTGACTTTATATTTAGAATTTTAAACAATTTTTTGAGCTATTTCTTGTTTATCATCCCAAAATCAATAATAAATTTAGAAAGTGAATTTTTACTAAATATAATTGGAATTTTAATTTTAATTGGATTTTTTATTGGATTTTTAAAAGAGAAAAATTTGGGAATTATGAAAATTTATTCAATTTTTTATTTAATAGTTGCATTTTCTTGGCCAGAAGTTTGGACATCTGATAGATTTATTTTGCCTATTTTACCATTCATTCTTTATTTCTCATTAAATTCACTAAATTATCTTAATAAAACTATCTTTAAGTTAATTTGCTCTTTTATCTTCGCTTTCAACTTTTCCTTGATTATTCAAAGGATTCCTCAAAATTTAAATGATTGGATGTTATATAAGGAAAATCCATATAGTTTATATTCTCCTGATTGGCAGAAATTTTTTGAAGCTATTAATTATATTAAAAATAATATTCCCAAGGATAAAATTATCGTTTCAAGAAAGCCTGAATTTGTATATTTAATAGCAGGAAATAAGGGTAAAGTCTATAAATTTTCTTATAATGTTGATAGTGTATTTTTAAGTATAAAAGATTGTGATTATGTTATTCTTGATAACTTCTTTTGGACGGGAACAACTCAAAGGTACTTATTACCTGTAATTTTGAAATATAAAGACAAATTTCAAATTGTTTATCAAACTGACGAACCAAAAACTTATGTTCTTAAAATTTTAAAATAAAAAACTATTGATTTTATGGGGAATCAAGGGGGGCTTTGCCCACCTATTGCCGAAATATGGGTATTTATAAGCCGAAGGCTTAAATATAGGGTGGGTGGGAATAATAAGTGCTTTGTCCAATAATTATTGTTAAGCGATTGATAATCAATAATTTATAAAATTTTCAAGAAAATTATTGATTTTTAGGGGGGTTTTTGGGGGCTCTGCCCCCCACGGCCGAAAAACGGGTATTTTAAAGCCGAAGGCTTAAATATAGGGTGGGTGGGCAAAATAAGAAATGATTATATTTTCAGAATTACTAGACACAGCATAAATAATGTGCTTTGTCCAATAAATAGTGTTAAGTAATTGATAATCAATGATTTATGAAAAGTTTTCTGAAATTCTTGATTTTATAGGGGGTTTTAATGGGAGGCAAAGCCGAAATATGGGTATTTTAAAGGCTCTGCCTTAATTTTAGTGTGGTTGAGCAAAATATAGAAATAACTATACTTTCCGAATTATTGGACAAAGCATAAATAATTAAATTATGAGATTTAAAATTTTCACAATGATTAAAAGATATCTTCTCCCTGAAATTGAAAAAATTTGGTCAGAAGAAAACAAACTTAAAAAATGGTTAGAAGTTGAATTAGCTGTTCTTGAGGTTCAAGTTGAATTAGGAATAATTCCAAAGGAAGCTCTTAAAATAAAAGAAGATATAAAAGATATTGATTATAATTGGCTTTTGAAAAGACAAATTGAAATTGAAAGGGAAGTTGAACATGATGTAATTGCTTTTTTAATTGCACTTGAAGAAATTTCAGAATATGCTAAGTACTTACATTATGGACTTACATCTTCTGATATTATTGATACTGCAAATGCTCTTATATTTAGAGAAGCATTAATTCTAATAAGAAAAGCTTATGAAGAATTTATAGAAGTTTTAAAAGAAAAAGCTATTAAATATAAATATAGTCCAATTATGGGTAGAACGCATGGCGTTTATGCTGAACCTACAACAATAGGTCTTAAATTTTTAAACTACTATTCAGAGGCTTTGAGAAACTTAAAAAGATTAAATGATAGTATTGAAGAAATAAGTTATGGAAAAATTTCAGGAGCAGTTGGTAATTTTGCATTTTTAAGTCCCAAAATTGAAGAATTAGTTATGAAAAAACTAAATTTAAAACCTGAAAGTGTTTCTACACAAATTATCCCAAGAGATAGATATGCTTTTGTTGTAAATAATCTTGTTTTATTATCCGAAAATATAGAGAGATTAGCATTAGAAATAAGACTTTTAATGAGAACGGAAGTTGGAGAATTTTTAGAACCATTCTATGAAAAACAAAGAGGCTCATCCGCTATGCCACATAAGAAAAATCCAATCAGAAGCGAAAGGATAAATGGTCTTGTTAGACTTATTAGAGGATACTTAATACCTATAAATGAAAATGTTGCCCTTTGGCACGAGAGAGATATTAGCCATTCATCAGTTGAAAGAATTATCTTACCAGATATAACATCAGCCATCTATTACATTATAAAACTTTCAAAAAACATTATTGAAAATTTAATTATTGATGAGAAAAGAATTAAAGAAAATATGGAAAAATTTGGTAAATTTTATTTAACTCAACCATTTTTACTTAAACTTGTTCAAAAAGGTATTTCAAGAAAACTGGCCTATGAATGGTTAAAAAAAATATCGCAATTTGAAAGAGAAAATTTTGAAAATGCTATAAGGAATGATAATGAAATTAAAAAGTATTTAAGTAAGGAGGAAATTGAAGAATGCTTAAATTGGAATTACTTTAAGAATATAGACGAAATATATAAACGATTTTTTGATTGAATTACATAAACTATCGTTTTTATAGAAGGCAAAATTAAATTACCTTAAATAACTTATTTGAAGATTTATGCCAAATGACAAATAATTTGAAGGTTTATAATCAATAAGATAATTTTTTAGCAGTGAATTTATAATTTTTTCTTCACCTTCCTTATTTATCGTTATATGAGAACCAAAACTGAATAAAAATCTACCAGTTGGTACAAGAAAATTAATAAAAACATTATGATAACCAAAACTAAAATTCCTATTGTATAAATAACCATAATTAATTAGTGTTTTTTTATAAAATTTGTGAATTATTGAAGCCCCAAAATATAAATTGGATAAACTTCTTTGTCCAAAAAATAACGAAAAATCAACATTTTTAAACCTAAAATTTCTATAAAATTCAAATATAAAATTTTGAGGAATTTCATAAAAAAAGTTAAGTTTTTTTGAATAAGTAGTATCTTTATAGTTGAAAAATAGATAAATCAAAGCATAATTTGAAATTTCAATTGTATCACCATTTTTTGTAGCATAAAGATAATTTGAACTTTTATCATAAGCTATTGAATCAACAACATTTGTTATTTGAGAAATATAGGAAATTTCATCATTTATTTCACCTTCAATAATTAATTTAGGACTATAACCAAATCTTAAAATTGTTTTATTATCAAAGTAAGTTAAATAAAAACTAAAATGACTTTTATCACTTACATTAAAAATTCTTTTTATTTTGAAAGGTGAGGGAATTTTTGGACTTGAAAAAAGATAAGCAAACCACTTACAATTTGAGCAATTTAAAAACTTCACCTTTGGGCTTGAAGAAAGATAAAAGTTCTTAGCTTCATATTCAATAAAATCTCCACTTTGAGTTATAAATCTAAATTCAGATGAAACTAAAAAATTTTTATAGCCAATTTCAAAAATAATTGGATTTGAAGAAATTGAAAATTTACCCATGGAAGATAAATCAATTCTTCTATATAGTGAGTCAAAATTATATTCAACAATAAGACTTCTATCAAGACCACTAATATCTGTTGGATATATTGTATCTCTAATTTTACCAAATATCATATCCAAATTTTGAATTTGATTTTCTTCACTTGTCTCAATATATAGAACTTCATTAAATTGAGCTTTTAAATCTATTTGAAATTCATTTTTCTTAAAACCAATAGAAAAATTATCAAATCCACCTTTTTGTCCAAAAATAAATTTTTGATATATAAAAGTGCTATCACTTAAAATTCCATTCGGAGAATAATTTAATTTAACTGCTGAACTTTGAGAAACATCTGAATTCAAAGAGATAATAAAATAAAAACTTTTAAATAAATAAGGATTTTTTAAAGGAAATAAAAGCTCATATATATTTGGTTCTTTAAATAAAACATTTAAACTTGATATAAAAAGGATTATCATAAAACGATTAAATTTTAATGGTAGAGCAATTTACCTCTTTCAAGGCAAAAGCTCGTTTTCAAATCATAAATAAAATCATTTATTTTTTGGGAATTATAGGATAGTTATTTTCAAGTCGAAGGCTTAATATCAGACACAGCAGAATTATTATAAAAAATCCTTTAAAATTTTCGTATGAATGAAATAAAAACTGAACTTGCTATAATTGGTGCTGGTCCTGGTGGTTATGTTGCGGGAATAAGAGCTGGACAATTAGGTATCAAAACAATAATAATTGAGAAAAATTATCTTGGAGGTGTTTGTTTAAATGTAGGATGTATTCCTACAAAAGCTCTTTTACATGCATCTGAGATTTTACTTAGTATTAAAAATTCAGGCAAAATGGGAATAGAAATTAATGATTTCAGAATTGACATTAAAAAGTTAAATAGTTGGAAAAATAGTGTTATTGATAAACTTGTTTCAGGAATTAACTTTTTACTTAAAAATTACAACGTTGAGGTTATTTTTGGTGAAGCAAAATTCATTGATGAAAAAACATTATTAGTAAAAACAAAAAATGGTGATTTAAAGATAGTTAGTAAATATATAATCATTGCAACAGGTTCAAGACCATCTGAATTACCAAACATAAAAAGAGATGGTAATTTTATATGGAACTCTGATGATGCAGTAGCTCTAAAAGAGATTCCTAAAAAATTACTAATTATTGGAGCAGGAGCAGTAGGATTAGAATTTGCAAGTATATATAGCAGGCTTGGAAGTGAAGTAATTGTAATTGAAATAGCAAATCAAATTTTACCAGGTGTTGATAGTGAATGTGCAACTGTTTTAAAAAGAGCATTAGAGAAGCAAAATATAAAAATTTTTACTAATTCAAAAGTTATAGGATATAAGGGAAATGTTTTTGAAATTGAAGTAGAGGGAAATGTTAAAAGTTTTGAATTTGATAAAGTTTTGTTAGCTGTTGGTAGAAAACCAAATGTGGAAAATCTAAATTTAGAAAAAATAGGAATATCCTTAAATGAAAAAGGATTTATTAAAGTTAATAAAAAATTACAAACTAATGTTGAGAATATATATGCTATTGGCGATGTAATTGGACAACCATTACTTGCTCATAAAGCTTCAAAAGAAGGAATAGTAGCAGTTGAAATTATAGCAGGTATTGAAAGTGAGTACGATGTTAAATATATTCCAAGTGTAGTTTATACAAATCCAGAATTAGCAAGTGTGGGATTGAGTGAAGAAGAAGCTAAAAGAAAAGGTTATAAAATAAAAATTGGTAAATTCCCAATAAGTGCAAATGGAAAAGCATTATCTATGAATATAACTGATGGATTAGCTAAAATAATAACTAATGAAGAAAATGATGAAATTCTTGGAATTCATATAGTTTCACCAGAAGCAAGTTCATTAATATCCGAAGGAACACTTGCAATGGAAAGCTATTTAACATCAGAAGATATTGCTTTAACAACCCATCCTCACCCTTCAATTAGTGAAATTTTGATGGAAGCAGCAGAAAATGTAAAGAAAAAAGCTATTCATATTATAAACAAATAGACTTGCTTTTATGAAAATTATTTTCCCACCCTATTTTCGGTTAGGGGGCTGTTGTCCCTTTAAGAACCTCCAATAAAATAGAGAACTTGGTATTCGGCAAATAGCAGTTTAAAATTCAAGGATTAAAATATGGTTGTGTGGAAAGCTTTAAAAGAACTTTATTCTACCTTGAATTTAAGCTCCGCTATGGATTTTAAAAATTCAAACTCATCTTTAATGTACTCACTAAAACTTTTTATGGTTTTAGATGTTTCATAAGCATTTTTTGAAAGTTCATTTAATAATAATTTATTATTTGAAAGTTCAAAAACCCAATTTGAAAATTCTTTAATATCATATGGTTTAACTAAAATACCATTTTTTAGATGTTCTATTTTTGTAAAAATTGAAATATCAAATGCTATAACAGGTTTTGAATAAGTGAATGCTTCAATTGTAGGTAATGTCATATTCCCATAATGAACAGGATTTATTAGAAAGTCTATTGAAGAGTAGAATTTATAATTCTCAAAATAAGGAACATTTTTAATAATTGTTAAGTTTTTATAGTTTTTTGAAAGCTCTTGTAAAACTTTATTTTCACCCTTCATTAAAACAATCAAATGGATTTTATTATTTTTTAAAATTTCTTGAAAAATCCTTAAAATTATTCTTTCACCCTTATACTTAGAAATTGCTCCGCAATATCCAACATTTATAAAATTTTCTTTCCTATAAATTGGTTCAAACTTTATAACATCAGGTTTAGGTTGCTCATTTATCCTTACTTTATATGAAGGAATTTTAAACATTGTAGTAATAATTTTCCCATTAGTTCCATCTTCTTCAATTATATAATAGTTAGCTTTCTTTTTAAAACAATTTAATAATTTTCTATACCTAAATGCTATTATAGGATTTTTAATGTCCCAAATTAACGGATTTATACCAACACCAAAATGCTTATTTATATATGGAATTTTTTGAAACCTTGAAATTTCAAGTGCCAAATTGTGAAGTTGATAAGAAAAACCAACAATTAAATTATAACGTTTCTTGATTTTAAATTCTTTAAAATTTATAAAATGAATGTTTTCAAAATTTTTATATTTTTTCTCTCCAATATAAACCCAATCAACATTAACATTTCTTTTTTTAAATTCATTCAAAAGATAATAATTATGAGGAGGTCCAATTACATTTTCATTCCAATCATCTTCCCAAGGACTAAAAACAAGGAAATTTAAATCCATTTAAAATGAAGCGTCCAAATAGATGATTTCGTTTGATGTCTATATTCTTCAATCAAAGTGAAACCGAGATTAAGCATCAAATTCTTTATTTCCTTTTCCAATCCTTCCTCGTGCGTTTGAATAAACCACTCATTTATTGCTTTTATATAATCAGGATTAGCATATAGAATACTTTTTTCACAACCTTCACAATTAAATTTAGCAATATCAGGTTTAAATGATAAAAAATAGTCTATATTTCTAACTTTAATTTTAATTTTATTTAAGCCAAGTTCTCTTCCGAAATCAGTACCGAAGTTATTATAACTAACTTCCAAATAACCATCGTAGTTAGCTAAACCTTCATCAAGAACAAGTACATTATTTAAAAATCCATTCATTTGAAGATTTTTTAATAAAATATCTATATTTTCCTTCACTGATTCAACGACAATAACGTTTTTTGCCCCTTTACTTAGAAAGAAAATTGCAGTTTCACCTATAAATCCACCAACATCAAGAATAACCTTTCCTTCTAAATTATCTAACTTCCAATAGGGTGAACCTTTATGAAGAACTCCTGGCATCCATTTTAGTTTTGAAAATGGAACAAATAATTTATATCCATAAAATTCAAAAACTACACCATCATCAACAACATCCAATATATTGAAACCATTTTCTATAACACCACAAATACTCCTAAATTCACTTAAATTTACTTTCACTGGCTTTTTATTCTTAAATTTTACATAAAGCTTTAATTTAGGAAACATTCTTAAAATAAAAACTTTTATTATATCTGAAATTTCAACATTTTTTAGACTTTTTAAACCCTTTATCATTCTACAACTTCTCTTATTTCAAAATTTATGCTTTTATTTTTAATTTCAATAATTCCATAAGTTCTTTTATGACCAAAAAATCTATCTGTTGGACTTCCAGGATTAAAGATATGAATTCCATTTTCGTAATTATAATAAGCAATATGACTATGACCAAATATAATAACATCAAATTTTCCATAATTTTCAAGTTTCTTTAATACTCTTTGTTTAAGTCCTACTGGTGGTCCAAGTCCATGAAATAAACCAAATCTAAATCCTTCAATTTCAAAAATTTCAACTTCCTTTAAATAATCTAATAGTTTCATTTCATCCATATTTCCAAAAACTGCTATTATATTTTTTAAGCTTTTAAGTTCACTATAAAATTCAAAGCTAACGAAATCCCCTGCATGAATTATTAAATCTGATTTTTCAATTTCATCATAAATAATTTTTGGTAATGATTTGGCTCTAAATGGAATATGAGTATCAGAAATAACAACTATTCTCATTTCCAACTGACAAACTCTTCTTTTATATTATTAATTTTTGCTATGTACCTTGCTAAAACAAAAAAGAAATCAGAAAGTCTATTTAAATAAATTAAAACATTTTTGTTTATTTCTTCTTCTTTCATTAATTTTACAACACTTCTTTCAGCTCTTCTACAAATTGTTCTACATATATGACAAATTGAAATTTCCTTACTTCCATAAGGCAAAATAAAATCTTTTAATGGTTCAAGATTTTTGTTATATTCATCAATCCAATTTTCAATTTGTTTAATTTTTTCTTCACTTAATCTCAAGGCTTTTTCAAAATTCATAGGTGTTGCCAAATCTGCTCCAATTATAAATAAATCATTTTGGATAATTCTTAATTTTTCACTTATTTCATCATTATTTATTAAACTTCTTAAATAACCAATAAAACTATTTAATTCATCAACATCACCATAAGCACAAACTCTTGAATTATCCTTATAAACTCTACTTCCATCTACCAATTGTGTTTTTCCATCATCTCCCTGTTTTGTATAAACTCTTGTAATTCGCATTTTAAAATTTTAAAGGATAAATTTAATAAGGCATTGCATTGTCCAATAATTCTGGAAATATAATCATTTCTATATTTTCCCCACCCACCCTATATCCAAGGCTTCGCCTTCAAAATTCCCACTTTTCGGCTA
>CBFGJN010000010.1:0-43683 GCA_965649115.1 Caldifarciminota bacterium | reverse complement strand
GGAAAGGTTTTAAACATTTCAGAGGATGAATTAAGTGTATTTATTTATATGCCTTTGGAAAATTTGAAGGCTGGAATAGAGGTAATTGACACACCTGGTTTTGGAACATTGAATGAAGAATTAATGATGAAATTTATACAAAGTGCTATAAATTTAAGTGATGCTGTTATAACGATACTTGACATAAGTCAAGGAATTAAGAAGGGTGAAAGTGAAAAATTTTCAAGGTTATTGTCAATGATAAGACCTGACAAGAGGTACATTGTTTTTAATAAGATAGATGCTTATGAAGAAGAAGAATCCAATTTTGACCTAATTGGTAAAGGTGTTATAAATAAGATGAATGATATTTTAAGTGAGCAGGGATATAGTCAAAAAATTGATGTAAAACAATTATTTTACATTTCAGCCAAATTAGCGCTTCAAGGTTTTATTAAGCAGGCAAAAGGAGAAGAGATAGATGAAAGAACAAAAAGATACAAGAAATTGTTTGAGGACTTTGAGAGGGTATTTTGGAATGATGTTATAAATTATAAACAAAAAGAATTTCTATCTTCTAAAGTTTCTTCGTTTGAAAGAACAAAGGAATTTATAAATAAAGAAGTCAATAGTATTTATAAAAATTTAAGTAATCAATTATTATCGTTAAAATCTGAAAAAGAATCTATATTAAGAGAACAAAATAAAATTAATACAATGGCTCAGTCTCTTCAACAAAAAGCCAGTGGTTATATAGAAAATTTAAAAGGTATTAAATTAAACACCGATGAAATTATTCAAAAAGTTGGAGAAAAAATTTTGCAAGAGTCAGCAGTTATTAGCTATGTTGAAGAAAATTATAATGTTTTTTCTTCTTTGTTTTCCGCGGATGAGATACAGCAAGAAATAAATCAACGATTATCTGAAATAGATATTGGAAAAATTTTGGATGATGTTTTTCAAAATTATTATGGACCTATTTTTTCAAATATTAGAAAGTACGTTGAAGATTACAATAAAAGTGTTGATGAATTTAATTCTGAACTTGAAAAAATGAATATAGAAAGATTTAGATTTCCTAAGATAGATTATCAGCAAAAGAAAATTGAGGAAAAGCACATTGCAAGTCAGATTGAGGTTGTGAGTGGTGATATTTTTGGTTCTCTTTTAAGCGGAGTTATGGCTGGATTTACTGTGGGAATGTTAGTGAGAGCAATTGCTTTAGAATTTATAGGAACTAATGCTGCTATTTGGGCTGGGAGTGAGGCAATTGCTGGTGCAATTGCTGGTCCAATAGGCATTTTAGCTGGTTTAGTTTGGACAATTTTTGATTTGTTGGCAAATGTAGAGAAGAAAAAACAAGAATTAAAACAAAGAATCATTGAAGGAGTCTATACTAGTCTTTATGATTTAAGGGAAGATATTAATAAATTAAATGATATTTTAACGGATTTCATAGATAATATTAGAATTAAATTTAACGAGGTTAAGTTTATTAGCTCTGAAATAATTAAAATGCTTGAAAAAGGTGATTTAGATGAAAGAATAAAAGAGATTGAAACCCAATTAAATGCTATAAAAAGCATATCAGAACTCTTAGAGACAAAACTTAGAGAGGAGGTTTGAATATGGAAAGGGAACTTGAACTTATAAAAAGTAATATATCGTTTTTGGAGAACGAATATCTTGAAAAGCTTTGTGATGTTGCTATTGATGTTGTAAAAAGGGATAAAATAGAGGTTGTTTTTGTAGGTAAATTATCAACGGGTAAAACTACAATAATGAATGCTCTTCTTGGTAAAGATATTATGCCTACGGGAATTGGAACAGTTACGAAATCAATAAACACTGTTATAAAGTCAGATGAAGATAAAATTGAAGCAATTTATAAAGATGGAAGTTCTGAGATTTATCAACTTGATGAAAGGAATTTTGAAATTATAAATGAAAAACCTAATTTAAAAGCTGTTAATGTTTATCTTAAAGAGTTTCCATTTTCAAGTGTGGTTTTTGTAGATACACCTGGAATTGATGAATTACAAGAAAATTTAGAAAATTTAACACTTTCAAGAGTTCCTACTGCTGATGCTGTCATATTTGTTTTGGATATTACCAAAGGCTTAACGAAAAAAGATAAAGAATTTTTTGACAATTATATTATTAAATTTTTAAGAGATAAAATTTTTATTGTTTTTAATAAACTTGATTTAGTTAGCGATGAAATTGATGATTATGAAATTCAAAAGATAAAGAAGAATTTGGAAGATTTTGCCGTTTTTGTATTTTCAGCAAAAGAAAAAGATCAAGGTTTTTTGGACTTCAAAAATCAGTTATTTAATTATCTCTCAGCGACTAGTAAATCTCAAATCATAAAGACAAGAATAAGTTCAATTATGAAAACAATTGAAGAAATTACAAAAAAACAGCTAAATTCATTAATTGAAAATAAACAAAAAACAAGAGAAGAGCTTAAAGCAAAATTAGCCGAACTAAAAACAAAAAAATCTGAACTTGATAATGTACTAAATGATTTAAGAAAAAGAGTAGATGCTAAAATTGCAGATATTATAAAAAACCAAGTTATTCCACTTATTGATAATAAAAGAATGGAAGTTATTACGACTGTGAAAAGCATAGATCCAGATAACCTAAAAACCTACCTATCTGTAAATTTAAGAAATGAAATTCAATTACTCATATTGAGCATAAAAGAAGCTATAAATAAGTCAGAGCTTGAATTTGATCTTTCAGAACTTTCTGAAATAGAATCAACTTCATTCTTTACTTCGTTCATTATTTCATCAATAGATTTCCTTGGTAAGATATTTGATCCAGTATTGAGGGAGTTGAATTTACCTGATTTAACCGATATTATTCAAAATTTCATAAGAACAATAGCGACAGGCAGTATTGAGGCTGATATAAACAAGATTTTTAATAGACTTAAAGATAATGTTATTTATTCCATAGAAAGTTCTAAAAACTATTATTTTGAGGAGTTGAAACTTAAAGAATATGCCAATTTGGATAGTGAAATAGTTTCAGTTGAAAAAAGTATTGAATTTATTGGAAAGGATAAGGAAGAAATTGAAAATGAAATAAAGTTTTACGAAAACAAAATAAAAGCCATAGAAAGTGCTGTAAATAACATAAGAAATATGCTTGAAAGTAAGGTTATTTAAAAGGAGGCGAATATGTTTGATTTAGATAGTTATAACAAAGAGAAGTTTAGAATAATAGAAAGTATAAAGAGTTATATAAGTGATTTAAAAAGATGTCAAGAGATTTCAAATTCAGTGAATTTACCTTTAAATTTTGACGAATCTATACAAAAATTAGAGGGGGTTATAAAGTCTTTAATAGACGATAAAGTGAGGGTTTCGGTAATAGCAGAAGTTTCAAATGGTAAATCTTCATTCCTAAATGCCCTTATATTTAAGGATAGGATTCTTGAAGCAAGAGTAGGTGAGACGACGGCAAGACTTTATCATATTTCTTATGGTGAAAATTATGCTGTAAAATATAAGAATTCAGAAAAGAAATTTAATAATTTAGAGGAGATAAAGGAATTTATAAGGCAATTAAATGAGGAAACATTAGCAAAAGCAGAGCAAAGTAAGGAAGGGGGAAAGGTTTTAAACATTTCAGAGGATGAATTAAGTGTATTTATTTATATGCCTTTGGAAAATTTGAAGGCTGGAATAGAGGTAATTGACACACCTGGTTTTGGAACATTGAATGAAGAATTAATGAAGAAATTTATACAAAGTGCTATAAATTTAAGCGATGCTGTTATAACGATACTTGACATAAGTCAAGGAATTACAATAGATGAAATTGAAAAGCTTTCAAGGTTATTGTCAATGATAAGACCTGACAAGAGGTATATTGTTTTTAATAAGATAGATGCTTATGAAGAAGAAGAAGAATCTAATTTTGACCTAATTGGTAAAGGTGTTATAAATAAGATGAATGATATTTTAAGTGAGCAGGGATATAGTCAAAAAATTGATGTAGAACAATTATTTTACATTTCAGCCAAATTAGCGCTTCAAGGTTTTATTAAGCAGGCAAAAGGAGAAGAGATAGATGAAAGAACAAAAAGATACAAGAAATTGTTTGAGGACTTTGAGAGGGTATTTTGGAATGATGTTATAAATTATAAACAAAAAGAATTTCTATCTTCTAAAGTTTCTTCGTTTGAGAAAATTAAGCGAGATATTCAAAAAGTAGTATTTATTACTAGCGAGGTACTTTATGAAGAGTTAGATAAGAAATCATCAACTGATGCTCAAGGAAAGATTGAAAATCAAATAAGAGCTATTGAACAGATAATGAAAATACTGAAGGTTAATAAAATTGATATATTTCTTGAAGATCTTGAAGAAAAAATAAGTAAAATAGAACAAAGAAAAGATTACTTTATAAGGAAACCAACAGTATGTGCTGTTGGTGAAATGTCAGCTGGTAAGTCTTCATTCTTGAATTTATTATTGGGTAAAAATGTATTCCAATCTTCAATAGGAGAAACTACTAAAAATATCACAAAAATCAAGAGTTTTGATGGTGTCCTAGCAAAGTACGAGTTAGAAGAAAAGGAATTTAAAATTAAAAAAATTTTAGATGGATTTAAAATTTGTGCAATAAACAAAAACAAAAATATTTTAACTATTGGAACAAATGAAGGTAAAATTTATAATATAAGTTTGAAAGACTTCTCTATTTTTAATTATTTTAAAGCTCATGATTTTTCTATATGGGGTATGGCTTGGGCTGACGAACTTCTTGTAACTGCTAGCGACGATAAAAAAATCAAAATTTGGGATGGTGAGTTTAAACTTGTTCTTGAAAAAGAATTTGAATTTCCTGTTCATGATTTAACAACTGATGGTTATTTTATTTATGCTATTTTTGTTGATGGCTCATATAAAGTCTTAGATATAAAAGAGTTAAAAGTAATAGTAAATTTTGAAGGCGAAGATTCCTTATACTTTTCCAAAATTTCATCCTATTATCACAAAATTGCTCTTGGAACAAATCAAGGTAATGTAATTATAATTGATTATACTCCTATTTTTGAACATAAATCAGAAAAACCTGAAATTATGGAAATTAGAGAAGCTGATAATAATTATATTGAAGATATTTCGTTTAGCAGAAATGGAAAATATTTAGCTATTGGCTTTAAAAATTTTGTTGAAATTTACAACATTTCTAAGCAAACTAAAATTCACGAATTCAAATTTAATGAAGAAGTCAATTGCTTAAATTTTGATAATGGATTTCTTGTTATCGCACTTAATAAAAAAGTTCTAATTTATGATGAAAATTTTGAAAAACTTGATGAATTTGAGGTTATTCTTCCAAGAAAAATTTTAAGTTATAAAAATAAAATTCTAACAATAGAACTAACCAGAAATGTAAAAGTTTATAATATGCAAAATAATAAATTGGAAAATTATGCTTTTAAAGATGAGAGTTCTGATTTTTTAGCATTTCTAAATATTGTAGATATTCCTGGCTATAGTGGGAGCTTGGATAAAGAGGTTGAAAATTACCTTAAAGAGGGAGACTACGATATTGTTCTATATATACTTGATATATCAAAAGGCGTATTGAAAACAAATCGTGATTTCTTGGAAATTATAAAAGGAAGAGAACCCTATGTTCTATTTATTTTAAATAAAATAGATATTTATGAAGGGGAAGATAGGAAAAGTTTTGAGGAACTAATAAATAAAGTAAGACAAGATATTGAAAAAATATATCCAAAGAACAAAATTTTAGGTTATGTTCCGGCATCTGCCAAGAAGTTTAAGAATGATGAAAAATTGGTTAAGTTCTTACGAAATGTTATCATAATTGCTTCTTATGTTTCTACCTTCAAAACCAATTTAAATATAATAAGAGATGAACTTATTGAAGTCTTTGAAGAGAATATGACTAAGGCTAGGAAATGGGATAAAGATTATATAAATTTTTACTTGGAAAACTTAAAAAAGGGTCTTCATAAAATTTCAAATTTTGATATTATTACAAAAGGAGAAAGTGTTATTAAACAACTAATAGAAGATTTAAATTCGCGATTGGAAAGTGAAATAAATGCTGATATAGAGAAAATAGCTGAGTTTCTAAGTAAAGAAATTAATGAAGCTAAAAAGCTAATAAATGGTATGTCAATTTCCTATATTGAAATTTTAAATTTGAATTTAAATTATGATTTTAGTCAGAGAATTTCAGGTTTGGATTTTTCCGATTTCAATGTTCAACAAGCTAGTTATTCTAATGAACTTTTTGGTGAAGTTTTAGGAAAAATTATGACTTCAATTGGTGCTGGTATATTTGCAAGACTTGCTTTGGGAGCACTTATTCCTGGTATTGGAACGCTTGTTTTCTTAGGTTCATTAATTTGGACGATTATTGATTCAGATAATAAAGCCAATGAAATAAGAAACAAAGTTTATAATGAAGTTTCAACCAAATTACCAAGTATTATAGAAAGTGGTTGGAAGGATGTGTGTGAAGAAATAGAAGAAACTTATAAGGACAAAGTAAACTTGCTAACCAATAACAAAAGTATCCAAAACTTCCTTAATGAACTGATTTTAGGTGCTTATAAGATGAATGATAAATTTTCAAAATTCATTATAGATAATTTTATATAATAAAAAGGAGGTTAGTGATGATAGATGAAATTCTATGGAAAATTGAAGACAAGGTTAGAAGAATAAAAGAAAGAAAGAAATACTTTGTAAATAGACCTGAAATGTGTACTTTTGGTGTAAAGTTTATTGGTAAATCTTCATTTCTAAACCTTTTGCTTGGTATCAATGAAAGTCGTGACTCAAAGATATGGGAAGTTGGAAGTTGGAAAGAAATAACAACATTAACAGGACATTCTGATAGTGTTTATTCAGTTTCATTTAGTCCTGATGGAAAGTTCTTGGCAAGTGGAAGTGAGGATGAAACAATCAAGATATGGGAAGTTGGAGGTTGGAAATTAATTAAAACATTAGAAGTACATTCTGATTATGTCGTGTCAGTTTCATTTAGTCCTAATGGTAAGTATTTAGCAAGTGGAAGTGAGGATGGAACGATCAAGATATGGGAAGTTGAGAGTTGGAAGCTAATTAAGACATTAACAGGACATTCTAATAGTGTTCTTTCAGTTTCGTTTAGTCCTGATGGTAAGTTTTTAGCAAGTGGAAGTTATGATAAAACAATCAAGATATGGGAGGTTGGAACTTGGAAAGAAACAAAAACATTAAAAGGACATTCTAATAGTGTTTTTTCAATTTCTTTCAGTCCTGATGGTAAGTATTTAGCAAGTGGAAGTTGGGATAGAACAATTAAGATATGGGAAGTTGGAAGTTGGAAAGAAATAACAACATTAACAGGACATTCTGGTAGTGTTTATTCAGTTTCATTTAGTCCTGATGGAAAGTTCTTGGCAAGTGGAAGTAGTGATAAAACAATCAAAATATGGGAAGTTGGAACTTGGAAAGAAATAAAAACATTAAAAGGACATTCTGATAGTGTTTATTCAGTTTCATTTAGTCCTGATGGAAAGTTTTTGGCAAGTGGAAGTCGTGATAAAACAATCAAGATATGGGAAGTTGAGAGTTGGAAAGAGATGGAAACATTAAAAGGACATTCTGATAGTGTTAATTCAGTTTCATTTAGTCCTGATGGAAAGTTCTTGGCAAGTGGAAGTGCTGAAACTGTTAAGATATGGGATCTAAATGAGTTTAATTCTGAAACGCAAGAATTTTTAAAATTTGTTAGAATATCTGACTTTCCTGGTTATGATGGTAGCATAAATAATGAGTTAAGTGATTACCTTAAAAAGAATAACTATAACATTATTATTTGGATGCTTGGCGTATCAAAAGGTTTAAGTAAATTTGATGCTGAATTTTTAGAGATTGTAAAGGAGAGAGCAAAGCGTGAGGAAATTTACATTCTTTTTATATTAAATAAAATAGATTTATTTGAAGGTGAAGAAAAAAATCAAATTCAAGAACGTATAGATTATATAAAGCAAAAGGTTGAACAAATTTATCCAAAGAACAGAATTTTAGGTTATATTCCGGCATCTGCCAAGAAGTTTAAGAATGATGAAAAATTGGTTAAGTTCTTACGAAATGTTATCATAATTGCTTCTTATGTTTCTACTTTCAAAACCAATTTAAATATAATAAGAGATGAACTTATTGAAGTCTTTGAAGAGAATATGACTAAGGTTAGGAAATGGGATAAAGATTATATAAATTTTTACTTGGAAAACTTAAAAAAGGGTCTTCATAAAATTTCAAATTTTGATATTATTACAAAAGGAGAAAGTGTTATTAAGAAGTTGATAAGTAACCTAAATGAGAAGCTAAATAATAAAATTTCTGCCGACATTGATGGGATAAGCGAATTTTTTCATAAAGAGATGATTATTAAAGCTAAGATGTTGATAAATAATATCTCAATTATTAAAATTTTTGATTTAGATTCAAATTTTAAACAAAAAAAACCAAATCTGAAATTTGATTATAGATTAGATACTAATTACCCTAATCTATTTATCCAAGTTTTGTTGGGAATAATTGGTTCTATTGTATTAGGAATACTTGTAAAGTATATTTTTGCGAAGCCTATTTATGGCATAGTCGTTTCTTCAATTTTATTAATATTGCTTTTTATTTATGCTAACAAAAAGGCCAATGAAATAAGAAACAAAGTTTATAACGAAATTTCATCCAATTTGCCTTCAATTATAACAAGTGGTTGGAAAGATGTATGTAGGGAGATTGAAGAAAATTATATAAAACAAATAAATTCAATAACCAAAAATCAAGAAATTGATAATTTCCTTAATGAGCTGATTTCAGGAGTTTATAAGATGAACGATGAGCTTTCAAAGTTCATAATAGAAAAGTTTATATAAAAGGAGGTTAGGTTATGTTTGTTGCACGTTGTTTTAGATGTAGAATAAATCCAGTTTATGTTCAATGTTCGTTTTGTAGAAGAGGATTTTGTAATTCTTGTATTAGGACTTGTAGTTATTGTGGAGCACCTGCTTGTTATGATTGCGTTATGAAAAGGAGGTTAGCTATGTGCCCATTTTGTAATTTTGGAGCATTTATTTAATCAATATTTCAAAAAAATCAACAATTTTTGCTTAGTAGGTGAGAAAAATAAATAATTTTAAAATTTTTGAGCACACCACAAAAATTGAGCTTTTAAAATAAGCATTCATTTAAAATCTGCTATAAATATATTAAAATCTCTTCTACTTTTACCGTTTCTATTAGATGTCCAAATAATTTTTTTACCATCTTCTGAAAACATAGGAAATGAATTAAAACCATTTGAATATGTTATTCTTTCAAGATTTTTCCCATCAATATCTATTTTATAAAGTTCAAAATTAAAGCTATTTGGAGCGTGTAAATTTGAAGAAAAAATAATAAATTTTTCTGAGGGATGAAAATATGGAGCAAAATTTGAAACACCTTTTGGACTATAAGTTAATTGCCAAAAACTATCTTTCTTTAAATCATAAATAAATAATTCAACTTCATCAGGTTTAACTAATCCCTTACTTAATAATTCCTTATATTCCAAACTATCTTTTATATGTTTAGCTCTAAAAACAATATATCTTCCACTTTTTGAGAACATCGCACCACCATCATAACCCAAAAAATTTGTAATTCTTCTAATAATTTTTTTATCTTTTAAACTCAAAAGATATAATTCTAAATCACCATCTTTTGAAGATGTAAAGACAATACTATCTCCAAAGTTTCCTTCACCTTCTGCATCATAATAACCACTTGAATAAATTTCATAAGTGCTATCATTTTTTAAATTATAAACAAGCAAATCATAATTAAATAATTTCCAGACATAAATACCTTTCTTAATATATTCATCAGCATATAAATTTTTGGGGCATTCTTTTCCTTGTTTTATTGTACTTGAAAACAAAATTAAACTATCATTTAAGAACCAAGAACAGGTATTTGCTCCACCTTTTGAAATTTGTTTAAAAACAAATCCATTTGTATCCATTAGAAAAATTTGATCGCAATCATAATAGTTTTTTATAAACATTTTCTCATATTTAATGCCTTTTAAAATTCCGAATGTGTCATAAATACCTTTTATAAATATCATCAGTTTATTATTTCCCAAATTTTTTAGGACATAATCATAAGCTTTCATTTCATTTAAGTTCATTTGAAGCTTATTTAGATAATTTCCATCTATTATTAAGTAAATTCCACCTTCACCTTTTGATTGAAATGTTATATATTTTCCATCTTTTGAAAAATATGCTTCTGCATTTTCACCTGAAAATGTCAATTGCTTTATATTACTTAAAAATTTTTCCTCACCTGGGAATATAATTTGTGATAGAAGAAATGAAATCAATTTTTAAAATTTTAAGGGGGTAGTATAGGAGGTTGTTTTGCTTCCTCTAGAATTTCACCTGTTAAGGTTTTAAGAAAGTTTATTATATCATTTATTTGTTCTTTTGTTAAATCCTTTCCAAGTTGAACCTTTGACCCATCATGAAAGTAAGGTGGTGTCATTACTACATTTCTTAAAGATGGAACTTTAAATACATATTTATCTTCATCTCTTTTGGTTTCTACATATCTTCCTTCATCTATACTATCGCTTTTTGTATATTTCCAATAAGGTTCAAATATACCAAATTTTTGATACATATTTCCTCCAACTAAAACCCCATTATGACATGCTACACAACCAACTTCAATAAATGTCTTTAGTCCTCTTTTTTCTTGCTCCGTTAAAGCTTTTTTATCTCCTTTTAAAAATTTATCAAATCTTGAAGGAGTAATAAGGGTCTTTTTCATTAGGAAAAGCTTTTTTGAAAAGTTCAACATATTCTGGAATTTTCTTTAATTTATTTACTACTTCTTCATTTGATGGGTTTCCTAATGCTGGTCTTCCCGTTAAAGACTTAAATGCCTGGTCTTCTACATCTTTTCTATTACCTATCCAATGTTGAACAAATTGTCCTGCTGAGTTGAGAACTGTTGGAGCATTTCTTGGCTGTAATTCTAAAGCTCCCATTTGCTTGGGAGCAGGCGATATTATTGAATGATAATCTTCTTTCAAAGAATAGCATTTTACCTAATTCTACTTTTTCTTTTGTTATTGGATTATCTTGACTTTGAAAAGTGTCAGGAAGAGGAGAAAAAAATTTTTAGCTTCATTAAAAATAGGGTCTTCATTATCTTCTTTTATTTTAGAGCAAGATATTATAATGGTTATAATTATAAAGGCTTAATTTCAAGGCAGGCAAAAAATAGAAATAATCATATTAAATTTTGCTTTAATTTAATGCTTTGTCCAATAAATAATGATAAGTCCTTGATTATCAATAGTTTATAAAAATTTTAAAGAAGTTATAGATTTAATGGGAGGTCTAATGGGGGGCAAAGCCCCCCAAAGCCTAAAAATGGGCATTTATAAGCCGAAGGCTTATTATTAGGGTGGGTGGGAAAAATAAAAAAAATCAATAATTCCAGAATTTTTAGACACAGCAGCAAAATAATTTTTTATCCTTTAAAATTTCAAAATTAACAAGTTGTAAAGTGTGAATGAATTTTATTTTAAACATTATTATAAGCTCAGCAAGAGATGCTTCTGCTCCTGTTTTAACAATTTATCCAGGAGCAGTTGCTACGGGATTAGGTGGTGCTTTCACAGCTTTTTCTGATGATATGTCTGCAATTTATTATAATCCAGCAGGTTTAGCAAATATAAGAAATTTTAATTTATTTGGATGGCAACATTCAAATTGGTTACTTGGTTTAATACCTGATGCGTATTATGAATTTGGTTCTTTGGTTTATCCGACAAATAGAGGAACAATAGGTTTAAGCTTAACATATTTAACAATTGGTGAGGTTGAAATACAAGATGAACAAGGAAATACTTATAAATTTGTTCCTTATGATGTTGTTTTGAGTTTAGGTTTTGGCAGTGAGTTATTAAAGAATTTAAAAGTTGGTGGAGCAGTGAAATATTATTATAGTTTTTTAGTTCCTGAGGATATTTTAAGGAAGGTATATGGTGTTGAAGGTAAAGGAACTGCCCAAGTTCCAGCAGTGGATTTAGGTATTTTGTATCATTCAGATTATAATTTAAATTTAGGAATTTCCTTACAAAATATAGGACCAAATCTAAGATATTCTGGAAATGAAGTTTCAGAACCACTTCCATTAGCTTTAAGATTAGGAATTGGATATTATAATAAATTTGGCAATTTAAGTTTCAGATTTGCTGGTGATGTTGTAAAAATTTTAGTTAATATAGTTCAAGATTATGCAGATAGTGGATTAAATTGGGTAATAAATGAAGCTTTTAAACATGCTGGCGCAGAGATAGGTATAGGAAATTTTATATTTTTAAGATTTGGTTATTTTTATGATTTATATGGTGATAGAATAGGTCCGACATTTGGAATTGGAGCAAAATTTCAAGAATTAAGCTTAGATATTTCAGATGATAGAATGATTTATAGATTTAATAAAGAAGGAGAATCTAAACCTAATTTTAGGTTTCAATTAAGTTATCAATCCAAAAAGAAATTAAAAACGGATACATCTAAATTTTTTATTGTTGAAGCTTATGATACTAATGGTAATAAGATAAATGATTTTTTAGTTGAGGTTTTTGACACGACTTGGAATTATAAAATTGGAGAATTTCAATCTAACAATTCAAAAGCTATCGTTAAAGTTCCATATGGAATTTACAATTTAAGCATTTCAAGCAGGAATTATTTTAGTATTAAAGATAAAATTATTTTTAAGAATAATGCTAAAAAATTTACATATAAATTAAAAGAAAAAGCAAAGGCAAATGTTTTAATTGAAGTTTTTGATAGTTTAAGAAATAAACCTGCATTCGTGAAAATATCAATAGATACAATTGAGAAGGAAACTACAATTTTAAGCTTAACAATTCCAGAAGGCACTTATGCTATAAAATTGTTTTCAATTGATTATGAAGATTATTATAAAGTTTTTGATTTTAAGGGCGACAGTTCTTATCAAATAAAAATTTACTTAAAACCAAGATTGTCTTATGTGAATTTAAATTTAGATAAAAAAGCTATTATTGAGGTTTATAAAGATAATGAGCTAATAAATAATTTTCAAGATTCTACAAAGCTTTTAAAATTACCAATTGGAAGTTATAAATTTAAAATAGCATGTGAAAATTGTCCAACTATGGAAATAAATTATGAAATTAATGAAATTAAGGATACAACAATTGATATAAAGCTTGTTGATTATAATCAAGTTTTCACATTTAAAAATTTAGAAGAATTAAAATCGTTTATCAGCAAGTTTCCAAATGAAATGTTTGTTATTGAGTACTATGCACCAAAACCTATTGAAAATATAAGTGAAGAGTTAAAACCAAATGAAGTGAAATTTTATAAATCAAAAGAAACAAAATTTATAGTTAGCTTTAAAAATCAAAAAGGAGGCTAAAATGAAAAGATTGTTAATTCTAGGGGTGATTTTGTTTTTTGCGTGTAAAAAAGTAGAAAATCAAAAAAAAGAAAATGAGAATGTTATTGCTAAGGTTGGAGATATAAAAATTACAAATAGGGATTTAGAAATTGGTCTTGAAAATTTTCCCGGCATTGAGCTAACAAAAGATCAGAGAGAAACTCTAAAAGATGAACTTATAAAAACAGCAGTTTTTTATTTGGCTGCAAAAGATGAAAAATTTGATACGAATAGTAATTTAAATTTAAAAATTGAATGGATTAAAAGAAGTATAATAGCGCAGGAATTTTTAAGAGCAAAGTTTGGTAATAGGATGCCAAGTGAAACTGAAATAGAAAATTATATAAATTCTAATGTTTCTAAATTTTCAAAAAAAGCGGATGTAATTATCGTTCAATTTTTTGATACAACACTCAAATCAGAAATTAAAGATTTATTAATGGATTTAAATAGAACTCCTATTGCAGGCAAGAAACTTGATGATATGGCAAAAAAGGGAATTATAACTGCTCAACCTATTTCTATGAATTTAGGAATAGCAAGTTTTGATTTTTCAGATAGTGTTATAAATTCATTGATGAAAGCTCAAAGAAATGATGTCCTAGGCCCATATAAATTACAAAATGCTTTGAGTTATATTAAAGTTATTGATATAAAAGACGATAATCCTAAAAGCTCTCAAATAAAACAGGCTTTATTCCAAATTTTTCTTTTAAGAGAACAGCAAAAATTTATGGATTCATTATATCAAGCATTAAAGACAAAGTACATTAAGTAAAAAGTAAAATGCTTTAATTATAAAAAATGATTGATTGATAACAAATTGGGGAGCAAAAATATAGGCATTTTTAAGCGGAAAGGCTTAATTACTATACAAAGGCAAAATATAGGGGATTTATTAAAGGGGGTGTCAGGAAGCCGAATTATTATACACAGCAATAAACTTATGCTTTAAACTTTTTGACCTTATGAATTTCCCATTGTTTTTGATTTTCATTTTAGGAGTTTTACAAATAATTATTGTAAAAATTTTGGGTTTGAATTTAAATGTTTATTTATTAACATTATTGTCAGGTATAGCAATTATATCATCTGGATTTATTCTTTCAATGGCTTTTGAAACTGCTCAAAAGGATATTCCAAGAAGTTTTGCTACGATTTTTTTAGCATTAGTTGCAATACTTCCTGAATATGCCGTTGATATATACTTAGCATATCAAGGAGGTAAAGACCCTCAATACGCTCACTATGCTCTTGCTAATATGACGGGTGCTAATAGATTATTGGTTGGAGCATTTTGGCCTATTGTTGTTCTTGTTTTTGTTTTATCAAGACTTAAACGAAGAATTTATGAAATAGAACTTGATATTCATTTAGAAAAAATTTTCCTTTTAATAGCTACTATTTATGGTTTTTTCATTACAATAAAATCAAGTCTTACAGTTTTTGATGCTATAATTCTTATTTTGATTTTTTTAGTTTATAGTTATTTAGCAAGCAAGCAAGAACATATTGAACCTGAATTTGAAGGGGATGTTCAAAAGTTAATTACAAATCTTCCAAAAACAAAAAGAATTTTAACATATACATTTTTATTCATTTATGCAGGTATAGGAATTTTGCTTTCCGCTAAACCATTTGCAGAGGGTTTAATAGAAATAGGAAAAAATTTAGGTATTGATGAATTTTTTCTAATTCAATGGATAGCTCCATTTGCAAGTGAAAGTCCTGAGTTTGTAATTGTTTTAATTTTAGCACTAAAAGGTTATGGTTCTTGGGCTATTGGAACATTAATTTCATCAGAAGTAAATCAATTAACACTTTTAATTGCTGCTATTCCGATTGCTTTTTCAGTAGGTGCTGGTTCAATCTCTATTTTTCCATTAGATAGTAACCAAGTTATTGAAATGCTTTTAACTGTTTCTTTATCACTATTTGCTGTTATGGTTATTTTAAATGATAGATTTCATATAATTGAAGCAATTTTAATTTTGTTGTTTTTCTTAATAACCTTTCCTCTTAAAAACTATCATTTTGAAATATCAATTTTTTTAATTATTTCAAGTGCTATTATCTTCTTTACAACGAGAGGCTTTAAGCATGTTTCAAATTCCATAAATAAAGTTCTTGAAAAAGAATGAAATGCTTTATCATCTTTTAACACCACTTTCTGAAAATTTTATATTATTTAATCTCTTTAATTATATAACATTCAGGGCATTTTTGAGTGGCATTATTTCTTTTTTAATTGTTTTTGTATTAACGCCTATTTTTATAAGAAAATTCAAGGAATTCAGAGAAAGGATAAAGGAAGATGTTCCATCTTGGCACAAGAAAAAGGAAGGAACACCAACAGCAGGCGGAATTATTATGTTGTTAGCAGTTTTAATTAGCTCATTATTATTAGTTAGGTACGATAATCCACTCGTTTGGATTTCACTATTTACAATAACATATATGGCACTAATAGGATTTTACGATGATTATAAAAAAATGACTTCTAAAACTAAGGTTGATGGACTTAAAGTCTTACCTAAGCTTTTATTACAATCAATTTTGGCAATTATTATTTTTATTTTTATTATTTTTTATTATCCACCTCAAATTGCTACAAAAACACAATTCCTATTTTTTAAAAACATTTTCATTAATTTTTCAATTTTTTATCCAATTTTTATATTTTTTGTTTTTGTTGGAACTGCTAATGCTTTAAATTTAACAGATGGTCTTGATGGTCTTGCAGGTTCTTGTTCAATTCCACCACTTCTTACCTTTTTAATTATTGCTTATATTACAAGTCATATTGTTCTCTCAAAATATCTTAATATATTACATATTCCACAAGCAGGTGAGCTTACAATTATTTGTAGTTCTATAATTGGGGCATTACTTGGTTTTCTTTGGTACAATAGTTATCCTGCTGAAATTTTTATGGGAGATACAGGTTCTCAAATGTTAGGAGGAGCTTTTGGAATTATAGCAATTTTAATAAAGCAAGAGATTTTATTAGCAATAGCGGGAGGATTATTTGTAATTGAAGCATTATCAGTTATTATTCAAGTTAGTTATTTTAAATGGACTAAAAGAAAATATGGTCAAGGCAAAAGAATTTTTAAAAGAGCTCCACTTCATCATCATTTTGAAGAAATTGGTTGGCAAGAACCTAAAATCGTTTCAAGATTTTTAATAATTTCAACAATTTTTAGTATTATAGCACTTGCTACTTTAAAAATTAGATAATTATTAAATCTCTATAAAAGTCAGCCCATCTATATTTAAATGATAACTTATCAAATGGATAGCATTTATATAATTTTTCATTCTTTGTTTTTAAAAATTCGTCAATATCCGTCCAAACATTAGCATTTAAATAAATATAATTATTGCGAACAAAAAGAACTTTATATCCAATTTTTCTATTTATATTATATACCTTTGAAATGGGGTTTTTGAAGCCTTCCCTTTCAAGTTCATATATATTGGCTGTTTTTGAATTTGATTTTTCAAGAACCATATAATAAAGAAGGGCAAAAAGATCGTTTTCTCTTCCCGATGATTTAATTAATTTATTTTCAATTTTTATAATTGGTTTTTTTCTTAAAAAGTAAAATTTTAAAAGTCTTGGTCTATTCCTTAAAATATAAGAAACAATTTTTAATTCTTTATATTTTCCAATAACTTTTGGTGATCTTTTTGTAAAAAGTGTATATATTCTTAAATGAGTTATAATTCCATATCTTCTTGCTATTTCAACTGCCCTTCTTATATTCCCTTTAATTAAATTTTTTGCTAATAATTCATACTTCCTATATTTTCCAAGAATATTTGGATTATTCTCAGCAATTGCTTTTAAGGCATTTAGTGAAGAAGAGCTTAATAGTTTTTTAGCATTTTCATAATTTCCCCATATTATTTCTTTTAATGCTAATGTCATAATAAAATTGTCTCTATATGATGGAAATTTTTCTAAATTCTTTTGTATTTTATTTGCCATTTTTAGAAATAGAAGAAAATTTTTTGTAAATAAATAACACCAGCTAATTAAAATTTGGCTTGGAATTTTCATTTCAATGGTTAAAGTATGGTAAATTTTAAAGAACTTTCTATAATTTCCCATAAAAACATCTAAAATTGGTGATTTTTTATATTGATAAGCAATTTTTGGCATTCCAAGACTAACATATTGGTTCATTAAAAAACTTTTATAATCCTCACTTATTTCCTTAATTTGATTTCTCTTACTTTTAAACCTTCTTTTAAAGAAATTTAAACATTTTATTCCATTTTTATTATTTAAGATAATTCCACAGGAACAAACAACTGCTAATATGAAAGATTTTAAATTAAATGGAAGTTTAATAATTTCGCTATAATTGAAATTTTTAATAACTTCCTCGTATTCTCCAAGAGCTTGTAAAATTCTTAATTTTAGATTTAACCACTTGTAATAACTATAATTCAATTGTCTTTTTTTACAAATTTCCATATATTTTTCACACATTTCTAAAATTTTTTCATTAACTTGAAGTTTTCCTGAATAAAGAAGGTGGTAGTACTTATCTGCTAATAATGAATAATTTAACAAATTATCTTCAATTTTTTCTAATAAGTAGAAGTTTTCAACTGATAAGTACAAAAATTGGGATAAAATTTTAACTGCTTCATCATATTCTTCATCTTCAATAAGTAGTTCCACAATTTTAACAAGTTTTTTATCCAACGTTTTTGATAGTTTATAGTGAATTGCTGATATTGATAAATTTATATTATATTTTTGTTTTATCAATTGTCTTATTTGTGAAAGTGTTAGCTTTGGCTCCTTTTCTAAAATTTCATTTATCATTAGTTTTATCTTGTCAATCTTGTAAAATCCATTTTTCTTTATTTCAATTATTGTTTTTGTGCTAACTTTATAAATTTTGGAAATTTTTGAAATTGGAATTCTATTTTTTAATGCCTTGTAGATTTTGTACTTTAAAAGAATATCTTTTCTATTGGCACAATTTTTCATTTTACTTAGTTTGAAAATTATAAAGCTAATTTAAAAATTTTTAAAAATTTTTAAAAATTTATCTTTCTTTCAGCTAAAAATTAATAAGTTTTTATCAAAGTGAAAGTTATAATTTATATACTATATGATTAACTTTGAAAAGGAGGTGAGAATATGTTTCCAGATGGCGTTAAAAAAATAACGTACTCTCACCTCCCCCCTCCCGACCCTTTTGGGTCGGGAAAGTATAAAAAGGAGGTAAAAATATGAGGAGCTTTTATCTGATTTTATTTTTCTTTGGAGTTTTGAATGCTCAGGCTTGGTCAGGACTTAGGACCTATGGAGGTTCTAATTTAGATTATCTTGAAAGGGTTGATTTTTATGCACCTGGTAATTCCATTATTTTCAACTTCTTAACAAGTGGCAGTTATAAAATAGATAATTCTTCGGGTTCGGATTTCATTATTATTAAAACAAATCCTTATGGTTCAAGCTTATGGGAACGGGTCATTGGTGTTCCAAATTTGAATGATTGGTCTTATAGATTTGATTATGATGATAATGGCAATATCGTAATTGTAGGAATTTCATGTACTCCTGATGGTGGTTCTTATAATTTTTGTACTAATTTACCAAGTGCGACAAATGAAGGTTTTATAATAAAGCTAAATAACAGCGATGGTTCATTTATAACTGCAAAAAGATTTCATGATAATTGGGGAGATCCAACTATAAATAATTGGTTAAGAATTCTTAGTATAAAAAGGACAACTGATAATGGATTTGTAATTGGAGGTGAAATCCAATATGAAAGGTTTTATAATAATGCTTGGATTTCAACAACACAAGGATTTGTAGCAAAACTTGACCAAAACTTAAATTTAACTTGGATTAGAGCAGTAGGTGATACGATGGATAATGTTCTTGCTTATAGAGGAATTAATAGTGTTCTTCAAAGTAGTGATGGAAATATCATTGCTTTTGGAGCTTCAAATAATAATATATGGATTGGAAAGTTTAATATAAATAATGGAAACTTAATTTGGCAAAAGGTTTATAATAGAAATAGAAGTGTAAATCGTTTAACATGGGCGAAATTAGCATCAGATGGTAGTATTATTGTAGCGGAACATATAGATGGAGGTGCTTCAAATTCTGATATTCTTTTCTTAAAAATTGACCAAAACGGTAATTTGGTTTGTGCTAGGCGATTTGGTAGTCTTAATCATGATTTTGGTATTGATGTGGAAGAGGGTTCAAGTTATTATTATATTACTGGTGGTTTGAATTATGACAATAGTTTAGTTTATGGGAATTTATTTTATGCAAAAATTAATAAATCTAATTGTTCTTTGATAAGTATTAGATATTTGCTTCCAATAACGGGAGAGGGAAGGGGAATAACGGTAAAGGGTGGTATTGCTTATGCAGTTGGTTGGATTAATAACACTAATTTTTCAAATGGTAATTGGGATGGGGTTTTGGCAGCAGATAGTGGTATTCAAGATACTTGTTATTGGAGAACTTTTATTCCAGATGTAAATCAAAGTATAACATTATCAAATGGAAATAATTGGAATTTATATACTAATGTTCCAGTTTTAGTTTCTAATGTAAATTACACTTCATTAAATGTTAATGTTTCAAAAAAGGTTGCTTGCGGTTTATTAACACCTTTGAGTGATTCTGAAAATTACCAAGATTGTGAAATTAGTATTATTAATCAAGGAAAAATTTTGAAAATCAATTCAAAAATAAAATCATTGAAAGTTTTAACTATTTATAAAATTGATGGAACACTTATTTATAGAAATGAGTTTAATCAAAACAATTTTGAATTGTCTTTAAGAGAGGGTTTTTACATTTTAAGGCTTGAATATGAGAACAAAACCATAAAAAGAAAAATTCTTATAAGGGGGTGAGAATATGTTTTTGTTTTTAATAAGCCAAATTTGGACACCTTATCAAACATCACTTTTTCAAAAGAATATAGAAAATAAGGCTTATGAGATACTCAAAAATGATAGTTCTTCAAAATTTATCCAAGCAGGTCCTCTTACATTCTATGAAGACTCGGTATGTATAAGTTCAACATATTCTTATATGACAAAGTTGGTAGCTCCTACTAATAGTTTAATTAAAGACTTTGATAATAATGGATATAATGATATAGCTGGTGTTTATCAGTACGATGTTTCTGGATTTGGAATGGTTGCTATTTGTTTTCAAAATTCAGCTCTTAATTTCTCCCTAAAACAAATAAATACATTATATGGTTCTAATCCTTATGGTATTACTTCTTATGATTTTAATAATGATGGAAAAATTGATATTGCTTATGTGGTTTCAGGTGGTGGAGAATTAAGAGAAATTATAAATAATGGTAATCAAAACTTTTCTGAACAAATGTTATATAATTCAACCATAAGTGATACATTTTATTATATAAATCATATTGCGGTTTTATCATCAAATGAAATTGTTTTTACAGATGAGGGTAAAAGTGATGGTTCAAATCAAGGTGTTCATTTTTATAATGGTGTTTCAAGTTCAAAAATAAATAATTATTGTGCAGAAGGATTAGCAATTGGTGATTTAAACAATGATGGTAAATTGGATATTGTTTGTTCAAAGGGATATTTTAGAGGTCCAGGAAATGTTGTTTTTCAGCTTAGACAAGGCTCTAATTGGAGTGGTTTATATAATATCACTACAACACCTGGTTATTATCATAGTGTTGCTGTTGCAGATATGGATAATGATGGTAAATTAGATGTTGTAATAACTGATGATCAAAATGATGCTATTTTAGTTTATAAAAATAACGGTGGTAATCCCCCTACATTTTCGCTATTAGCAAGTATCTCCGTTGGTTCTAACCTTCAAGCGTCCGAAGTTAAAGTATATGATTTAGATTGTGATGGCGATAATGATATTGTTTGGATAAGAGGAATGGGTAAAAAAGAAGGTTATACTAATGCAGGTCCTTCAGCAGGCTGGATAAATAATCCCACAATTGGTGGTGGAGGATGGACAAATTATATTATTGATAGTAAGAATTATAGCAATTATGGACTAAATGTAGGATTATTGAATAATGACAATAGACCTGATATTGTACTAAGTGCTTCAAATGTTGGGTTAATGGAATTAGCATTTTTTAGAGTTTTTTATAATATAAGTGGAGGTAATTGTGGGGTTACACCTGTAAGTAATTTTGAAAATAAAAATTTGAAAATTATATTAGATATTAAAGGAAATTTAATAGTTTCAAACTCACTGTTAAATTCAAAATTTGATATTTACAATTTACAGGGTGTAAAAATTTTAGATGGAACAATAAAATCCTTAAAAACTCAGTTCAACTTACCTTCGGGAGCATATTTATTGAAAGTATATAATAATACAGCAGTTTTTGAAAAGGCTTTTGTTATAAGGAGGTGAGAATATGTTTTGGATTTTAGGTTTCTTAGGTGACTCACCATTTTATGATAAGATAGTTAGATTAGCTATTGATAGTAGAAAAGTTGCTGAAATTCAAAAGATAGAAGATATTGTCCTTGCTCCTATTGTTTATGGAAATGCAACATTTAACAAAGTTCAAATATGTTCATCACCATTCATTCCTGGCAATAAGTTTGTCACTTTAATAAACGATAAAGGTCTTATAAGAGATATTGATAATAATGGACTAAATGATATTGTTTTTATAACAGCTGATAGTAATAATAATGCTTTTGGAGTTGTGAGAATAGCTTATCAAACATCACTTGGTAATTTCAATTGTGTGCCTGTTGGTAGCCAGTCAAGATATTTACCTTATGGTTTAACACTTGGAGACTTCAATAATGATGGTAAAATAGATATAGCAAACGTTTCAGCTTTAAGTAGAACACTAAATATATTAATTAATAATGGCAATGGTAATTTTAGCGATTATACTATAACTAATAATAGATTTACTTTTCCAAATCATATAAGCGCTTATGGTAGTGATATTTACTTTACAGATGAAGGTTATTCTTTGTTTAAATATAATTATGTTTCAAATACACTTGTTAGAGTTGATAGTCTTGTAAATTTAGATTATGCTTGTGATGAGGGACTTTCATTGGCTGATTTAAATAATGATGGAAGAATTGATTTTGTTTGTTCAAGGGGAAATTATGTTCGTCAAGGTTCGGTTTATTATAGATTAAATTTGGGTAATGGTTGGTCAAACAAGTATTCATTAACAATTGATTATTACTATCATGGTGTAGCAGTAGGAGATTTAAATAATGACAATAGGCCTGATATAGTTAGTTGTACATCATTTGGGAATGATAGTGCTTTGATTTCAATAAGAATGAATCAAGGCGGAAATCCTTTGAATTTTCAGAGTGTTAATGTTTTATTACCTAATGTTAAATTTGGAACTTGTGAATTAAAAATAGCAGATATTGATTGTGATGGTGATAATGATATTGTTTGGGCTTCTGGCCTTAAATATGATTCAACAAGATATACAGATGTCCCTGTTCCAAATAATGGTCTTGGATGGCTTGAAAATCTTGGAAATAATAACTGGCAAGTTCGTATAATTGAAAGTAATAATGGTCCTTATGGAATTTATGGACTTGATGTGGGTTATGTTAATTCTGATAAAAAACCTGATATTGTAGCGGGAATTTATAACGGCCAATCAGCTCGCTTATATGTTTATTATAATACCACGAATGTTTCAGATAATAATTGTAAGCCTATTACACCTGTTGAAGTTTATGAAAGCGATAATTTTAAGTACGAAATTTTAAACAAAACTATTAAATTTAATAAAATTGTTGATTATTCAATTTATAAAATTGATGGTTCTTTGTTTAAAAAAGGTGTTAGTGATTTTATTCGCTTAGAGCAGAGTGGTATTTATTTCTTAAAAATTAAAAATAAAGTTATAAAAGTTTTAATTGATTAAAAGGAGGTGAGAATATGTTGTTCTTGATTATATCCTCAAACAATGTTGTTTGGATAAACTACTCATCTTTTGGATGTTTTACTTGTCATAGAATACCATCTATTAAAATTTCTGATACACTTTTTATTGTTGGCTCATATCATTATAATTATCATTTAACACCATTTCTTTTAGCTTTTGATAGTTCATTAAATATAAAATGGTATAGAGCTTTTAATCACAATCTTGACAATTTAGGAATAAATGATATTATTAAAATTAATGATAGTCTTATTGCTGTTATTGGAGGTCATGGAAGAAATTACAATTCAGATAATCCAAGTCAATGTCCTAATCAAAATTGCTCATTTTATGGTCTTTTTAATATAAAAACGAAGAATTTCCTTTGGGCAAAATATAGAAAAGCTTCAACAAAAGGTGAGGAACCAGGGATGGGTATTACTTATGATGGAAATAATTTTATTTTAGCATTTGATGATAGTTGCTCTTCAATTATTATGAAAACTGATTTTTATGGAAATTTAATATGGCAAAAACGATATAATTTAAATAGCGTTTGTGATAAGATAATGAGTATTAAATATGATGGTAATGGTTATGTTGCACTTCTTATTAGAAATAATGGTCAAAATAATGATATTGCTTTGATGAAAATTGATAATAATGGAAATGTTTTGTGGTCGAAAGGATACGATTTTTATGCTCATGAAGTTTCACAAAATTTTATTATTGATAATGATGGATATACAATAGTAGGGACAAGGTGCTTAACAGCTGGACCTTTATGTGGAAGTCAATTTGGAGATGATGACATTATTGTTTTAAAAACTGATTTTAATGGAAATATAAAATTTTCAAAAATTTATTCTTCAAATGTAGTAGGTTGGAGTAGTGAGGATAGAGGATATAATATAACTATTGAAAATCAAGGAATTGATGTAATGCCAAATAAATGTCTTGATATTGGACAACCAATTGATCCAATAACAGGACAAATAAAGGTTAATTTTAATCAAATATACAGCACTTGTACACCTTGTGTAAGAGTTAATTTTATATATGCCCAAGCATTTAATTCAATAAGCGATTTGTTTAATGTTTATGATCAAATAATCAATAATTTTGTAAGTCATAATGTTAAGGTTTATGCCCTTATAGGTCATGAAGCTGTTAAAACTTGGGTAGGGTATTTATTAAGTTATGAAAATCCAAATGATATGAATGCAGTTAATAGTTGGATAAATGAATATGTTTCAAATTTTACAAGTATAGTTCTTCATTTCAAAGATAGGATTAAGGTTTTTGAATCAATAAATGAACCTAATGGTTATATTTCAGAAATAAATAGTTATTGGATACATCCAAAGTGGTTTTCAAAAATTCTTGCTGATTTATATCAAAATATAAAAATAAATAATAATGTTAATGATGTTAAACTTATTTCTGGACCACTTCTAACTGATGATATAAGCAAAGGTGATAAGTACATAGATAGCACTTATTGGTACGGAAAGAATGTTTGGAATTGGAATTGGATTAAAAGTTTAACAGGTTCTTATCCACTTGATGGTATTGGAATGCATATTTATGTTTTATTAAATTCTACAAATTCTAATGCTATTTCAAGTGCAATAATTAATAATGTAAATCTTGTTTGGAATAAAGTAATTTTTCATGAAGGACAAAACACAAATAAGAAAATCTGGGTTTCGGAATTTGGATGGGAATCATCAGTAGTAGGACAAAATGGACAATCAAATAATATGATAACAGGCTTTAATACATTAAATAATGATAGTAGAATAGCACTTGCTACTTGGTTTCAATTGAAAGATTTTGTTGTAGATAATAGTTTAAAAACTTGGGGTATTTATGATATTAATAATAATCCAAAGCAGTCCTACTGGACATTCAAAAATTTAAATAGTTATTATTGTAATGGTTTTTATCCACCTAATAATTATTTAATTTCAGGTTTTGTTAGAGCAAATAATAATTCATCTTATCCAATAGCTATTAAAATAGATAATAATGGAAATTTAATTTGGGCAAAAGCCTGGTTAAATCCTCCATTAAATGTAAATTCAAATCAAGCAAAAGGAATAATAAGTTATGCTAATGATAAATTCTTCTTAATAAGTTTTCTTGGTTCTCAATTAAATGCAGTAGGTGGTTTTGCGGTTATAAAATCTTATTGTACACAGAATATAAATTTTTCATCTTCAAATTTCAATCCTTTTTCATATTCTATAATTCCATCAATATCAAGTAGTTATGAACCAATTTATAACTTATATTTTTCTTCATATCAACCATCTTTAAATATAAGTCAAGGATGTTCTACAACACCAATTTCAAATCTTGAAACTATTAAGGATTGTGATTTTGAAATTATATCAAAAAATGGAAAACTTGAAATCTCTTCTAAAAACAAACATAATTTCTCAATTTACGATGTTCAGGGGCGATTAATATATAGAAAATTAATTGTAGGAAATGAGATTTTAAACATAAGAGGTGGAATTTACATTATAAGCGTTGATGGAAAGTTTTATAAGATAATAATTTCCTAATGCCTTTTGGAATATCGCTTGGTTTAAATGTTAGTTTATCAAAAAATTCACAACTTCTTGAATGTAAATAAGCTGAAATGACAGTACTATAAATTGGACTTAGATTTTGTGCTAAAAATCCTCCAATTAAACCGCTTAAAACATCACCACTTCCACCCCTTGCTAATTTTTCATCACCCCATATATTTAAAAATCTAAAATTCTTTTGAACAATAACAGACGGATTACCTTTAAGTAATAAAACACATTTATAATTCTTTGAAAAGTCAAGAGCAATGTTAATTCTATTTCTATCTATGAATTTTGGTTCTTTTTTTACAATAAAACTCATTTCACCAACATGTGGTGTTATAATTGTTTTTTCATCCAATAAATGAATTTTTTCACTAATAGCCCATATTCCATCAGCATCTACAATTTTATTTAAATTCAAATTTAATATCTCATTCATAAATTCCCTAACACTTTCTTTTCTTGAAATTCCGCTTCCAACAACAATACTATCAAAATTCAAATTTTTTGAAATTAAATCCAAAAAGCTTTTTTTACATAAATATCCATTTTCATCTTCTAATGGAATTAAAATTGCTTCTGGAATTTTTCCAACAGTGTAAGGGTAAATAGTTTTTGGAACAGCACAATAAATTAAACCCACACCACTACTTAAAGCTCCAATAACATTTAAAATAACTGCCCCTGTATAATCCTTGCTTCCACCAATTATCAAAACCTTTCCTTTATCTCTCTTACTTTCATAACCTTTATATTTTGGCAATAAATTTAGAATATCACTATGCTCTAGATATAAAAATCCCTTATCTTCTGCTAATTTTTCCTCAATTCCAATATCAATTACTTTAATTTTCCCACTATGAATTTTACCTTCAAATAAATAATGACCAAGTTTTTCAAAAGCAAATGTAAATGTTATATCACTTTTAAATGCGATATTTTCAATAAATCCATTCTCTCCATTTACACCACTTGGTATATCAACTGCTATTCTTATTTTGTTTAAATTATTTGAAATTTCAATAGCATCATAATAATCATCTTTTAATGAACCTTTAAATCCCGTTCCAAATATCGCATCTACAATAACTTCATAATTTCTTATATTCTCCAAGAATTTTTGTTTTTCAAATTTTTCAATTTCAACATCAAAAACTTTTAATAATTCAAAGTTAATTTTTGTTTCATTTGTTTTAAAATTATCATCAAATATAATAACTTTTACATTTTTTTTGAATTTTTTAAGCCATCTTGCTATTACAAAACCATCACCTCCATTATTACCGCTTCCACAAAGAATTAAGAAACTATTTGAAATATCTTTAATCTCATTAGCAACACCTCTTCCTGCATTTTCCATTAAAACAATTTGTGGAATTTTTGAACTATTATCAATTTCTTTCATCTCTGATGGTGATAAAATTCTTTTCATAATAAAATTTTAAAGTTAAGCTTTAAAATTTTCTACTATGAAGATTAAGAAAATTAAAATAGAAAATTATAAAAGTTTCAAAAATTTAGAAGTTGAGCTTGGTAATCTAAATGTCTTAATTGGCCCTAATGCAGGTGGAAAAACAAATTTTATAAGTATTTTTAGATTTTTGAGAAAGGCAAGTGAAGGATTAGATAAAGCTTTATCATCAGAAGGTGGATTTGATTTTTTAAAAAATTTCAAAGCTAATGGTGATGAAGGGATTAGTATTGAAATGGAAATATCATTGGAAAGTAGAACAGAAGAGTTTGAATTTAATAATGAAGAAGATGAAATCCCTAAAAGGTTTAGAGTTAGGCTTCCAGGTTTAATTCAATTTTCTTATAATCTAAAAAACAATGAAAATGAAACGTCAATAACTATTAAAAATTTTTCTATAGAAGAAATTTATAGAGCTGGTAGATATATTGAAAAACCTATCTGGGAGGGAAATTTGGAATTGGAAGCCTACTTTGATAAAATTTCCTTCGAAAGTTTAGAAAAAAAATTTAAAAATTCACGATGGTTAACCTTGAAAGTTCTTGAATTTATTTTAGATTATTCCTTACCATTACTTGATTTAAAAATTTTTGATAGAAATTTTGGTATTTATGATTTTGATACGAAAACAATGAAGCAAGCCTACACTAGACTTGATGAATCAGATTTAAAAAGTGATGGTTCCAATCTAGTTGCTTTTCTTGAAAAAATTCTTTCAAATGAAATTAAAAGGAAAAAATTACTTAACTTGATTGGATATGTTTTAGATTTCATAGAAGATGTAAAAGTTAAAAGGTCCATATTTGATTACTTTTCTTTTGAATTAAAAGAAAAATTTGATGAGAAGTACTTACCCTCATTTCTGGTATCAGATGGAACTGTCAGAGTTTTAGCCGTAATAGTGGCTTTATATTTTCAGAATAAAAGTTTTGTAATTTTTGAAGAACCAGAAAGAAACATTCATCCTTATCTATTATCAAGGATAGTTGATTTATTTAAAGAAGCCTCAAAAGAAAAGCAAATTTTAATAACAACTCATAATCCAGAATTTTTAAAATATATTGATTTAGAAAATATTCTCGTTGTTTCAAGAGATGAAGATGGTTTTTCAACTGTAAAGAGATTGAGTGAAATTGAAGATATAAAATTTTTTTTAAAGAATGAAATAGGAGTTGATGAACTTCTCGTTGGAAATCTCTTGAAATGAAAACAATATGGTTTTTTGTTGAAGGTAATGATGATGAGAGTTTTATAAGTAGATTTTTGAGAAAAATTCAATTTCCCCTTGAATATGAAGTAATTAAGTATAGACAATCATAATTATTTCTTTTTGTCTGATTTTGACAAAGGACCTTATTAGAAAAGGAAAAAATAATTATTGTTAAGAAGGAAATAGAGTCTTGGTACCTTGCCTTAATTAATGATGAATTTGCCAGAGAAATATCAATAGATCCGAATATATTAAGAGATACTTCTCTTTGTACAAGGAGTGTATTTGACGAAATTAGAAAAAAAGCTCATTATAACGATATTGAATTTAAGCAAGAAATTCTAATAAATTTTAATAACTCTGATGTTAATTTAGCAAGACAAAGAAATAGCTCCTTAGATTACTTTATTAAGAAATTAGAACAATTAAAATGACTTATAAAAATCTACTTGAAACTGCCTAAAAAGTGCTTTGTCTAGTAAATGATGTTAAGTCCTTAATTGTTAATAACTTATAAAATTTTTAAGGGAACTATTGATTTAAAGGGGGTTTATTTAAGGGGGCAACAGCTCCCTTGCCGAAATTTGGACAAAGCACCTAAAAAGGGGAATTTAAAGGGGGCGAAGATTTATAAATCATTCGCTTATTTTCAGAGCTGATGGGGAAATAAAGACACTAATTTATTTATGCTTTGTCCAGCAAATGGTGTTAAATTATTGATAGCCAATAACTTATAAAAATTTGCTTTGTCTAGTAAATAGTGTTAAGTTATTGATTATCAATAACTTATTAAGAATTAATTGAAATACTTGAAGTAATGGGGGGATTACAGGGGGGCGGAGCCCCCCATAACAAAAGTTGGGGTTTTTTAAAGCCGTCCGCTTAAATTTAGGGTGGGTGGGGAAAATAAGAAAAATAAATACTTTCAGAATTCTTAGACAAAGCAACATAGAATTGCTTTGTCCAGTAAATAATGTTAAGTGCTTGATAGTCAATAACTTATTAAAAATTCATTAAAATTCTTGAAATAATGGGGGGAATTTAAGGGGGGCGGAGTTAAAGCCGAAGGCTTATATTTAGGGTGGGTGGGAGAAGTATAGAAATAATTATATTTTCAGAATTACTAGACACAGCAATTTATTTATGCTTTGTCCAATAATTATTGCTAAGCGATTGATAATCAATAATTTATAAAATTTTTAAAGAAATTATTGATTTATCGGGGGGATTATTAGGGGGGCGGAGCCCCCCACAGCCGAAAAATGGGCATTTTAAAGGCGTAGCCTTTATTTCAGGGCGGGTGGGCAAAATAAGAAAAATAAATACTTTCAGAATTCTTAGACACAGCAATTTATTTATGCTTTAAAATTTTAAATGTTATGATTTTCTTAGTTATGGAAATTCAAAACATAAAAGTTTATAGTAATTCCTTCAAAAATTCAGAGTCTATACCTTCAAAATATACCTGTGAAGGTGAAAATGTATCTGTTCATGTAAAATGGGAGAACTTTCCAAAAGAAACGAAAAGTTTTGTTCTAATAATGAGTGATCCTGATGCTCCTATTGGAACTTTCTATCATTGGATATTGTACGATATCCCTGCAAATGTTAATGAAATAAAGGAAGGGGAGAGTGTTGGCTTGAAAGGAAAAAATGATTTTGGAAAACTTGGTTATGGTGGTCCCTGCCCTCCAAGAGGACATGGAAAACATAGATATTACATTACGATTTATGCTTTAAATGTTGAGAAAATTGGTCTTAAAGAGGGGGCAAGTGCAAAGGAGGTTTTAAAAGCAATTGAAGGTAAAATTATAGCAAAGGGTGAGATATTCGGAACGTACGAAAGAAAATGATAAAGGGAATAATTCTATATAGTTTTGGAGTTATCCTAATAAGTTTATCTTTTTTAGTTTTAGCTTATCTGTTGAAGTTGAAATTTGAATGATTTTCCTTTTAGTATCAAATAATGTAGATAGTGTATATAATTTTGTAGTAAAATCGTTGAAACTAAATCCTAAAACAACAACATATAAAGTTGATACAATTGGAATAAATTTATATCAATTTTCAATAACAATTTTAGACAAAAAACAAAATTTGTCAAAGATAAATGAGAGCATAAAGAAATTGGGTTTTGAGACGAAAATTTTATCAAATGAAGTAAAAGAATTAAAAACATTTTCAAACAAAGACACAATTTTTATTAACTTTAAAATAAAAATTCTTCCACCAAATTTAATTTTCAAAGAGGAAAAAATTTTAAATTTTCTCTTGGATATAATTGAAAATTCAACAAATGTTAAAATTGATAGAAAATTAATAAGTAAAGAACTTCAAATGAAGTCAGATTTTTACGAGTTTAAAATCGTTTTTAAACCTCAAAAGAATAATAAATTTTCACAAGATGATATAACGAAAATCAAAAATGCTCTATTAAGAGAAAATATATATGCTATGGATTATCAGCTTGGAAAACTTATTTATGTTAAATTATCAGGATTGATTGAAGGATATATTGTTTATGATAGTTACATTAAATTTCTTGAAGATTCACTACTAGCTCAATTAAGAATAAAAAAGCCTGAACTAAAAACAGTTAGAATAGCTTCTCAAATTTTAGAAATTTTAAAGTCAGTTTCAAAGGACAAAGTTATTGGTTTTGGAATAAACCAAATAGGACAAGACTTAGTTGATAATAAACTTGTAAGTGTTATAAAACTTGATATTATTATGAGAAAAGATGTTGATTTTGAAGAAATTAGAAATAGTATTGTTGATAAAGGTTCTAAAATTTCAAGTTCTAATAATGCTTATGTTGTTTCGGGTGTTATTGTAATAAGTAATCCAATTTTAAATGATGAAAAATTTAAAACAATTAGAATAGAATTTGAGAATTTTTCAGATTACGATATTTATAAAATTACAACAGCTAATATTGAAGTTCAATAATTTCAAAATCGCTTTCATCAGATAATCCTACATATAATTTCCCATTAGAAAATAAAATTGAAGTGGGATGTCCTTTTGTTTTATAAATCTCTTTTTCTTTTAAGGTATTTAAATCAATTTCTACAACATTATCGGACAATAAACCAGTTGCATATAATTTATTACCACTTATTGTTAATCCATAGCCTGCTCTTATTAAATTACTTTTCATTAACAATTTTAAACTATCATTCTCATAAACATATATACTTGAAGGACTTGTGAAGGTTAAAATATAAATTCTACCTAAGCTATCAATAGCTAATCCTGATGGTCTTCTAACATTAAAAGCAAGTTTCACATTTCCAGATATATTAAATTTATAAACTGCATCTGAAAAAACATCAGAAATATATAAAATACCATCAGGACTTAAAGCAATATCTAATAGTAGTTTTGGTTCAATCTCAAAATCCTTATAATCAATTATTTTTGTTAGTGACATATTATTTAAAGAAAGTTTCCATATCCCATTAACATCAGCAATAATAAAATAATTTCTAAATTTTTTTATACCTTTTGGGTCTATTAGAAGTCCAGAAAAATCAATAGGTTCTATACTTTTTGTTCCTTTTCTAAATCTATAAATTTTTCCATCATTTACATTTATTTCACCTATATCTGTAAAATAAATATAGTCTTCAACTTCACAAAATCCACCTACTCTTATAAATGATAAAAGAATTATAAACAAGCTTAAAATTTTAAATCACTACACTAACTTTAAAATTTTCAAAATATGGTAAAGCGAGTAAGAGCAAAATATAAGAGCTTTATAATTGTTAGTTCTATAACTACTGATATTGTAAAAGTCGCTTGTGAAACTCATAGAACGAATCCTCCTGCTTCTGCTGCTCTTGGAAGAGCACTAACAGGTTTAATTTTAATATCATCTGCATTTTCAAATACAAAAATTAAAAAAATTGTTATGCAATTTTTAACTGAAGGGGAAATATCTGAAATAACCGTGGAAACTAATATGAGAAATCAGTTTAGAGCATTTATAAGAAATCCAAATCCAAGCTACAAAATAATAAATAATAAATTACCTGTTGGGGAAGTTGTTGGAAAAGGTTTAATTTACTTCTATAGGTTCTTTGAAGATGAGGTTTATCAAAGTATATCAGAAATTAGAAGTGGTGAAATAGCAGAAGATATAGCAAACTTTTTATATAATTCAGAGCAAGTTCCTTGTGCTATATCCTTGGGTGTTCTTGTTGAAAAAGATGGTTCAATTAAAAATGCAGGTGGGTTATTCGTTTATGCAAAACCTGGCATTAGTGAAGATGAAATTTTAGAAATGGAGAACAAATTTAAAAATCTTATGCCTATTACAAAGCTTATAGAGTCAAATTTAGATGAATACGGTTTAATATCTACAATTACCAGAAGTTGGCAATTGATTGATGAAACTGAAATAAAGTATGAATGTTGGTGTAGTATTGATAGTGTTAAAAATGCTATTCTTAGTATTCCAAAAGAAGAGGTTATGAATGAACTAAATAAAAATTTTTCTATTGAGGTTGTTTGTAGATATTGTAAAAAAACATATCTTTTTAATAAAAGTCAAATTTTAGAATTATATTCTAAGTTTTTACAAGCATGAAAGTTTTTGATTTACATCAAGATGTTTTGTATTACATTATTGAGAATCCCCAAAATTCCAAAATTCTAAAAAATTATAAAAAAATAGGTATAGAAAAGTTTCTATTTGCTATATTTCCATTTAGAAGATTTTATGAATTTTACGATGTTGAAGAACCATTAGTTTATACATTAAGGGGTATTGAAATTGCTTATGAAATTGAGAGAAACTTTCACCTTAAAATTATTAAAAATAAAAATGATTTTAAGAGTGGAAACATAATTTTAGCAATTGAAGGACTCTATTTTGTTAGAACAATATATGAAATTAGAACAATTCATAGACTTGGTATAAGAAGTTTAGGACTTGTTTGGAATAAGGATAATTTAATATGCTCACATTGGAATAGTAAGAATGATTATGGATTAACAGATTTAGGATATGATGTAATAAATGAAGCAATAAAATTAAATATTGCTATTGATTTGGCTCATTGTAGCGATAAAACATTTTTTGATGTTATAGGTGAGTTTAAAAGCAATGTTTTTGTTTCACATACGGGTTTAAGAGAACTAAAAAATATAAAGCGAAATTTAAATGAGGATATGATTTATGAAATTTCAAAAGTTAATGGGATTGTTGGAATAGCTTTTGGTGATATTTTCCTTTCAAATTTGAAATTAAAAGACATTGCTAAATATATAAGTAAATTAATTGAAAAATTTCCAAAAACAATTTGTATAGGCAGTGATTTTTTTGGTGTTTCAAAAGAAAATCAAATTAAAAATTTAAGTGAGCCCAAACACTTAAAAAATTTATATAAATTATTGAAAAAATATCTTTCAAACGAATTAATAGAAAACTTCTTTTATAGAAATGCTTATGAATTTTTCAAAAAAATTTTTTAAAACTCATTCTGCCCCCAAATTATATATTTTAATGACTTATAAAATTTTCAATAAAGTTATTGATTTAATGAGGAGGTGATTGGGGGGACAGCCCCACAAAAGCCGAAAAATGGGTAAGTAGAGCCGAAGGCTCAATCATAGGGCGGGTGGGAAAATATAGAAAAAATAAGGACTTTTAGAATTATTGGACATAGCCGTTTGGAATTTGTTAAGAATTTAAAAAATAATTTTAAATATGAATTTTATAAAAATGATTTTGGATATAATGATAACACCGATGTGTTTAATTTGTGAGAAAGAGGTTTCTGATGGTTTGTGTTGTAATAAATGCTTTTTTGAATTAAGTAAAGATTTTAATGATTTTGATAGAACAAAAAGTCTTGGAATTACAAAAGCTATATCTGTTTTTGTCTATTCTGACAGAACAAAGAAACTTATAGAAAGTTTCAAATATAATGGTTTTCAGAAAGTTGGAAAATTTTTTGCTCAATTGATGGCACATAAAATTCAAAAAAATAATCTATTTAAGGAGAAAGCAATAATTGTTCCAATTCCTACAAGTAAAGCAAGAATAAGAGAAAGGGGATTTGACCACACGCATTTTCTTGCAAATGAATTATCAAAATTAACAAATTTAGAATATAAAAAACTATTGTTTTCTACAAGTTATAAAATCAGTCAAACGAAGGTTAAGGACAGATGGGAAAACTCAAAGGATAAATTTATAGGTATTGATATTCCTGAATATAAAAATTACCAAATTATTTTGATTGATGATGTTATCACAACGGGAGCAACAATGATAAGTGCTATTAAAGTTTTGAATGAATTAGGGTACAATGATATTGTTTGTTTAAGTGTCGCTATGAAATTTTAATTAAATAGTTTTAGAATTATAGGGGTTTTATAAGGGCGTTAACCCCCTTGCCGAAAAAACTAAATTTTTCTATCCTTTAAAATTTTAAAAGTGAATGATCTTATATTTTATTTAGCAGATGATGATTTAGTTTTAGGTTATAGAGATTGTGAATGGACTGGTTTAGGACCATTTCTAGAAGAAGATTTGGCTTTATCTTCAATAGCACAAGATGAAATTGCACATGCATCAATGTTTTATGAAATTATTGGAAATCCTGATGATTTCGTATATAGAAGAGAGCCAAATTTATTTAGAAACGCTTACATATTAGAGCTTGAAAATTATGATTATATTTTTACATTGATTAGACATTTGTTTTACGATGAGTTTGATTATATTAGGATTTCAGCACTTTTAAATTCAAGCAATTATGAATTAAAATCAAGAGCTGAAAAAATTATTCTTGAAGAAAATTATCACCTAAAACATTTTAGAGTTTTTATTGATAGAATTTCAAAAAAAGAAAAAGGAATTGAAATTTTAACAGAAACATTAAATAAATTTATTTTTGATTTGTTTAGTCTTTTTGAAGCAGATGAAAATATTTTGAGTATTTATAATTCTTCGTTATTTCCTATAAGTTATGAAGAACATTTTGAAAAATTTTACGAAAGCATAAAAAATCAATTTAATTTTTACAATTTTCCAAGTAAAGAAGAAATTTTAAATTATGTCAAAAATCTAAAATCTTCAAGAAATGGAAACAAAAGCGAGGAATTTATAAAGTTTTATAGCACATTTACAGAAGTTTATAGGATAGAGCCAAATGCAAAGTGGTGATTTAAAGTCTATTATATTAGATAAAATTTCAAAGATAAGAGATCCAGAAATTCCAACTATTACAATTTTAGACCTTGGATTAATTTATGATATAAAAACTGATAATGAAAAGATTATTATTGAGATAAGGAAAACTTATTCTTCTTGTCCCGCTCTTGAATTAATAAAATTAAGTATAGAGAATGATTTAAAAGAAATGGGAATAAAAAATTATGAAGTAAGATGGATATATAGTCCTCCTTGGAAAAGTTCCGATATTACACCAAAAGGAAGGAAAGCTTTAAAAGATGCTGGAATATGTCCTCCTGATGAAGAAGCTTGCCCCTATTGTAATTCAAAAAATGTTATTTTACAAAGTGAATTTGGACCTACCAAGTGTAGAATGATATATTATTGTAATGATTGTAAAAACCCTTTTGAAAAGATAAGATGAAAAGGATCTTTATCATTTTAATTTTTTCAAATGGATGTTTTTTTGGAATTTATCAAAGACCAAAAACGCTTGGAGAAGGCAATTTAGATGTGTCTGTTGGTGCTTCTATTCAATTTACAGCTAATCCATATGATAGACAAGATATTGAAAAAATGGGTTATGCTTTATATTCAAATCTTGGCTTTGCGCTTGCTTATGGTATTTATAATGGTGTTGATGTTGGATTTGCTATATTTGGTGCAGGAATGGGTCCATTTTTAAGGTTTGACTTATATAAAGAGAAAATTAAAGGGGTTGAAAATGAACTTTTATTGGCTCCTTATTTATTTTACGACCCATTTTTTAGTAAATCAGTAGGAGCGAGAGTTGATGCTATTTATTCGTGGCAAATAGACAGATATTTTGAACCTTTTATATTTTATCAGTTATATTATCATCCTTACTTTCAAGATTTCTTAGATCCTAAACCCTTGGGGAATATAGGAAGTGGATTTTATCATTTTATTGGTCTTGGAAGTAATATAAACATTTATTTTGAAAGAAGGTCTAAAACACCTGATTTAAGATTTAATTTTGAAGTTGGATTTTTACCTGTTTATTTTGAAGCTAATAAAAAACTTATTCCTGTTTTTAATTTTGGTTTGGGATTTGGAGGAGATGGTTTATTTAAATGTAGATATGAAAGTGGAAGAACATATTGTCCCTCTGATATTATACTAAACATATTATATTTACTTTTTCTAGGGGGCAGTAATTAACCAATCATCGTAATATAAAATTTTATCTTTTAGCATTCTAAAAATTATTGAAAATGGAAAAGGATTATAATCAAAATTAAATTTCCTTGTATAAATAACAATTTCAGCATTTTTAAATCTACTTTTAGCATAGTTTATAGCTGATAATAAACCTCCAATTGTATCAATAATTCCAATTTCCTTTGCATCAATTCCTATCCAAACTCTACCTTTCGCTATCTTCTTTAATGAATCAATACTAATTTTTCTACCTTCTGAAACAACACTTAAAAATCTATCATAACCATATTTTAATTCTTCCTTTAAGAATTTTAATTCTAAACTATCAAGAGGTCTTCCACTAAAAACATCGGAATGTTCAAAAATTTTAAAAACATCAAAATTTAAATGAAATTTCTTTTTATAAAATGGTTCTAATGCTAAAATTCCTCCAAGAATACCAATAGAACCTGTTATTGTTAAATTGTCAGCAAAAATTTTATCAGCATAAGCACTTATATAATATCCTCCACTTGCAGCAACCCTTCCCATAGAAACAATAACAAGCTTATCTTTACTTAATTTTTTAATTTCATTTGCAATCAAATCACTTGTAAATGCAGAGCCACCTGGACTATTTACTCTTATAACAACCGCTTTTATTGATTTATCATTTCTTATTTTTTCAAAAAGCTTAATTACATTTAGCCCAATTGTTGTGCTTTTATCAAAAACATTATAAATATCCTGATCAATTATTGGTCCTTCTAAAAATACGAGGGCTATTTTTGGTCTAAATTGATTTTCCCATTCATAAGATATATAATTTTTTTCTTTTGAAATTTTATAATTTTTTAAGAATTCATTTTCATAAACAATATCATCTACTAATTTTAGTTTTTTAGCTAAGTCTGAGTTTATAAAAATTCCATAATTGAATAAGCTATCTAAATTTTCTATATTTCTTGAACTTAAAATATCCTTTTTAATTTTCTCATAAGTTAATTTTAAAATTCTTTCTCTTTGTTCCCTATCATATTCACTTGCATTATTTCTAACATAAGGCTCAATAGCACTTTTGTATTCTTCATAATGTTCAAATTGTGGAATAATTCCAAGACTATCAAAAAGTTCTTTGTAATAAGTCCTTTTCATATAAAATCCAGAAAATGTTATTATTCCATTTCTATTTATAAGAATTTTATTACATGAAGTTGCCAAATAATAACTTTTATAATCGTAGTTGTCAGCATAACAAATGAATTCTTTATTTGATTTCTTTATCAATTCTCTTAATTCCTCAATTTGTGCTAAATTTAAATTTAAGTTAGATAAATTCAATATAAAACCTTTTATTGAAGCGTCTTTTACTTTCTCATTTAAATCCGAAATAAATTCATAAAAGTTTTTTGTTATATATGGAACTTTATCTTCCTTATAATCTTTTACATCAATTTTCATATAATGTTTTGTTTTGAAATAACTTGGTAATTTTTCAAATGTTAATTCAAATAAGATATTACTATCATTTTTAGCAGAAAGTAATATATTTTCAAGTGTAAAGCTTATTCCAAAGGAATAATTCTTCCTATCAAATTCATAATTAGCAAAAGTTAGAAAATTCTTTAAATTTATTCCGATTGAAGCATTCTTTAAACTAAATGTATCTTTATAATAAGCATCAATTGATAATTCAATAATGCTTTTATTTATTGGTCTAATGGTAAGTGAATAAATGTTTTTGTAATATCCAAAAGATAGAAAATTTAAAGGTCTATAAAGTAGTCCAAAATTTAAATTTTTCAGAATATCATTGTAATCAAAACCTATGGATAATCCTTTAAATGAAGTTGAAAAAGCAAAAACTGAACTAATTTTATCTTTAAAAATTCCTATTCCATTTAAATTCAATCCATAGAAATATGTTGAGTCTTTTAGATTATAAGAAAAAATGAAAGATGAGTAATAGTTTGATAAACCTGCAGGATTTGTAAATATGCTTTGAGTTCCACCAACAGCTGAAACGCTTCTTGAAAAGTAAAAACTAATTAAGAGATAATTTAACATGGTTTTAAAAGTTTAAAGTTGTCTTTGCTTTTTCCAATAAATAATTGACATAAAGAAAAGGTGAAGCCTTGAATATAGGGTGGGCGGGGAAATATATAATTTGATCTTATATGGGGGTTATTGAAAGGGGGCGACAGCCCCCTACCGAAATATAGGGTTTTTAAAGCCGAAGGCTTATTTTTAGGGTGGATATGAAAAATATGGGAATAATTATACTTCCAGAATTATTGGACACAGTAAGCACACACTATTGCTTTGTCCAATGTTTTTATGGGGGGCGAAGCCCCCCACAGCCGAAAAATGGGCATTTTAAAGCCGTAGGCTTAAATTTAGGGTGGGTGGGGAAAATATAGTAAAATAAATAATTTTAGAATTACTAGACACAGCAAGATACACCAATTTTAATCCTTTAAAATTTTGAAACTATGATTTCTCTATTTTTAATAGGTCAAATTATCACGAATAGAGAACCTTTAAGACCCTTTAAAGAAAATTATTTAAATCCTAACAACCCATATTCTCAAATAGATAGACTCTATTATCAAGGAAGATTTTCAGAAGCCTCCAATTTATACGAGAAGGAACTTCAAAGAGCTTATACTGATGAACAAAAATTCAGAGTTCTTTCTGGAATTGCTTGGAGCTATATAGGAATAAATAGATTTCTTGAAGCAAGTGATTTCTTTGAGAGAGCTTCTGTTTTAGCAAAAACACCAGAACAACAATTAGAAATAAAAATTGGTCTTGCTTTTGTTTGGTTCTTTTATAAAAAATTTGATAGAGCAATTCAAAATGTAGAACTTGCTAAAAGTTTATATATTACAAACAAAGAAGGATTAGCTGAACTTAACTTTTTAGAAGGAGCAATATATTGGGAAAGTGGTGATAGAGCAAAGGCTGAACAAAAGTTTAATGAAGTTTTCAATAATTATCCAAATACAATATGGGGACAGAAAAGTCTTTTGGTTCTTGCGAAAGCCTACCTTCAATCAGGAGAACAGGAAAAAGCAATTGAATATCTAAATAAAGTTATTGAAAAAGCAAAAGATGAAGAAGTTATTGGTCAAGCATCATTAATTTTATATGATATTTATATGAATTCAAACAAAGTTGATGATGCTATTGAAGCTCTTACAAAAGTTATAGATAATGCCCCTAATTCTGAAATATCAAAGCAAGCAGAAGCAAGAATTGCTCAAATAGCTGAACAATATAGAAGCAGGCTTATAACAAATGAAAATTTACTAAGAAAAAGTAGAACTGCTGCAATTTTTATATTATATAATCCAGGAATAAAAGCCTATCAAAGTAAAGATTACTTTACTGCAAAACCCCTTCTTGAAAAGTTTATAGAATTTTATCCAAATGATACCTTAGCTCAAAAAGTTGCTATACCACTTTCTGCAATTTATCTTGATGAAAAAGATTATCAAAATGCTATAAATGTTTTAAAGAAAGTAAATTTAAATAATTTAGATAGGGATAATCAAGAACTTGCTTATTACTTCTTGGCAAACGCCTATCTGGGAATTTCTGATTTTTCAAATTCAGCAAATTATTATTCAAAATTATTGAATTCACAAAAATTTTCAAAGGAGGCAGAACAAAAATTAATAGCTATTTTAAACCAATATCCCGAGTATGTAAATTACTTACCCTCAAACCATCCTTTATATAATAGAATATCTGCTATTGCTTCATTAAAATCTGGTGACACTTTAAGTGCTATAAATAATCTTGAAAAGTACTTACTTAACAATCCGAATGATTCAATTGTCCTTTTATCAATAATTGATTTAAGCTACAAGAAAAAGGACTACAATAGAACTTTAAAATATGCAAAGCAGTATATAAGTAAGGGTTATAAATCAGATAAAGATATTATTTTATACATGGCAGGTGTTAGCGCTTATTACTTAAATTATCCAGGAGAAGCTCTTGAATATTGGGACGAACTTTTAGCAAACTATCCAAATAGTCAATTTTATGATAAGGCTTTATCAGTTTCAAAAATGTTATTGTCTGATAAACCCGAATTATTTTCTTTAAATATAAAGAGTCAAGCATTATTGAAAGAAAAGGAATATCAGAAAATATATGATTTATACAAAAGAGGCTCATATAATGAGGTTATAAATTTACTTGCTAATGATAATTCTGATCAAGCACTCCTTCTTAAAGCACAAAGTTATTTGAAAATAAAAGATTATCAAAATGCTTATATAAATGCTTCAAAAATTTCAAAGGAAACACCAGAAATAGCATTTATAAAGGCAGAAGCTTTACTTGGAATGAATAAATTAAAAGATGCTTATAATTATTATAAGAAAGCAATAGAATCTCAAAATCCACAAATTCAAAGTATAAGTCAAGCAAGAATACAACAACTTGAAGCAAGGGGGATAAAATGATAGATACACTATTAATTTTACATTTAAATGATAGTCATTCAAGAATTTTTCCTTTTGGACCTTGGACAAATGATAATAAGAGATTTTATCCATCTGTTATAAGACTTGCTTACATTACTGACAGCTTAAAAAATTTATATCCAAAACATTTATTCTTTCATGCAGGTGATTATTCAAGTGGAGACTTTCCATTTAATGCAAGTGTTGGAAGAATTGATTTAAAAATTTTAAAATTGCTTGGAGTAAATGCTATTACTCTTGGAAATCATGAATTTGACGCAGGACCTGATAGTTTATATAATGCTTTATTAAGTGAAAATGTTTATTTACTATCTGCTAATATTGATACTACAAGTCATATCCTAAAAACAAGAATAAAGCCTTATGATATATTTAATATAAATTCAAAAAAAATTTGCGTTCTTGGTTTAACAACTACGGAATTTAATGATATTAATCCATATCAAAAACCAATAAAATTTAAGGATCCTATTCAAACAGCACAAATATATCAAGATACTTTCAATAACTTAAATTGTCATTTAAAAATTATTCTTTCTCACCTTGGAGCTTACTTAGATACAACCTTAGCTAAAAGCACGAATTATCATTTAATAATTGGTGGTCATTCACACACAAGAATAGATACAATTTGGAAGTTTAGAAATTCAAATAATGATACGACATATGTTGTTCAAGCATATGAGCACTTTAAAGTTGTTGGGAAAATTCTATGGAATTTAAATAATAATAAACCTATTGATTATAAACTAATTGATGTTTTAAATAGCTCAAATATAAGTCAATATATGATTGATACATTGAACAATATAAAAACTCAAATCTATTCAAAGTTTGGAAACATATATGATGACTCAATAAAATCAATAGATAAGACTATATCAAATTCACCTGATTCTATTGGATGTATAGATATTCCTACTGGTAATTTAGTAGCGGATGCTATGCGATTTCAAACAAATTCCGATTTAGCAGTAATTGAAACAGATGTTCTTGTCTATCCATTATATAAAGGAAAAATTACATCAGATGATATATTCCAAGTAATGCCTTATGGATTTGATAATCAAAATGCTTATAATTCAAGAATTTACAAAATTACTATAAAAGGTGCTGATATATATAATGTTATTGGATTTGCTCAACTTATAAGAGGTTCTATTCCTATTGTTCAAGTATCAGGATTTACATATCAATTTACTCCAAATGTTCCAATGGAAGTTTCGGATATTTCCATTGATACATCACAAATATATAAAGTTGCAGGATGCTTTGTCTAGTAATTATTGTTAAGTCTTTGATTATCAATAACTTATAAAAATTTTAAGAAAATTATTAATTTTGGTGGGGGTTTTAAGGGGGGCGGAGCCCCCCATAGCCGAAATATGGGTATTTTAAAGGCGAAGCCTTGAATTTAGGGTGGGTGGGTAAAATATAGAAATAATTATATTTTTAGAATTACTAGACACAGCAGTTGCAGGAAGCATATATACTTTATATGTTTCAAGCTTACTAACACCGAACATAATATCTGTTGAAACTACCAATTTAAATGTTTTTCATGCATTAAAGAATTATATTATAAACTCAAATAATTTAAATTATCGTTCTGAATGTAGAATAAAATATAAAACAACCAGTTATAATGAAAAATATAAAGAAGTTTTAAAATTTGAAATTAAAAAGAATACAATCATTTGGAGAGATAAAAGAGATGGAACAATTTATAGTATAAATGGTAGAAAAATTTATCATTTAAGAGAAAACGAAGCTTATAAAATCAAAAGTGGAATTTATATAATAAAATCTGGAAAAATTTCACATAAAGTTCTAATTCCATGAAATTTAAAAATTTTTTTTAAAATTTTTTATTTTTTCGTTAATTGGAATAATTTTTTTACGACCACAAATTTTTAAAAGTAATTTCAGTTTTAATACTCAAAAAGCTTACTATTTTCATGGCTTTCCAATAACTTCAATTATTAAAGTTGAACCTATAAATGAATTAAAAGAATATGAAGTTAAAATAATACCAATAAAATCAAATATATGGATTGGTGGAATAGAGAGTGATTATGAAGCTTTCAATTTA
>CBFGJN010000009.1:0-44313 GCA_965649115.1 Caldifarciminota bacterium | reverse complement strand
AGGGTGGGTGGGAAAATATAGTAAAATAAATAATTTTAGAATTATTGGACAAGGCAATTTACTTCAAGCTTTAAAATTTAAAACTTATGAATTTAAAAGCAAAAACAATAAAACAAAAATTATCCTTTGAAGGTATTGGTATTCACACAGGAAAGTTTTCAAAAGTAATTTTAGAACCTTATGATGATGGAATTTTATTTATAAAAGATGGTATTGAGATTCCCTTAAATTATGAGTATATTTCACAAACAAAAAGAAGAATAGTTTTAAAAAAAGAAAATATTGAAATTCAAACAGTTGAACATCTTCTTTCTGCCTTAAATGCTCTTGGAATATACGATATTAAAATTATTTTGGAAGGTAATGAAATTCCTATATTAGATGGTTCAAGTGAGACATTTTTTGAAGAAATTAAAAAAGTAGGTTTCTTAGAGCTTGATAAAGAAATAGAACCATTTAAATTATTAGAGCCTATTGAAATTAAAATTGGAGATAGTTATATATATGCTAAACCATCTGAAAAATTTATTATAAACTATGCAATTATTTATGAACACGAATTTTTAAAATCACAATTTTTTAGAATTGAGGTTAATGAAGTTAGCTATTATGAAGAAATATCAAAAGCAAGAACATATGCCTTTGAGGAAGAGATAGATAATTTAATAGAGAATAATTTTGGAAGAGGTGGTAATCTTGAAAATACATTAATTATTTCAAAAAATGGATATTTAAACAAGCCAAAATTTTTAGATGAACCTGTTAGACATAAGATATTAGATTTAATTGGAGATTTAATGTTTCTTAATAGACCTTTTATAGGAGAAATTTTTTGTATAAAAGGTAGTCATACACTTCATATTGAATTTGTTAAGAAACTTATTGAAGAAGGCATAGGAGGTCCAATTTTGGAAGTTGAGGAAATTAAAAAATTAATACCTCATAGACATCCCTTTTTATTTGTTGATAGAGTTATCCATCTTGAAAAAAACAGAATTGTTGCGTATAAGAATGTATCAATAAATGAAAGCTTTTTTAATGGGCATTTTCCTAATTATCCAATTATGCCTGGTGTTTTGATTGTTGAAGCATTAGCACAAACAGGAGCAATTTTATATTCTAAATTTAATCCAATAAATGGAAAAATTCCTCTTTTCGTTGGTATTGAGGATATAAAATTTAAGAAACCAGTTTTTCCTGGTGATAGATTATATTTAGAGATAAAAATTTTAAGAAGTGGTAGCAAATTTATTAAAATGTTGGCAAAAGCTTGGACTGAAAATGGGATTTGCTGTGAAGGCAACATAATTGCAACAATAAAATGATGCTTTTTAAATTTTTACAAAGAACAGGCTATTTTTCAAGAAGAAGTGCTATTAGAGCAATAAAATATGGATTAATTAAAGTTAATGGTAAAATAATAAAGGAGCCTTGGTTTGATGTTAGTGAAAGAGATAAAATAACATTCAAAGGATTTGAAATAAAAATGAATATGCCAATAGATTACATTATTTATTACAAACCCCCAAATAGCACTTATTTTCCAAAGGAAATAAAGTATTTAATTCCACTTGAAAATCTTCCAAAAAGTGATGAAGGATTAATTATTTTAACAAATGATGGTCAAGTTCATAGAGCTTATCATAAAGTATTTATAAAAAATAAGTATTTAGTTGAACTTTCCGTCCCAATTAGCGAAAACTTTAATGTTCAAAATATAAAAATTTCTCAAATTTCAAGAAATAAAGCAGTTATAACAACTATCAAAATGAAAGTTAATCAATTAAAGAAAATTATTCCTACAATTAAAAAATTGAAACGAATTGAAACTGAACCTATTGTTCTACCAGTGGATTTAAAACCAGGAAAATACAGAAAAATGACCGAAGAAGAAATAATTGCTCTTAAAAGAATTTTGGGCATTATTTAAAGTATCTACTTTAAACTTTTAAACTATGTTATTTGGTAAAAAAGATAAAAAAATTCCTCAAGTTACTGAAAAAAGAGAAACTCCTGATAATCTATGGATTAAGTGTGAAAATTGTTCTGAAATTTTATATAAAAAGCACTTGGAAAGGAATTTTTGGATTTGTTCAAATTGTAATTATCATTTTCGTATAACATCTGAACAATATATGAATTATTTATTAGATGGTGGAACTTTTATTGAAGAGTATCTTACAAATTTAGAAACAATTGATTTTTTGAATTTTCCTGGTTATAAAGAAAAAATAAAGGAGCTTAAAGAAAAAACAAAATTAAATGAATCTGCAAGAGTTGGATACGCAAAAATAGACAATTTTGATGTGGTTTTTTTCATAACTGATTTTAGATTTTTAGCAGGTTCAATGGGTGCTGTCCTTGGAGAAAAATTTTTCTTTGGGGCTTTAAAGTCAATAGAGAAAAAAATTCCTTATATTGCTCTTACTTCGTCAGGAGGGGGAGCAAGAATGCACGAAGGTATTGTTTCATTAATGCAGATGGCTAAGACAACACTTGCTGTTCTTGAATTGAAAAAGCATTCAATTTTATATATAAATATCTTAACTGATCCTACTATGGGAGGAGTAATGGCATCATTTGCTGCACTTGGAGATATATTAATAGCTGAACCAGGAGCACTAATTGGTTTTGCAGGTCCAAGGGTTATTGAACAAACAATAAAACAAAAACTACCTGAAGGATTTCAAAGAAGTGAATTTTTACTTCAAAAAGGACAATTAGATTTAGTTGTAAATAGAAATGAATTAAAACAAACAATATCAAAAATTTTAAGAATTCTCTCTTAAAGCATTTTCAGATGATAAAAATCCGATTAAAATACCAAATACAACTATTAAAAAAAGAAAAGCATTAGGAAATGGGAAAACTTTGAAATTAAATAATTTTAAAATAAATATGAAAGCATTTAAGAAAATAAATGTTAGAATTGAGGGAATTAAGCCATAAAAAATTCCCATTAATCTAAATGGAAAATATATTTTAAAATAACTAATTCCTGAAAGTTTTAAAATTTCAATTGCAAGTTTATGATCATTTATCGCAATTTTTATAGCATAGGAGCTAATGAAAATAAATGTTAAGAATATAATAATAATTACAAAAATGCTAATTAAAATAAAAGCGTTTGAAATTTTTTCAAGTGAAAGAATCCACTCTTTTCCATAATAAACATCCTCAATTCCATCAATCATTTTAATTTTTTTTGAAATTTCTTCTAATAATAAGCCTTTTGTCCAATAAAATTTCGGCTTAATAATGTAAGAATTTGGAAGTTCATTAACATCAATGCTTGCGAAAATATCTTTATATTCCTTGTAATTATTTAGTAGTTCCTCATAAGCCTGTTTATTTGATTTATAATATATTGAATCAATTCCACTAATTGAATTTAAAATTGTTAAAATTTTCAAACTATCAATACTATTAATGTTTTGTTTCAAGTAAGCTTGAATTTTAATCTCTTTTCTAATTTTATTAAGATATTGAAACGATTGGTAAGTAAATAAAATTGTAATCCCAAGAATTGAAAATAGAAGAAATGTAGAAGCTATAACAAAAAATGTTAAACTCTTTCTTGAAAATAAATATCTAAAAGTTTCATAGATTAGGAACATTTTTATTCATTTCCTCTACTTGCTCTTTTAATTTTTGTGAATAATTTTTCAATTTTTCTTCAAGTTCTTTATATTTTATTGAAAGAATTCTAACCGCTAGAATTCCTGCATTATAGCTATTCCCAATTGCAACAGTGGCAACGGGAATTCCTTTTGGCATTTGGACAATTGAATATAGTGAATCTAAGCCATTTAAATATTTTGTAGGAATTGGAACACCAATTACAGGTAGGTCAGTTAGACTTGCTGTCATACCAGGAAGGTGAGCAGAACCACCTGCACCTGCTATTATTACTTCAATTCCTCTTTCTCTTGCAGTTTTAGCGTACTCGTACATTCTATCAGGAGTTCTGTGAGCTGAAACAATTTCAACCTCATAATCAATCCCAAATTCTTTTAGAACTTCAATTGCTTCTTTCATATATTCAAAATCTGATAGGCTTCCCATGATAATCCCTACTTTCATCCAACCAAAATTATATTTAATTCTTTTAATGTTTCCTTAATAGCAGAGATAATAACTGAAAGATTTATAGGATATTTAAATATAACTCCAATAAAAAACTCATTATTATGAAAAGGAACTGCAATAATACCTTTACTTTCACCCTTTATGTAAATTTCTTCCATATTTCCCCAATTACTATCTTTTAAGAACTTCCAAATTCTATAAACTAAATAGCTAATTTTTTCTCCTGAAATTATATTTTTATCATTTTCAGTTGGAACAATTACAAGAACATTTTCAGATAGATTTGAAACAATTACAAGCTCTAAATTTTCAATTGGTTTAAGTTTATCAATTAAAACTTTTCTAATATAATGAGATAATTCCAAGCTTTAAAATTTTAAAGCAGAAATTTTTTGCTGTTTTTAGTAATTCTAAAACTATTTATTTTTTTATATTTTGCCCACCCACCCTGAAAATAAGCCTTTGGCTTTTAGCGGAGCCCCCCATAATCCCCCCGAAAAATCTATAATTTCCTCAAAGCTTTTATAAGTTGTTGATGATCAGGGACTTAACAATAATTACTGAACAAAGCACAAGTCTTGTGCTGTCCCTGTTTTGGGGAGGGGACTTTCGCCCCCTTTAAGAACCCCCGATAAGACAAAGAATTTTATTTTACGCTATAAATAGGCCTTTGGCTTATAAATAGCTGAAAAGCTTTTATAAATAATTACTAGACAAAGCACTTATTTTTTGTCTTGGGGGCTATTGACACCTATAATCCTCCCAAAGTGATTGGAGTATTTTAAATCAGCCTTTAAAATTTTAAAGTTTTATGAAGGGTGGATATATAGCAATTGTGGGAAAGCCTAATGTGGGAAAATCAAGTCTTTTAAATGTTTTAGTACAAGAAAAAATATCTTCTGTTAGTCCAAAACCACAAACTACAAGGTTTAATTTACTTGGAATTTTAAACTATGAAGATGCACAATTTATATTTATAGATACACCAGGAATTATGAAAAAAGTTAAAGATAAACTTGACGAATTTTCACTATCTGAAATAGAAAAAGCAATTGAAGATGCTGATGTAATTGTTTTATTGGTAGAACCAAAATTACCTGATGAGGAAGATTTAAGAATTATAGAAATTTTAAAAAATAAAAATAAACCAATAATTCTTGCTATAAATAAAATTGATTTGGTAAAGGACAAGAGGGAACTTCTTCCAATAATTGAGAACTACTCAAAATTACATGACTTTAAAGAAGTGATACCAATAAGTGTAATTTATAGGGATGGAATTGATATTTTAATTGAAAGTATAAGGAAATTTTTGCCTGATTTAGAAAAACCCTATTATGAAGATGATGTTATAACTGATAAACCTTTAAGAGTTTTAGTCGCAGAGATTATAAGAGAAAAAATTTATTTATTATATAAAGATGAAATACCATATGCGACTGCTGTAAAAGTTGAAGAATATGTGGATCCAGAAGAACATCCTGAGCAAAAAAGAGATAAGGTTTATATTAGAGCAGTTATTTATGTTGAAAGAGATTCACAAAAAGGCATAATTATTGGAGAAAATGGAAAAAGAATTAAAGAACTTGGAACAATTTCAAGAAAAGAAATTGAAAAGTTAATTGGAAAACCTGTTTATCTTGAACTATGGGTAAAGGTTAAAGAACATTGGAGGAGGAATGAGAGCTTTATAAGGTCATTACAAAGCTTATAAGTGCTTTTATTTCCTATTTTAATTTTTAATTTGAAAAATGTTTATTTAACGATAGATAACGAAGTTCAAAAAATAGCAGATAGCATTTTAATTAAAAATTCAAAATTTTATAAATTTTCAGCAATTTTAGTATCAGATATTGAAAAAGGAAGAATAATAGCTATGAGTTGTTATGAAGGCTATAAATTTAATTATAATGTTTGTTTAAATGAAAAATTTCCTTCTGCATCAATTTTCAAAATAGCAACAGCAATAGCAAGTATTGAAATTCTAAACTTAAATCCTGATGATGAAATTTATTATTCAGGGAGAATTTATAGTGAAAAGCCATATATTTGGTTAAGTAATTATACTGAAAGAAAGCAATCTTTCAAGTTAGCTTTTGGTTTATCTAATAATCCTGCATTTGGAAGATTAGCTATTCTTGTTGGAAGTTATAATTTATATATTTATGGTAAAAAATTGTTTTTTGATGTATTATTTCCACAAAATGACTTTTCATTAGCACTTATGGGTGCAGGATTTGTAAATGCTAAAATAAGACCAATAGATGCCTTAAAATTAGTCAATACTATTTCAAATAAAGGACTTGTAAAATCAATTACTCTAATTGATTCAATTAGTAATTTTTATTATTATAGACCGAAAATTGAAGGAAGAGTTTTTGAAGAAGAAACATTTTATAAATTAAAAGAATTATTTAGAGAAACAGTAAATAATGGAACTGCTAAGAAATTTTTAAAAGGTTATGATGTTGGTGGAAAAACAGGTTCATTATATGATAGACTTCATAATGGTTATATAAAATGGTTTGTTGGATTTTTTCCCGTTGATAATCCAAAATTTGCTTTTGTAAGTATGATTGTTGAAAAAAATTATAATAGGAATTTTTCACCTATTGCTAATATAAAGCCTATAATAGATTATCTTTCACGTGTTATTCAGTAGTTTAATTTTATTTTGGGTTATTTCAAATGTCATTTTAAGTTATTTTTTAGACTTGGCACCTGATGAAGCATACTATTGGGTTTGGTCAAATTATTTAAGTTTTGGGTATTTTGATCATCCTCCATTAATTGCACTTTCAATTAAAATTGGTTATTTAATTTTTAAAAATGAACTTGGTGTTAGACTTTTAACAATTATTTTAAGCGCAACTTCCATAATAATTCTTTATAAAATGTTAAAGCAAAAAGATGAAATTTTATTTTCATTATTAATTTTATCAAATTTATTGTTAAATGCAGGTGGATTTATTGCAGTTCCAGATGGATTGTTAGTTTTTTCAGAAAGTTTATTTTTTTATTTTTTAAGAAATTATTTAATGAAAGATAGTTTTAAAGATGCTTTTTTTGTTTCAATTTCAATAGCACTAATGCTTTATTCAAAGTATCATTCAATTTTAATAATTTTTTTTACAATTTTTGCAATTAGAGAAATTATTTTTAAGAGAAAATCATTTTATTTTATTTTTGCTTTAAGTTTAATGTTTTATCTGCCTCATATAATTTGGCAATTTGAAAATGATTTTATAACGATAAAATATCAATTATTTAAAAGGGAAGGTTTAGGCTTTGAAATTAACAATGTTTTTGATTATGTTTTAGGTCAGTTTCTTGTTTATGGTCCTCTTGTGGGATTTATAACAATTATTTCATCATTTCTTTATAAGCCAAGAGATGCTTTTGAAAATGTCTTAAAATTTAATTTAATAGGCATATTGTTATTTTTCTTGATTATGAGTTTTAGAAATAAAATAGAGGCGAATTGGACATGTCCAATTATCTTCCCTTTAATTTATCTTTCATATCATTATTTAATTGAAAAAAATTTTTTAAGAAGAATTTTCATAGTTGTTTCAATTATAAATTCAATTTTAATTTTTATCTTAAAAATTCACATTTTATTTCCAATTTTTAATTTTCAAAATGACCCTACAAGTCAATTTAGAAATTGGGAATTATTTTCTAAAGAAGTTAAAAAAATTGTAAAAAACGAGAATTTATGTGCTACGAATTATCAATTAGCATCTGAACTTTACTTTTATCTTAAAAAACCTATTGGATTTTATAAATTTTATTCAAGAGACAATCAGTTTAATCTTTTAAATTTGAATGTAAATTGTAATTATATTGTAAGTCATATAAAAGCTGAAAATGTTATTGATTCTTTAAATGCTCCATATTTAGGAAAGGTTTATATTGTAAAACCTAACTTTTAAGTCTAAATGCTGTGTCTAGTAATTTTGCTATGGGGGGCAAAGCCCCCCTTAAATAAATAATTCTAATAAAATTTTTATAAGTCAAAGTTAAGTCTAAATGTTGTGCCCCAAAATTCTGGAAGTCCTTATTTTATTATATTTTTCACACCCACCCTGAAAATAAGGCTTCGCCTTAAAAGCTTTCCCCCCTTAAAATCCTCCAATAAATAATTGATTATCAACAACTTAACAATAATTATTGAACAAAGCAAGCCTAATTTAGGGGCTTTGCCCCAAAGCGAAAATTGGAGATTTAAGCCTTATTTTTGGCTTTAAAAATCTCAACTATTAAAACTCTTTAAATCAAGAATTCGTATATAAAGCAAATCTTTGAGTACCATAAAAATCATTTAAAATTTCAAATCCATAATTTTTTAATTTTTCTGATAATTTTGGTGATATTTCTAAAAGGCAGCTTCCGTTTTCAAATAAGAAATTTTTAAAGTTATTTAGAAATTGACTAAAAACTTCTTCTTTGTATAACAATGCTAATTTTGGTTCTGCTTTTACTTTCTTATCTAAATAAATATATTCATCTTCAAGGATATAAGGAATGTTCCAAATAATTAAGTGAAATTTTGATTTTATTGATTTTATTGTATCTCCACAAAATAAAAAAATTTTACTTTCAATTTGATATTTTTTTATATTTTTTTGAGCAACTTTTAAGGTATTAAATGAAATATCATTAGCAAAAATTTTGATTTTATCAATTTCTTTTGCCAAACTAATACTAATCGCTCCACTTCCTATTCCAATTTCAAAAATTTTAAAATAATTTTTTTCTTTGATTATTTTAATGGCAATATCTACAAGTTGTTCAGTTTCATTTCTTGGAATAAGTACATTTTCATCTACATATAGTTCTAAATTTCTAAAAAAAGCTTTATTGAAAATATATTCAACAGGCTTATATTTAGCAATTTCAATATAAGGTTTTATCTTTTCAAATTCCTGATTACTAATGCCATTTATTAAATAATCCGAATATGTTTTATTCAAAACTTCCCTTAAAATAAAATCAAATTCATAAATGCTTAAATTGAATAGTTTCTTCATGAATAATCATATTAAGGAATCAAAAACTTTTTTAAATTTCCTTCATATTTCAAAAAATAAATACCACTATTCAAAAAGCCTTCAAAATTATTAGTAGAAATAATTTTATTGCCATTTATTGAATAAATTTCAAATTTCTTTTCTGATTTAATTTTAACAAATTTACCAAAAATTTTAATTTCAGGAGATTTAATATCAAAATTTGAAAAGGTAGGTTGTGGTGTATTTAATAATGCTCTATAAACATTAACAAGTCCCCAACCATAATAATCATTTCTTGGTAGCTGTCCAATTTGAATAGCAGAAGATTTTAATATATTATAAATATCATTAAAATTTAAGTTTGGATTTATTGAAAGGATTAAAGCAATTGTTCCAGTAATATGAGGTGTTGCCATAGATGTTCCTTGAAGTTTGGCATATTGATTATTATATGGAACTGTTGATAGAATATCAACACCAGGAGCTACAAAGTCAAGTTCAGGTCCATAATTACTAAAACTTGCTCTTTGTCCATTCTTATCTAATGCTCCAACAGCTATTACATTATCATAAGCAGCAGGATAATCTATACCATAATGTCCATCATTTCCAGCAGCTGCGACAACTATAACATTTTTACTATAAGCACTATCTATTGCTTCTTTAATAATTAAGCTTGGTGAAGAAGAACCAAGACTCATATTTATAACTCTTGCTCCATTATTTATACACCACATTATACAATTGGCAATATCATCACTTGTTCCTCCATTATTCGTTAAAGCTCTACAACCAAGTAATTTACTATTAGGAGAAATTCCAACAATGCCTTTATTATTATCCATTATTGCTAAAATTGTTCCAGAAACATGTGTTCCGTGTTCTTCTGATGAAGAAGGTGGAGAAATGTCATTATCGTTATCAACTTCATCATATCCCGCTAAGAAATTTTCATTTAAATCTTCATGATAAATATCAATTCCCGTATCTATAACGCAAACTTTGACATTTGAAGAACCTCTACTTATATTCCAAGCGTAATTTAAGTACATTACATATAACCCCCAAAGCTCACTATAATATGGGTCATTAGGCTCATAAGATAACTTAAATTTAATGGTTGGTTCAGCATAAATGATATTTTTATCACTTTGAAGATATTCAAGAATTTGCTTATTGTTTCCAATATAAACTTTATAAGCATTTTTTATTCTTAATTTTTCAATTCTAAAATTGCTTAAAACATTTGGAATATAATCATTTTTTGTTTTGATTATGATGCTTTTTCCATCCCAATCCTGAAAATTTATTAAAGATAAAAATAATGTTATCATCTTAAACCCTTTATATAACCTCTTGCCCAATATATTTTAGAATTAAAATAAGCACTATTTCCTAAAACAATATAATAAGTTCCTTTTGAAACAATTGAATTAATTGAATAATTTAAAATTGCTTCTTGATAATTTCTTAATTGGGCATTCTCATTATTTTTCCATCTTTCAAAATTGATACTATCGCACCAAAATGCATAACTAATATCATTACCATTATTAACAACTGCTTCAAAGTATATTGAATCACCTTCCTCAGTATAAAACTTAACCGACCAATAACTTCTTGGACCTAAACCAATAGTTCCATGATATATATCTATTAGATAAAATTGTTTATTTTGCTCGGGTTGGTTTGGATTTTTATTACAGGAGAAAATAAAGGCAATTATAAGAAAACTAAGTAATTTTTTCATTGCTTATAAGTGTTTCTCTTATAATTTCATCGTTGAAGTTCAAATTTAAAGAGCCATCTTTAATAATGATTTTTAGAAAATTCTTTATATTATTTGAGAACATAAAACTTGAATGATAAGGAACAAGTGCTGGTAGATTTGGAATTCCAATAATTTTAATACCATTATATTCATATATTTCGTTATATTTCGTTAATTCACAATTTCCACCTTTTTCAACAGCCAAATCTACTATTATACTACCTTTTTTCATTACTTCAACCATATCTTTTGTAATTAGAATTGGTGCTTTTGCTCCTATTACAGATGCTGTTGTTATAACAATATCAATGTCTTTTAAATACTCTTTTAATGCTTCTCTTTGTCTTTTGTAAAATTCTTCATCCATCTTTTTTGCATATCCGTACTTTTCTTCTTCACTAAATAATCCCAAATCTACAAATTTTGCTCCAAGACTTTCAACCTGTTCTTTAACACTTATCCTGACGTCATAAGCGGATACATATGCTCCAAGTCTTTTAGCAGTAGCAATAGCAGACAAACCTGCTACGCCAGCACCAATTATGAAAACTTTCGCGGGAAGCAAATTTCCAGCAGATGTCATAAGTAATGGAAAAATCCTGTTGAAATAATATGCTGATATAATTACAGCTTTATAACCTGCTATTGTTGCTAATGAACTTAAAACATCCATACTTTGTGCTCTTGAAATTCTTGGTATTAGTTCTAATGAAAAAATTGTTAATTGTTTCTCCAAAAGTAATTTTAATTTTTCTTTATTTACAAATGGGTCAAATAAGCCAATTAGAATTGAACCTCTCCTAATATATTCAATATCGTTATAGTTAAATTTATAATAAACAAGAATATCACAACTATTTAAAATTTCTTCTTTATTTAAAGCTTTTGCTCCTAATTTTTCAAATTCTTCGTCATCTATGTATATATTTTGAGCTATATTCTTTTCAAAGAAAATTTCTAAATTTAATTTTTTAATTTCATTTATTGTGTTTGGCATTAATGGAATTATATCACCTTTTAAGAAACCGATTGACATATTTCAAATTTTAAAGGATAAGGTTTAAGGCAAAATGCTTTGTCTAGTAATTCTGAAAATATAATTATTTCTATACTTCTCCCACCCACCCTGAATATAAGCCTTCGGCTTTAAAATACCCATTCTTATGCTTTGGGGGGCTTCGCCCCCCTTAAATTCCCCCATTATTTCAAGAATTTTAATGAATTTTTAATAAGTTATTGACTATCAAGCACTTAACATTATTTATTGGACAAAGCAAAGGCAAAATGTTTTGTCTAGTAATTCTGAAATCATTTACTTTTCTTTATTTTATCATCCACCCTAAATTTAAGCCTTCGGCTTTAAAATGCCCATATTTCGGTTATGGGGGCTATGCCCCCAATAAAATCACTATTTTACAATAATTTTCACTTTTTCTCTTCCTACTTTAATAATATAAATCCCATTCTTTACCTTAACTTTCCTTTCACCTTCAAAAAATTCACTATAAACAACATTTCCAACTATGTCATAAATAATAACACTATTCCTTTCTTTAAGTTTTATATCAATATAACCCCTATTGCCTTTAATTTCAAATGAACAAGATTTATAAAATTCGTAGTTGGAAGTTATCTCACAACCAGATTGTTGGTTGATGTTAGGTATATAAGAAGAAAATGCTAAATCATTTAAAGAATAATTAGCATCTTGTAAAGAGGGAGTTAAATTTGATACACTAGGTGTTATTGAACTTTCATTAAAGGTAGATGAGGAAGAAGTACAAGCTGAGCTCAAAGAAGTATCTTCTCTAATAATTGCAAATCCTCCACTTGCATCAGTTCCATTTCCAACAAATGTCAATAAATAGAATTTTCCTTGTCCAATGGATATTATGCCTTTTGCTTCATTTGAAGATGTATTCGGTGGTGGTGTATTCCAAACTCTTGACCATATTAAACTTCCATTATTTCTATTTATTTTTAAGACAATTGGATAAGATGAACTTGAACTTGCCCTTATAAAACCACTAACAAGATAATTCCCATCATAATCAAATGCTATGTTATAAGCTCTATCCTCACTAGCCCATCCAGCAACATTTGAAGAATATGACTTTGACCATAAGATATTTCCACTTGTATCAGTTTTAAAAACAATTATATTAAGATCTCCTCCACAGGGATTATTACAACCAAGAACTACGACAACATAACTATTATTATCAGCAATAATTCTATAAGCACTTTCGCTATATCCAAATTCATAACTTTTTGCCCATAGAAAATTGCCTAATGTATCAAATTTTATAATAGTAGGATTTCCAGAGGAATAGGTATAAAATAGTGATACATAATTAGAACCATCAAAGGCTATATCCATCGTATTAAATTCCCAACCTGTCCAAATTAATTTCTGCCATAGTATATTTCCACTTAAATCAGTTTTAAAAATCCAAGAACCATTATTATTAGTATTACTTTGAGCAGAAAAAATTAAGTTTTTACCATCAAAGTCCAATCCTACAACTGATAATCCAACTCCACTGCCACCAACTCTATATTTAGACCATATGAAATTTTGATTTTTGACATTGAATAAACCTACAAATGAACAATTATAGTTTGGGCATTTACCATCCAAAGGAGAATGTCCTCCACTTATAGCAATTAAGCTATCATTAATTTTTACAATTTTATCAATTGCCAAATTATCCAAATTATGACTAAAAGCCTTATACCATTTGATATTTAAAGCACTATCAACTGCAATAAGAAATGGATTAAGTTTATTATTATAATGAAAAGTTCCAAAGATATATAGTGTATCATTCATTTTCACGGATGCTATCCTATGACAGGTTATACATCCTGTTGCACTATAATTCATCCAAACAATTTTGCTTGTTTGAGCATATCCTATGCTTATAAAAAGGGTTATTGTTATTAGTAACCTTAACATAATCTTACTTTCTCCTTTATGAAAAAATAAGGGGCAAGAGCCCCCTAGTACATAGCTTTTAGTTTTTCAAGTTTTATTTTCATTTGAGCATTCTTAACAATAACTTTATTCTTTATTTTTTGGAATTTACTTATAATTTCAGAATTTACATTTTGATTAGAGAATAATTTATAAGCAGGTTCTGTTTTCAATTTATAATTTATCATTTTTTCAATACCTAAAATTCCTCCATTTGGACCAAAATTCGGAACATAACCATATAAACTTCCAGAAGAGAATGAAGATTTACAATCAGAACCATAATTTATTTCATTTATAGCACCGCTTGCTCTATTTTTCAATCTTGCTTTACCGCTATTAAACTCTTTTGTTCCACTTTGACCACCATTTGAAGGGTCATATTTACAATTTACATCATCATGTAAAGGTGTTCCTTCTGAGCCACTTGGATTAACATCAATAGATGCACCAACTGAATCAACAGGTTGGTTATCATTACAAGTGTTATTTTGCTGATAATTCTCATAGCTATATAAATAATATCCACCAGCATAATAATCAGCATTTTCATCTTGATTTGGATCAAACTGATTATCATCTGGATTATAACTTGCTCCAAGCGTATCCGAACTATTACTCATATATTCACAAAATGTTATTGTATCACCAGGAGAACCATTATCGTATCCCCAACTTAAATCCTCACCAAAACTCTCATCCGATGAAACACCACTTTCATTACCACTTACATATAAAGTATCATGAGGATAATAGTCAGCAAAGAAATAAGCATTTCCAGAATATGGATCTTGAATATAAATTAGGAAAAACAAATCTTGCAGGGCAGCTTTGTATATGTAAGGATTGTTATCATTTGGATCAAGACCTATAAAATATCCATCTACATAAACATAAACTGGAACTGCATATTCATTTGGAACTTGAACTATACAACTTGAGAAAAGGTAATATCCACCAGGATATACCCCATCAACATCGTTATCAGATGTATTTCCTCCAGTTTGGTAGGAACCACTAATTGGACAATTTCCGTTTATAGAATTATTGAACTCTTTAAGCTTTTGATATAATAAGGTGGGATTTGTTTGTGAGGGTTTTACTCTTTGGACTGCTCTATTCATAGCAAGATCACCACCAACAGCAATTTCACGAACAGGTTCAGACGATGAGCTACCGCTACCTTTCTTTCCACATGCACCTATTGCCCAAAGGGCAATTGCTAATGTTAAGAGTTTTCTCATAGTGCTTGAAAGTTTATTATATCTAAAATTAAGTTTGTTAAAAATAAATTATTGATAGTCAATAACTTATAATAATTTTTGAATTTTTTTAACAAAACTTTAAAATTTTCAAAAATATGATAACAAAAAATTATTTAATTGAAAAATCGTTAAAGAATGGTAAAAAAATTCGTGAAATTTGTAAAGTTTATAAGTGCTCACCAAATAAAGTTATGAAAATTAAAAGGGAGGGTTTTTTTAAAATTGATAAATTAAAGGAATTATTATTTGAAATAAGAGAAAATAATCCATTTTTTAAATTGAAAGATTTTCAGAATTACTTAAAGGAGAAGTATAACATAATAACTTCCTTATCAAAAATTCATTACAAATTGAAGAAAAAATCAATTGACGATAGAACTGCAAAATTAATTGAAATGTTAATTGAAGATGGGAAATTTGACGAAATTAAAAAAATTGTAAAATTTTATAAATTTGAAAGTAAGTACTTTCATTTATTAGAAAAAATTCCTGATAATTATTTAGATGAAGATAATTTTGTTGAAAAAATTATAGGATTATCTGAAAATTTCAAATTAACTAATGAGGAAAAACGAATTTATCTTGAAAAAATTGATAAAATGCTTGAAAGTAGAAAAAACAAATTTAGTTTCTATATTTTACTTGAAGCGAAGATTTATCTTCATTCTGTTTTGTTGGAATTTGATATTGTAAAGCAAATATACGAAAAATACATTAAAGAAATTGAACATCTTCCAAAAGAAAACAGGAGAAATTTTTATTTATCATTTGCTAATATCCAATCTCAATATCCTGAAATTGCTATTAAGGCTTTAAGAAAATTAAAGTCATTTAAAATTGAAGATGAGGCTTTAAGAGAGGTTATGAACATATTGCTTTATAATATGGGTTATGTTTATAAATCAAAAAACTATTTTGATGATATAGCCTATGAATTTTCAACAGGAAATTATAAAAATTATCTTAAAAGTATAAAAAACTATAATTCAGTTCTGAGAGGCAATAAAATTGTTATTGAATGTAATGTAGCAATATCTCAATTGTTTCTGGGCAAACTTTACAATTTTGAAACATTTACTAAAAAAGTTGAAAATGATATAAATTATATGAAATCATCGTCGGAGAACTTAAATGTTGTTAAGGCTTTAAAATATGCTATTGATGGTGATTTTGAAAATTCAAAAAAAATTTTAAGAAGTTGTAAGACGAAGACATTAAGGGCAATAGGTGAAGGCAATTTTGATAATCTTTCAAAATATAGAAAACAAGAATTAATTTTAAAATACCTTGTTAAGGGTAATATAAAAAGAGCAGTAGAAGTAGCAAGAAGATATGGTAATTTATATAATCTTCACTTATATTCTATTCTTTTGAATAAATCAGTAAGGCATTTATCAAAATATCTTGAATTTAAAAATGTCTTAAAAATTTTGAAATTAAGACAATTAAAATTTATAGGCATTTATCTGTTGTATAGAAAACCATTTTTAAAAGTGAATTCAAAGAAATTTAATATAGCAGGTGCTTTTAGATGGATAGCACTTTTGGTTTATATTTTGTTGTTAGGTGGTAAAGTTGGAATAGGTGCTTTAAGAAGTGAATATATAAGCAAAAATATAAAAAGTCTGATTTATTCTATAAATTATAGACTTGGTTATAGGATTTTAAAAATTAAAAATAACTTTATTTATGTTAATTGTCCATTTTATTTAGATTTATTAGAATTTATGAAAAACAGAAATTTCCCAAAACCCCAAAAATTACTACGTAGATTAAAAGATAAATGGACATTTTTAGAATACTTTGGTTATTGAATTTTTATTTAATATTTATAGATTTTTCGGGGGAATTTAAGCGGGAAGGCTTATTTTGTAGTGTGGGTGGGAAAAATAAAGAAATAAATATAATTCCCGAATTGCTAGACAATGCACAAAGCACAAAAATTATCCTTTAAAATTTTCAAATTATGGAAGTTAAACTTATAATAGATAATGCTATTGAGGAAATGAAAAGTAAAGGATTGGATGAATCTGCTATTCAAAAAGCTATAACCTATTGGTCAGAAATCTCTGGCATTGATGTAAAATCCATAAATGAAAATACACCTTTTGATATTGATATTGTGAATAAACTGCTATCAACATTTCCTAATGTTATGTCCAAAATCTCTGAGTTTAAGGAGGAAGTTATTGAAATTCCTGAATTTTCAATTGAAGAATTTAAGAGTGAGGGTGTTGGTGATGATTTGGAAAAAGAGCTTGAAATGTTAATGAATTTGTTGTCTGGCGGAGAAGAAGTTGAAGAGGTTGAAAAAATTAAACCCGTAGATGAAAGTCTTGAAAAAGAATTAAGGGAGCTTGCTTTTAGTTTAGCAGAAGAAGAACCAAAAACGAAAATTTCAGATATAAAAGGTGTTAGAATGGCTATTGTTTTATCAGATGGAAAAGTTGAAAAATTTATGATTTCAAAGGAAACTGATTATAAACCTAACATTAATAAACTTATTGAAACAATATCAAATCTATGGTCAATTTTAGGATTAGATTTAAATGGTTTTGATAGTTTTCATCTCAAGTTAAAAGGTTTGACCTTGTACATTCAAAGGAAAGAAAATAAAATTTATGTTGTTCTTGTAGAAACTGAAACTGTTGGAGGAGCCAAATTCTTTATATATGGTCTTGAGCGGGCGTAGCTCAGTTGGTAGAGCGCCAGCTTCCCAAGCTGGGGGTCGCGGGTTCAAATCCCGTCGCCCGCTTTAAAATTTTAGATATGAAAAACATAACTATTTTAATAATGCTTTTACTTTTAGCTTGTGGGGGAAGTAAAGAAGAAAAAAAACAAGCTCCTGAAATGAGAACCGAACAAGTTGATTTAGCTAAAAAGGGTGAAGAACTTTTTAAAACAAAAGGTTGTCTAGCATGTCATTATCCTGATAAAGAAAGGAATGTAAAACTTGTAGGACCTGGTCTAAAAAATATTCACAAAGAAAGAAGTGAAGAATGGTTAATTGCTATGATTACAAAACCTGATTCAATGTTAAAATATGATAAAGAAGCCCAAAGATTATTAAAAGAATATGGAACACCTATGCCAAATCAAAATGTTAGTATAGAAGAAGCAAAAGCAATAATTGAGTATATTAAGAAAATTTCAGAGTGAAGTTAGAAATTAGCTTAAAGGATATTGATATTCAAAAATTTGTAGGATATAATGATACGAATTTAAAGTCATTAAGAAAATTCTTTCCAAATTTGAAAATATGGACTGATGATTTAAACATTGTCGCAGAAGGAAATGAAGAAGATATATATGAATTTGAAATGGTTATAAAAATGCTGATAAATAGTTATCACAAACTAAATAAAATTGAGGAAATTGATGTTATAGAAACTGTTCAGAAAGCAAGAAAAAAAATAGGTAAATTTGAAACTTATGAAATTATAACACCTAAGAAGAAGGTTATACCACATACACCAAATCAATTGAAATATATAAAAGCTATTGAAGAAAATGATATTGTTTTTGGTATAGGACCAGCGGGAACAGGAAAAACATTTTTAGCCGTTGCAATGGCAGTTAAGTATTTAAAAGAAGAAAGAGTAGAAAGAATTATTTTAACAAGGCCAGCTGTTGAAGCGGGAGAAAGCTTAGGATACCTACCTGGAACCTTTGAAGAAAAAATATCACCTTATTTAACACCACTTTATGACGCTTTATTTAATCTTTTACCTGCCGAAAAAGTTCAAAAATTAATAGAATCAAGAGTAGTAGAAATAGCTCCTCTTGCTTACATGAGGGGCAGAACACTTTCAGAAGCTTTTATTATTCTTGATGAAGCACAAAACACTACTAATGGACAAATGAAAATGTTTTTAACGAGAATAGGTATGCGTTCAAAAGTTGTAATAACGGGTGATATTACACAAATTGACTTGCCAAAAAATAAAGAATCAGGTCTTGTAGTAGCAAGAAGAATTTTAAAAGGTATTCCTGGAATTGAATTTGTAGAATTTAATAAGGAAGATGTCGTAAGACATCCTCTCGTTAGACTTATTATTGAAGCTTATGAAAAATATAGTTAGTTTTCTACTATTTTTTCTATCTGCAATTATTTGTTCAATTTTTGTTCCTAACCCTTATAATAATGTAAAATTAAATGAAAGGTCAAATTTTGATATTTATTCTCCTTATAATGTAAAAGTTTTTAAAAGTAAGGAAGAATTAAAAGCTGAAAGCTTAAATGTTATTTCAAGAACATTTCCCGTTCTTATTTATGATGAGTCAAGAATGTACAAAAATAGTAAAAGTCGTTTTGAGAGTATTTTGGCTGATGAAATTGAAAGAATTCAAAAGTTTGGTATAATTTCAGATGAAGATTACAGAATTTTACAAGATGACCCTTCCGAGAAAGTAGCAATTTATATAAATGGTGAAATATATGAGAAAAATAAAAATTCAATATACTCATTTTCAAAGGCTTATGATGAAATTGTTTCAAAAATCAATTTAATTTATCCTGATTCACTTCAAAAAATAAAATTATTTTTACTTGAAAATTTAAAACCAAACTTGAAACTTGATTTAAGAATTACAAATGAAAACAGAAGAAGCGCCTTAAAAACGATTAAAAAAGAAAAATTTGAAATTAATAAAGGAGAATTAATAGTAAAAAGAGGTGATATTGTTGATAAGGAAACATATGAGAAAATTAAAGCAATTTATGGAGGTAGAAATAAATTTTTTGTTTTTATTTTAGTATCTGTTTTATTTTTTATTTGGGCAGGATTAAATATAACAAGGAAAAAACCTTCGCTTTCAAATAATATTATCCTAAATATGTCAATTATTTTCTTTTCTATTCTACATAGCTTTTTAGTAAATTATGGATTTAATTTTTCTTTTAATTTTTCTCCATTTTTTAGTCTTTTATTATCATTTATAATTCCAAAGAGCATAGCGATAAACTTTGCAACAACTTCTTCAATTATTCTTGGAATATATTATGATTTGAATTTTTCTGCATTTGTATATAGTTTGGTAATTTCAATATTTTCAGTTTTTGTTTCAAATTTTATAAAACGAAGATTTGAAATTGTTCTCTTTTCAATTATTTTAATACCAATAGCCATTTTAGTTCTTTTTTCATTAAAACAAGAAATTCCAAACCTACAAGAAATTCTTGAAATTTTAAGTTCAATAATAGTTTCTTTTAGTCTTTGTGCTATTGTAATTTATATCATAGAGAAAACAACAAGATTGACAACTACATTTAATCTTCTTGACATTGCGAGTTTAGAGCATCCATTAATTAAAATGTTGAGAGAAAAGGCACCTGGAACTTACAATCATTCAATCAATGTCTCTATTTTAGCACAAGAGGCAGCAGAAGAATTGTCAGCTAATGCATTGTTATGTAAGGTTGGAGCATATTTTCATGATATTGGTAAGATAGAAAACCCTCAGTACTTCATTGAAAATCAAACTGGTTATAATCCTCATGATGAATTAAATCCAATAGAAAGTGCTAAAATAATAATTTCTCATGTTGAAAATGGCGTTAAACTTGCTAAAAAATATGGACTTCCAAATGCTATTATAAACATCATTAAAACTCATCATGGCACAACAATTTTAGAGCCATTTTATAAAAAAGCTATACTTGAAAATCCTGATATTGATAAAAGACTCTTTCAATATCCAGGACCTAATCCTAGGACGAAGGAGGAAGCTATTGTAATGCTTGCAGATTCTGTTGAAGCAAGTGTTAGAAGTTTAAAAGAAAAAGATAAGGAAAGTATTAAAAGAATTGTTAGAGGTATTATAAATGATAGATGGGAAGGTGGTTATCTTGAATTGACTGACTTAAAAAGGAAAGACTTAGAGAAAATTGAAGAGGTTTTTATAAAAGTTTTAGAAAGCATATATCATCCAAGAGTTTCATATGATTGAAATTTATGGTTCTTGTAATTTAAAGGGATATAAAAAAGCTTTAAAAAATTTTTTGAATTTTATTCTAAAAAAAGAAAAAAATTCTAAAGTTAAAAAAATTTTTATAATTTTTACAAATGATAATAAAATCAGAAAGTTAAATAAAAAATTTTTAAATAAAGATGAAAAGACAGATGTTCTTTCATTTCAAATTAATGAAATTGGAGAAATATATGTTAATGTTGATTTTGCTAAGAGGCTTGGAAATTTTTCTTATTATGTTGCATTTTATTCACTTCATGGACTGCTACATTTAATGGGCTATGAACATAAAATTAAAAGTAAAGAAAAAGAAATGTTTGATAAGCAAGAAAAATATATGAAATTATGGAAATTTTAATTTTCGTATTTTTAATGCTATTGATTGCGTTTTTGAGTTCAGGCATTGAAGCTGGATATTTAAAATATGAAAAATTACAGAATTTTTCAAAAGACAATGTTTTCTTAACTACGACACTCTTTGTAAATAATTTTGCTATTAATTTTGGTGCTATATTCTTTTCTCTATTTATTGATAAGTTTCAAATAAGTGAAAGTTTAAAAACTTTTCTTGAAATTTTTTTATTCACTTCTATTGTTCTTATTTTTTGTGAAACAATTCCCAAAAGTATAGCATTTTATTATCCAACATTTTTTTACAATAGATTTTTAAGTTCTATTTATTGGTATTTAAGTTATATATTTTATCCATTTTTTAAATTGTTTGAGAAATTTTTTAAAAATAGAACAAAGTTTTCTGAAAGGATAATTGCAACAAGAGATATTTTATTACCTTTGAGATACATAGTTGAGAAGGAATTTTGGAGGCAAGAGAAAGCATTAATAATTCAAGAAATTATTAGCTTTATAAAATCCGATATTAGAAAATTTATAAAACCAAAAAACGAAGTTCAAATGATTAGTTATGATAGTAAAATTGCTGATGTTATTGAGCTGTTTAAAATAACAAATTATAGATTTTTTCCTGTTTATAAGCATTCAAAAGAGAATATTATTGGGATTGTTGATGTTAATGATTTAATAAATGCTAATAAAGATGATAAAATTTTCAAATTTGTAAAAAACCCCATTGTTTTGATAGATAAATTTCCTGCACTTGAATTTTTAAGAAAAAATTATAAATTTGCAGTTGTTTATGATGAGTTTGGAAATTTTCTTGGGATTATAACGAGAAAGGAAATTTTAAAAAATATATTCAATGTATATAGTCCAAATATAAGAAAAATTTCTGAAAATGTTTATATAATTGATAAGCCAATAGATTTAGGACTAATAGAGGAATTGACAGGTATTCATCTTGGTGAGCCTAATATGAATTTAAATCAATTTTTGATGGAAAAAAATTTCACTGATATTCAGGAAGGTGATGAAATTGAAATTGGAAATTTGAAAATTACAATTTTAAGTAAAGAAGGTGATTATATAAGCAAAATAAAATTAGAAGTTATTAGATAAATTTCACTTACTTTCAAGTTCTTTTTGTAGAAATATACTTTTGTCAAGTTTTTCAAAGAATTTTTGATAGAAATTTATATCTTCAATTTGTTCAATTTTTACTATTTCTCCTTTATTATTAAGGGTTTTTGATTGGAAAACTGCTCTGACTTTAAATCCATTTGAAAATTCACTTATACTTATTGTTGCTTGAATAATTTTATTTTTTTCATAAGTTGTTTCATTTGAGTTATAATTTGTTTTATTGTTTGAATTACCATCTGATTCCTTATTTTTTGAAATTAAAAGAATTAAACCTAGGGTTAAAATAATAACGGTACCCACAATTATTAAACCCAATATATTGTTTGATTTTTCACTTTCATAGTTTTTGCTTATTTCGTATCCTTTTTCAGCAGTAATAATACCAAGTTCATTGTTGGCGTTATTAATAATAAATCCTTCATCAAGCAAAGCATTTATAATTGCCTTTGTAATAATTATCTTATCTTTAACTTCAAAATATTTTGTTTGAAATTCTCTAATTTCCAATTGACTCCTTGGCATCTGCGTGGAAGTGGCACAAGCATTAAAAAACAGAATAGTTGTTAAGTATCTTAACAAACTTTTCATAGTCTAAAACCTTGAATAGTGATAAGAAAAACTTTCAACTTTTCCTTCATTATCGAAAGTAATAATCAAAGTTAATGTTTTTTGTGAAATTTTAAATTTTTTTGTTTCTTTAAAAAAACCAAGGATTAAAATTGTTCCATATTGAGATGAATTGGTCCATTCTGCTTGTGCATAAATTTTATCATAAACCCAAACTTCCTTGCCTTTACTATCTCTTGTTATAATATTTGGACTCCCTAAGATATTTATAACATCTGCTCCTGATAATCCAACTCTTATTTCTTTTTTTATAAGACCTGCGGTTATTTCTTTTTCATCGCCTACTTTTTCACTTGATTGACTAAATAAAGCACATGAAAGTAGAAAAGTTATTAACATTAGAAATCTCATTTTGAAAGTTTAAAGTATGAGAAAATTTCTATGTCCAGTAATTCTAAAAATATAGAAAGATATATATTTTTAGAATTATTGGACACAGTCCAAAGAATATGCTTTGTCTAGTAATAGGGGGGCTCTGCCCCCCAAAGCAAAAAATGGGTATTTTAAAGCCGAAGGCTTTTGAAAAATAAATAATTCCAGAATTTTTGGACACAGCACGAAGAATATAACAAGAAACTTTAAAATTATCATACTTATGGAATATGATGTAATTATAATTGGGGGAGGACCGGCGGGATTTACCGCAGGTATCTATGTCGCAAGAGCAATGTTTAAAGTTCTGATTATTGAGAAAGGCGCACCAGGTGGTCAAGTAGCTATTTCAGATATTGTAGATAATTATACAGGTTTCATTGAAATAAAAGGTTCTGAGTTAAGTCAAAAGATGCTTGAACATGTTATGAAATTTGAAGTTCCAATTGAATATTCAGAAGCTATTGATTTATGGAAAGAAGGAAAATTTTTTTATATAAAACTTTCAGATGAAAGAATTCTAAAATCAAAAGCTGTTATATTGGCAACGGGAGCAAGTCCAAGGAAGCTAAATGTTCCAGGAGAGAATGAATTTTACGGAAGAGGTGTTTCTTATTGCGCAGTTTGCGATGGGGCATTTTTTAAAAATAAAGTTGTTGCTGTCATAGGAGGTGGAGATTCAGCATTTACAGAAGGTTTATATCTTTCCAATATCGTTTCAAAATTATATTTAATACATAGAAGGGATCAATTTAGAGCACAACCTCTTTATGTTCAAAAACTTAAAGAAAAGAAAAATGTTGAATTTATTTTAAATAGTGTTGTTAAAGAAATAAGGGGCGATAGAAAAGTTAGAGAAATTTTAATTGAAAATGTTAAAACAAATGAATTATTTAGATTAGAGTTAGATGGAATTTTTATTTATATAGGAATGGTTCCACAAAATCAACTACTTAAAAACTTTAAAGGAATTGAATATGATGAAAGTGGTTTTGTAATTGCTGATGAAACAACAAAAACTAAGGTTGAAGGATTATTTGTTGCAGGTGATTTAAGAAGTAAGCATTTAAGGCAAATAACAACTGCTGTTAGTGATGGTGCTTATGCTGGAACGCTTGCTGTTGAATATATTCAAAATAACTTTTAATCATGGTTTACATCGTTTCAGCAGTTAGAACACCTATTGGAAAATATGGAGGAGCATTAAAAGATGTTAGACCTGATGATTTATGTGCATTAGTAATAAAAGAAGTAATAAATAGAATAAATTTAGATCCAAATTTAATTGACGATGTTTATATTGGATGTGCCAATCAAGCGGGGGAAGATAATAGAAATGTAGCAAGAATGGCTGTTTTACTTGCAGGCCTTCCTTGGACAATTCCAGCTTGTACAGTTAATAGATTATGTGGTTCAGGTCTTGAAGCAGTAAATATAGCATTCAAAAGTATATTATCTGGTGAAGCAGAAATTGTTGTTGCAGGTGGTGTTGAGAGTATGACAAGAGCACCTTATGTAATGCCAAAACCTGATCAAGCATTTAAAAGAGGGAATTTTGAAGTTTATGATACATCACTTGGTTGGAGATTTATAAATCCAAAATTTCCATTTTATCCTTACTCTATGGGTGAAACCGCTGAAAACTTAGCAGAATTATATAAAATTTCAAGAGAAGAACAAGATTTATTTGCATATAAAAGTCATTTAAAAGCAATTAAAGCAATAGATGAAGGAAAATTCAAAGAAGAAATTGTTCCTGTTCCATTACCTGATGGTAAAATTTTTGAAATTGATGAAGGACCAAGAAGGGATACAAGCTTAGAAAAACTTTCAAAATTAAAACCAGCATTTAAAGAAAATGGAACAGTCACTGCTGGAAACTCATCTTCACTAAATGATGGAGCATGTGCATTAGTTTTAGTATCTGAAAAAAAATTAAAAGAATTAAATTTAAAACCCCTTGCAAGAATTATAGGAACAAGTGTTGTAGGTGTTAATCCAGATATTATGGGGATTGGACCTGCATTTGCTATTAAAAAACTCCTCAAACGTTTTAATCTAAAATTAAATGATATTAAATTATTTGAAATAAATGAAGCATTTGCAGCGCAAGTTTTAGCAGTATTAAGGGAAATTGAAATTGAAGAGGAAAAATTAAATGTTAATGGTGGTGCTATTGCTCTTGGTCATCCTCTTGGATGTTCGGGCGCAAGAATTTTAACAACCTTAATATATGAATTAAGAAGAAGAGGTGGAGGACTTGGAATAGCAAGTTTATGTATAGGAGTAGGACAAGGTATTGCAACACTTATAGAAGTTTATAACCATAACCAATAATGTTAAAACCTAATTCAAACAATTTAACATTTATATTTTTAAAATTTGCCATTTCAAATAACTTATAAATTTCAGAAACCTCATAGTAATATTTATGTTCTTCAACCTCTTCCATACTTACAATTTTTATCTTTGAAAACAACTCTAAAATTGGTTTTGAGATTTTTGAAGGAGTAGTTATTATAAAAATTCCTTTATTTTTAAGAATTCTAAAAGCTTCAAAAAATAAATTTTCAACTACATTTTTTTCTAAATGTTCAATTAATGCAAGAGCAGTTATTACATCAAAAAAATTGTCCTCAAATGGAAGAACTTTATTTTTTTCTAAATCAAACTTTACAAAATTAACTCCATAATTATTAAAATCATAGTCATATTTATCAATTCCAAACTTCTCTTTAAAATCCAAACTCATTAAAAACTTTGGATAAGAACCACAACCAATATCAAGGATTCTATTCCTTCCTTTAAAACTACTTAAAATTCTTTTTACAATTCTGTACCTTTGTTCTGCTAAAAAATTTTCTAATAAACCTTCTCCCCTTGTAATTTTCATTTAATATCTTCTTTCAACAGGTTTCCAGTATAAAATTTTAACAGGTTTATAACTAAATCTCGGTTTATCATTTTCTTTATCATATATAGCAAGTGTATGTTTTAACCAATTTTCATCATCTCTTTTTGGAAAATCTCTCCTATAATGTGCCCCTCTACTTTCTTCTCTTAATAAAGCACCTTCAATCACAACTTCTGCCAAGTCAAGCATATTTTTTAATTCAATTGCATTCATAAGTTCAGTATTGTAAATTAATGATTTATCGTTTATTTTTATATTTTTCCATCTACTCTTCAATTCCCTTATTTTACTTAAAGCTTTTTCAAGTCCATCTCTATCTCTAAAAACACCAACATATTTATCCATTATTTCCCAAAGCTCACTTCTTATCTTATATTGATTTTCATTTCCATCTTTATTTAATAAATGATAAATTTCTTTTTCAGCATTTTCAACTTCACTTATTGGCAAATCTTTTAGTGTTTTTTCCTTAACAAAATTACTAACATCTACACCTGCGAAATAACCCCAAGCCAAACATTCAGCAGTTGCATTAGAACCAAGTCTGTTAGCACCGTGGACTGAAACGCAAGCACATTCACCAATAGCCCATATACCCTCATATATTGTCCTACCTTCCAAATCAACATCAATTCCTCCCATCATATAGTGAGCAACAGGTCTAATAGGAACTGGTTCGTTTATAGGATCAATTCCTATTAGTTTTATACATAATTCTCTTACAAGTGGAAGTCTTGTTATAATTCTTTCTCTTCCTAAATGTCTTAAATCCAAGAGAACATAATCCAAGTTATTTGGACCTTTAAATCCTCTTCCTTCTTCAATTTCAGTCATTATTGCTCTTGATGTAATGTCTCTTGGTGCTAATTCCATAAATTTTTCAGCATATTTCTTCATAAATCTTTCACCTTTATTATTTATTAAATAACCTCCTTCACCTCTTGCTCCCTCGGTTAATAGAATTCCAGATGGAATTAAACCTGTTGGATGAAATTGCATAAATTCCATATCTTTTATAGGAATGCCAATCCTATAAGCCATAGCAACACCATCACCTGTTCCTGAATAGGCCATTGTTGTAAATCCGTACATTCTAATAGCAGAACCTGTTGCAATTACAAGGGCTTTTGCTCTTAAAACGTAAATTTCACCTTCTGGTAAATAAATTCCTAAAATTGCTCTAAATGATTTATCCTCTCCTATAATTATATGAGTGGTAAAAAATTCATCATATCTTGTAAATTTATCAGTATATTTTTGAAGGGCATCATAAAGTGTTTGCATTGCAAAAAAGCCTGTTTTATCACCTGCATAAGCAGTTCTTGGAAATGCTTGACCTCCGAATGGTCGTGTTGCTATTTTACCATCTGGCCTTCTACTCCAAGGCATTCCAAGTCTGTCTAAAAATAGTATCTCATAAGGCATTCTATTTACATATTTCCAAACAGCATCCTGATCTGCTAGAAAGTCTGAACCTTTTATTAAGTCCCATGCATGAAGTTCAAGACTATCTCCTTCATCTTGCCTAATAGCACCTGCTGTTCCTCCCTCAGCAGAAACAGAATGAGAGCGCATAAGTTGAACTTTTGAAACAATTGCTAAATCAATTTCACCTTTACTTTCCATTACTAATTGTAATGCACATCTTAAACCTGCCAATCCGCTACCCATTATAATCACATCGTGCTCTTTTATTTTAGTCATAATGAAAATTTTAAGGGAATGGATATGCAACCTTTTTTAAGAAAAAATTGTCAATTAATAATATGATGCTCTTGACAATTTTGACATTACAACAGCAAATTGAAGAGAAAGCGGATAAAATAAAATCCGCCATAAAAAATGCTATCCCTTGGTCAAAAGCAGAAGGCAGACCGAAAAATATCGTTCCTGGTAGATCAGTTGGTTTCTTCATATGGCATGAAGGAAGAACAGTATATCTAATAACAACTTCTGAAAGTGATAAAGGAGAGCTATTTACAGGTAGAATAAGGATTATAGGTAAGGGAGCAAAAATAAGTGATGTCAGTGGAGTACATCTTGAAAATGGAAATTTTTCAGAGAAAAAGGGTGATTATTTTGAAATGGTAGGAGATAAGGAAATAAAGTTCCATTTCAATACTGGTGAAAAAACTGATGGAATAAAATTCAAAATTGAGAATGGAAAGTTTCTTGTATTTAATTTAGAATTAGAAAAGCATAAAACACATCATATTTTCATAGGAGCTAACGAAATTGAAGTAGACAAAGACCCATTTGCATTTGACCTTCTAAAATAATGGGGGCATTGCCCCCCTCAATTCTTTACAAATTTCAAGTTTTTATTTGAAATTCTTAAAATATATAAACCTTTTTCTAAATCACTAATATCAATAATTACTTCTCCACTACTTGAACTTTTGACATTTAAATTCTTCTTCAATTTACCTGATAGAGTTAAAATATAAACTTTATATTCATAAGAACCCTTTAAATTCTTAATTCTAATAAAATCCCTTGCAGGATTTGGATATAAGAAAATATTTTCTTCAATTAAGCTATTTATTCTAATTAGTGCTGTTCCCTCACTTGAACCTACAAGCAAAAGCGTATCGTTATAAATTGATAGTGGGTGAAGAATTGGAAAATTTGTTGTTTGAATGAATGTTTTCCCTGAAATTAAATAAAACTCCAATATATTATCTAAATTTTCATTTAATCTATAAAGTCCATCATTTGTCAAAACAAAAACACTATTAAATTTATCTATAATTACATCAGTTATAGATTTATTTGAAAGAACTTGAACCTTATTTAAATTTCCATTATAAAAATAAAGCCCATTATTTGTCCCTACCAAAAAGCCATCTTTATATTTTTTAATTGAAGTTGGAATGACATTAATATCCTTAAAAACTAAATTTTCTCCTTGAAATACCACAAACCCTCCACTTCCACCAATTGCTAAAAAATCCCCATTAGCTTCAATATCGCTAACACTTCCAACCTGATAACTATAAAATGAATTTGTAAAAATTGAGCAATTCTTATCTGTTTTATAAACAATTCCACTAAAACTTGAAATGAAAATTGTATCCTTATAAATTGTTAAACTTGTTAAAGCCATATCAGGATTTACAGGAAAAACTGGAACAGCCCTACAATAAATAACATTAGATAATGTATCAACGAAAAAAAATGAGAAAAATGAAGAAACACCTATTAAACCATCATCTATTCTAATAACTTTCGTTATCCGATAAACACTATCACCAAGTTCAATAATTTTATTTTTGTTAACAAGATAACCTGCATAATTTAAATTATTTGGATTATAGTCATAATCCGTATGTGTCCATAAGAATATGTTGCTTTTTAAAGTGTATATATTTGAAATAAAATTGAAAGGAAATCCAAATCTATAATTTTTAAAGCTTGGATATGTATAAATGCCCCAAGCTAAATTATCTACATATATTGAAAGGTTATTGCGATGAAATCTTGAAATAATTAAAAAAGTGTCAATTCTCATTATAAAATAAGGCTCCTTATAATTTGGCTCGTCAATCAAGTTATTATCCTTAAATTTTTTTAAAATTCCATCTGAATAAATTTCACTACTATTTAAATTTCGTGAAGAAATAAATAATGTGTCTTTAAATGTTTCAAAATAAACTGCTGAAAATCCATTAGCTAAAACATTCCCATTCTTATCGTAAATGCCATTTACTGTTCCAAAAATAACATTTCCATTATAAACATTTATAAAATTTACCTTTGGTACATTAACCCTTTGATAACTTGCAGGAATATCTACAAAATTTATATAAGTTTTCAAATAACCAAGACTATCACCTATATAAATTGTATCATTATAAACGAAAATACAACCAATATCAGGCTTAATTTGATAAACATTTATGTCAATAAATTTCAAATTATTACCAACAAAAAACAAAATCCAATTTTTACCATAAATAAAAAGATAATTTTTATAAGAGAATAATCCTTTACCATTACTTAAATCACTTATCGGAATTTGACTTTTTGGATAATGATAAACCTTATTATTTTCTATATATCCAAAACCATTATTTTTTGTTAGATAGTAAATTTTTCCTTTAAATGTATCTACTGAAACAATAATGTTTGAATTTGTCCCATCAGAAAAATTATAAACTTTAATTTTTTCCAAATTTTTGTTTAATAGTAAAATTCCCCCAAATGTTGCTAAATAAATCGTATCTTTAAATACAATTCCATCATAAACCCCACTTAAATTAGTCCAATATAGAAAAGGGAGCACATTAGCCCCCTTGCTTTTCTTCCTTTAATAAAATTTCAACAGAAACTTTTGACTTTAAATTGTTTTTGAAACTTTCCCACTTTTCATTTCTTTTATTATTCAATAAAACATTATTTATTTGCTCCTTTACTTCATCTAAACTTCTATATTTTGAAGGATTAAATTCTTGAACACTTATTATAAGCCATTTATTATCTTTTTTAATTAATGTTGGTTTTCCAACTTTTAAATTTTTAATCTCATTAAATAATGAAGTATCATTTTCAGTTATAAATACAAAACCTCCAAACTCCTTTTCTTCCTCATCTTTTGCTATTGTTTTTGCAATTGAATCAAATTTTTGAGGGTTATTTTTTAGGATGTTAAATATCTCTTGAGCGGTTTTTTCATCATCAAATGTTAATTTTCTGATTTTAGCATTTGCAGGAACTCTAAATTGTTTTTCTTTGTTATCGTTATAATAATTTTTAATTTCTTCTTCACTAACCGATACATCTTTTATAATTTCGTTTCTTAATTCATCAATTATTAAATTCTCAAAATTTTTAGTAAGTGATTTATAACCATCAGATCTTATAAAAATTCTCTTATTAACAATTGCATCCTTAAATAATAGTTCTCTTTGTGTAAAAATTCTAATTAGCTCATAAGCTCCATCTTTTGTGCTGTAAGCTTTTCTATAAACAGGAGGAACTTTATTTAGATAATTTTCATAATTTTTCTTTGTAAGATAAATATCTAAAAGCTTTATAACAGCAAGTGTTTCTGGAATTTGCTTACTAATGGTATCTTTATTTATAATTTCAAAACCAAATTTATTTAATAAACTATCAAGTAATTTTTCCCAAGCATTTTTCTCTTTCTCAAATTTCAAATTGCTTTCAATTGAACTATAAACTTCTTCAAATTTAACATAATCGGGTTTTTGAATTTTTATTATTTTAATAGCATATAATGTGTCTCTTATTTTATCCAAAAATAATTTCATAGTGTCCTTTTGAGAAAATTGTTTATATAAATTACTATCAGGAGAATTTTCATAAAATGTTAAAATTTTTGATTGAGCATCAAATATACTATCTTTTGGAACATTTAAACTATCTTCCCATTTCATAACTTTCAAATTTACAAATCCCCAAATTCTGTAATTCTGTTTATTTTTTTCATAATAATCCTTAACTTCAGAGGAATCAACTTTAATTTTATCACTTATGTACTTAGTATAATACACTCTCGCAAAATCATCTTTGAGATTTTCATATAATTTTTCCCTAAATTCTGAATTTCTATGTAATCCTCTATTTAAAGCCTCTTTATAGACTAAGCGGTTTTCAATCATCATATTTAAAAGCTCTTTTTTACCTTCATAATTTTCATACTTTGCTCTTGTAAAGGGTGGTTGGTTTTCAATTTCTTTTTCTAATTCCATAGATGTTATAAATTGATTATCATACTTTGCTACAATTTCTTCTTTATAATTCTTTGGAAATATCCTCTCCACTCCATCAAGAGCATCATTGAAAAACTCACTTTTTTGAAATTTAACAACAAGATTTTCATAATATTTTGATGCTAATTGAAAATTTTCATTTGCTTCTGAATAAAGTGCTAATCTATATAAAATCTCATCATTATTTTTGTCCAATTTATATGCCTTTGAAATGTAATCGTAAGCCAAACTTATACTATCAGGATAATAATAGAAGAAATAAAGATCAGCCAATTCCTTGTATATAATAGCAAGATTTTTTCCTTTGTACTTTTTGGCCAGTTTAAGATATTCATCTTTTGCTTTTTCATATTCAAATTTCATTTCATAAGTTTTTGCCTTTATGTATCCTTCATCATTATAAACATCTGCTTTTAACATTAGAAGTGTTATCATAGTTTCTCCTCCTTTTTATTAAATAAACTTTAATACAAAAGCAGTAGTTAAAGGAACACTTAAATTATCATCAATTGGTGTAAAAACCTCAACAATACCACTTATTAAAACTGCTAAAATTTTTGAAAATAAACTTATATTCTCAAAAAGCAATAGTGATATGATAATTCCTGATATATAGAAACCAATTAATCCATTTATTGATTTCTTATAAATTCTTATGTTTGGTCTAATATAAGTGCCAAAAATTGCTGCAATTGGATCGCAAATTGCTAAAACAATAAGTGAAAAAATGACAATTTCTTTTTCAAAGAGAACATTTATTAGAGCATATGATATTGCTAAGTACGTTGCTCCTGTCCAATCGCTAATTTCATTTTTCTTTAATATACTTCCAAAAATGCTTAAAAAAATTTTCCTAAAATTTCTATTTTTTAATTTTAAAACATCAATTGTTAAAACAACAATTAGAAAGAAAATTGAAAAAGCAATTCTATAATTATCATTTAAGAACAAAACAGGAAAAATTAAAACAATTGAGAGAAAATGAAATAATTTTCTACCAATCAAAGAATGGAGCGGAGGGGACTTGAACCCCCGACCTCCTGAATGCCATTCAGGCGCTCTCCCAACTGAGCTACCGCCCCAAAACGAAGCTTTAAATTTTAAAGCAGAAAAATTCTGCCTTAAAACAAGCCTTTCTGCTTACTTAAATCCCTTTAAAGAAACAATAAAATTTATGTTTATAAGAATTTGTTCGTCATAATAAAGACCAATCCTTATTATATCATTTTTAATGCTTAAATCCTTAAAGGTTTCAATTAGAACTGATGTTTTAATTGGTTCAATAAATGGAAGATGAAAGATATAATTTTCTTCTTTTTGATAAATATCAATATCGCCTTTAATTTTTAACCCAATTGACAAGTAATTATTGTTTTTATAATAAGAAAGGTAAGTTCTCATTTCATCTGAACTTATAATTGAAGGTGATTTATCGTAAATTAACCACTTTGAAACAAATCTTTTATTATTAAATGTATAAGGCATTGCATATAAAATTTCAAACTTAAAAGGATTAATTTTGAAATAAGACCAAAAAGCAATTTTGGGAGGAATTTTTGTTATTGTTTCGCTACTATATTGAAAATCATCAATTGCTAACTCAAATAAAAGTGAATTATTTTTGTAAGTAAAAGATAAAATTGTATTCGTTTCATAACCTTCATTCCATTGTAAATTATAGCTTGAAATAAATGGATTTAAAGCACTAAAGGGAATACTAATGTCATAAGGAAGAGGTAATAAACCATAATCTGTAATGAAAAATTCTCCAATTTTTGTGTATATTTCAAGCCTTCTAATTGTTAAATATCTATCAATTAAATAGCCGTTTGGATATGTTTTTCCTATTAAACTTACACTTTCGGGTGTTATAATTGAATTTATTTTATTTATCCAAAAGCTATACGAAAAGAATTCTGAATTGTAATTTATAGAAAAGCCATCTAATGAAAATAAATCCCAAAGAACAATTTTTGAGATTCTTGGACTTCTTCTTCCAATTGTAATAAAAAAATTACTAAAATTTAAAAGAAAAAATGCATTTTCATATCCCGCATAAATATCCCTAAATTTTCTTTTATTATAAGAACCATCTTCGTAAAATCCACCAATTTGAACCAAAAAATTTTTTTCACTTAATGTAATGCCATAAAATTTGTGCGATTCAAATTCCAAAAAAATTCCATTTTCATAATCAGATATAAATTTATTGCCGAATGTATCTAATTTTTGTGTAATCCAAAATGAAAAAATTATTATCATTCAAAGTCACCTATTACATCAAATGGATAATTTGTTCCAAGCTTCATAGCTTTATTAATATCTTCTTTACTTGCTATATTACTTCTATAAACTTCTTTTGCTTCAAAGACAATTTCATCAATAATTTTTTTTGCTATTGAGAATTTATAATTGTGTATAACAAAATGTTCAAATCCTAAGCTTTTAATTTTTTCTATTGCTTGATTTTCATTTTCATAATCAAAAATTTCTGCTCCATAACCGATTGTAAAAAATTTGAAATTTTCTATTTCGTACAATCCAAAAAATTTCAATTTTATCTTGAAATTAAACTTTTCATAATTTCTTGGATATTCGTAAAATCCTTTATTTGTTTTTATACCAAGAAACCCTTTTTTAATCATTTCTTCTTGAATTTTTGAAGGTTTAAGTCTTTCAAGACCAGTCTTTTCATAAATAATTTTACTAACACTAAAATTAATATCAATTCCAATTAAATCCATCAATTCAAATGGACCCATTTTAAAACCTATAACTTTCATAACTTTATCAATTAGTTTAAAATCAATTCCACTTTCGTACATTCTTAAAGCAGAGAGATAAAATGGTCTTGCAATTCTATTTACAATAAATCCTGGACTATCTTTACAAATTACAATTTCTTTTGAAAGACTTTTAATAATCTCTATCGTTTTTTCTAGAAAGTTTTGACTTGTCCAATTTGACAGAACAATTTCAACAAGTTTCATAATAAGTGGTGGATTAAAAAAATGAACACCAAGAAATCTATCTTTATAATTTAGTGCTTGGGAAAGTTCATTTATTGAAAGCGAAGAAGTATTAGTGGAAATAATGGCATTTCTTTTTAGTAATGGTTCTAAAATTTTAAATAATTTGAATTTTTCTTCAAAATTTTCAATAATTGCTTCAATTACAAAGTCTGTTTCTTTGTCAATTTCGTTTAAATTTGATAAAATTTTTAAATTTTTTAAATAGTTTTCAACATTTTCATTAAGAAAATTTATCGTTTTTTCAATAGCTTCTTTATTTTCATCATAAATTTGAACAAAATAATTATTTTTTAGAAATAGAGCAATTATGCCTCTTCCCATCGTTCCACAACCAATAACGAGAACTTTTTTATTCATAAATTGTAGCTAAAATTTTAAAGTTTTCTTTATTTCAGCAGTTCACCCTAATAAGCCCCCCATCAAACCTACAATTTATCATTTATTGGACTCTGTAAGATACTTATGTAAAATATAAGATCCTCTTTCCCGTTGTGCTATTTCTTTCTCCTTACCTTCAGCTATATTTTGCCTAATTTTCCATAATGTCCCGTATATTGTATTGACAGGGATTTCTGGAAGTTTTTCCTTTATCTTCTTCACAATATCTGAATATCTCAACCCAGATGGATTAGCCTCAAGTATTTCTTTCAAAGCTGAATAAATTTTAAATCTTGAAGTTTCTTTTCTCATTTTATCTCTCCTTCAATTATTTTTATTTCTTCTGCCGTTAAGTCATACAATTTATAAACAAGCCTGTCTATTTGTTCTTCAAGGTCTTTAACTTGGGCTTGTTTTTCAGAGTTATTTTCGTAATCAGGAGATTGAGCAATAGAAAGGATTTGAGAGACAAGGTCTTCTATTTGTTTGACTATGGGCTGGTTTTGAGAAGTGATGGGGGGAATGGGAATGCGTTCTACATATTGATTGGAAAGCAGAAAGCCCTTATCGGCATATTGATGAACATAAGTTTTAACATAATAATCAATGGGGCGAGAATTTAGCACACCTATTAAAAAGCGAAGATTATTCCCAACCATAAAAGCCATAGAGTCAAGAACATACATACCCTTCGGTGTTAAACAAAACGCGAATTGTTGAGTCACCCTTTGCCACACAATCTTTTCCTTTTCAAATTCTTTTAGAAAATCATCTGTTGGATTGTTATCAAGTTCAAGCCAGTGGTGTTGGCCGGGGTAATCCTTATTTTTATTGGCTTTTCCACCCCTCGTATAGCGACATTGTCCCCTTGCTTTGAGTTGTTTTTCGTATTTTGATAAATGTTCAACAACGGAAGGGTAAAGGTGTGCCTCTTTATAAAAGCCAAATTTAGCCAAAATAACCCATAGTCCCGCCCACTTATACCTCCACTTTTCAATATCCCTTCCTTTCAAAACCTTCTTTATTATCTCTTCTGTTCTTTTTCTTTCCTCCTCAGTCTTACAGTTTGCTAAAATTTTGTTTCTTGTCTCCGTGTCTATTATAAAGGCATCGTTAAAGCCGGTTTTAATTCCATAATAAATATTCACATCCCAATCTTTCAGTGGCTTTCCAATTTTTTCTATCTTCTCTTTCAAACTTATAACTTTACTATCAGCTATCAAAAATATGTTCTTGTTAAAGTTTTTACTTTGGCTTAAAACAATTTTATTGCTTTCAAAGTAATCAACAATTTTAAATATCTTCTTGCCTTTATTTCTAACTTTAACCTTTTCTTCAATAGTTAATCCATCTTCAAAAACAATTGAATTATCACTAACTGACAGGGCATTAACCTTATTATCAAATAAATTTCTTTCTTTTTTGATTATCAAAATAGCAGTATCAACAGTAGCAGACTTAAAAACTCTATAACCACCAAAATCAATAACATCAAGAATTTTAAATTTACTTAAAAAATCCCTTAACTTTTCACCATATTTTGCCCTAAAAAACTTATTTGAAGTTATAAAGCCCAAATAACCACCATCTTTTAATAAGTTTAAAGCTCTATGATAAAAATAAACATAAATATCAGCAGTAGATAGAAAAACATTATCAAAGTCTTTCTTCAAATAGCTTTTAAATTCTTTAATTCTTTCCTGCCTGACATAAGGTGGATTAGAAATAATAACATCAAAACCATCAACAGCATCAGGAAACTCAAGGATAAAATGAAATGGTTTTAGGTCTTCTTTATAACCTAAATTATAATTCAAATTTTTCCTTTTCTCACTTATAAACTCTTCAAAATGACTGTAAATTTCATAAGACTTTTCAATGTCAGTTATATCATAAAAACCATTTATCTCATTAAACATTCTCTTAGCTTGCTCTAACAGATTAGATGATAGTAAATCACTACTCACATTTATTCCTGTCCCAATAATTGAATTACCAGATTTTATATGATGGTCTAAAAATGATAAAGGTGCTCCAATTGTAAATGAAAACAACCACAAAGATATTTTTGTTAATTCAACAGCTAATTCATTTATATCAACTCCATAAATACATCTTTTAAGAATAACCCTTTTAATAAGATTTTCATCATATATTTGCTCTTTTTTAAGGTTAAAATTGAACATTTTGCTATACTCAACAATTTCATTTCTAATTTCTTCAAGCTCATCAAAAAATGAACTCTTAAAGTTATAGTCCTTCTCTAAAATATATTCAATTTCTTCAATTTTGTTAGATAAATAATCAATAGCTGAAACAAGAAAGTGTCCTGAACCACTTGCCAAATCAAGAATTTTCAAATTAAGAATTCTTCTAATTGGATCATAGTAATTTTTAAGTTCTCTTTTCATTTCTCTTTCGGTTTTATCTTTATATCCATCTTCCTCTTTTTTCTTTGGGTCTAAACCTAATTCTTTAAATTTCTTTAACAAATCTGATTTGTTCATTTTTTCAATTTCATCAAATTTTTTCTTAAAATCACTCAAAATCTCTTCAACCTTTCTTCCAATAGTTTTTTCAATTATAAAATTCACAACAAATTCAGGTGTATAATAAACACCACCAACTTTCCTCTCATTTCCCTTCTCTAAGTAGAAGTAATTAGAAAACTTCAAATCAAAGTCCAAAATAGTTTCATATATTGAACCTAAGTGTCTAACTGAAATATCCTTGTAGTTTATAAGTTTATTTTCAAAATACGAAAGCTTATAAATAATTTCACTCATAATCTTATCACTAATCTCCAAACTGTTATAAAATTCATTGTCTTTAAACAAACCACCGTTGTACCTTGGTAGATTTAGCTCTTTATCACCTTCATTTATTAGCTTAAAAATTGTTTTTATTCTCTGAAAAATTTCACAAGTTTTATCTGACTTAAATTCATTTATTCTCCTTCTAATATCTTTTAGTGAATAAGCTCTTAAATCAATCAAATTTCTATCTTCTGCATAAAATATAAACAACAATCTAAAAAGAAAAATTAAAACATATCTTTTAAGCTTTTCTAAATTTGTCTCATTTTTGTAAAATTGACTTGCTAAAAGGGGAATAATACGCTCAAAAACATTCTTTAATAATTCATCTGAAACTCTTGTTTGATAGTAATAATTTTCATTTAAGGCATTAAGGAAATTATCAGGAAAATCTCTTTCATTCAATAAATAATAAAACACTTTAAATTCGTCTTCATTTATTTCTTCAAAATCAAACTCAACATATTCAGAAAGTTTATTAGCATAATAAATTCTAAATTTTATTCCATCTGTTAAAATTCCAAAGTTAGTAAATTTTTTAACTTCTTCATCAAACAAATAATTTCTAATTTGTTTAGCAGGACTTTTACCGCTTATTTCTTTCTTATCAAATTCAACTCCTTTCCTTTTGCATTCAACAACAATTTTATTATCAGCAATAATGTCAATTCTCATCAAATTACTTATACTATACTCTCTAATAAATTCATTATATCCAAGAATTTTAAGCATTTCAACAACTTTCTCTCTAATATCTGCCTCACTAAAATTGTTAGATTTAATATCATTAACAATATCAAAGAAACTTTTAGATTTTTGATGGAGACTTATATCTTTTTTCTTTATCTCATCAATTATGTAGTCAGATAGTAAATAACCCCTTATCATTAAAGCAAAAATTTTAAGGCTTAAATTTATATCCTATGCCATTGACCTATAAAAATCTCAAAGAAACTATTAAATTTATGGGGGCAAAGCCTCCCACTGCTGAAAATTGCTTTGTCTAGTAATTAGTGTAAGGACTTATAAAAATTTTAAGAGAATTATTAATTTTACAGGAGGAATTAAGGGGGGCGAAGCCCCCCAAGGCATAAATATGGGTATTTTAAAGCCATCCGCTTATATTTAGGGTGGGTGGGAAAATAAAGAAAAATAGATACTTTTAGAATTATTAGATACAGCAATAAGCCATTAAATAATGTTAAGTCCTTGATTATCAATTAAAATTTCAAGAAAATTATTGCTTTAATGGGGGATAAGGGGAGCTATGCCCCTCCGAAGGCAAAAGTTAGGGTTTTTTTAAAGCGGAAGGCTTAATTACTAGACAAGTGCAGAAATTATTTGCTTATTATCCTTTAAAATTTTCATTATGAGGAAGATTCTTTTTGTTTGGATAACTGCTATTGGTATAAATTATGCTCAACAACTTTGTCCAAAACCTTCTGTATATTATAATCTAAGGGTTTTTGTTGATCCTAATGGTGTTATAGCAAGAAGTATAAGAGGTGGTGAAGCTGAAATTCAAAGGAGTTTAAATGCTGTTCTTACAAAGATGGATACACTTATTGATAAGTCTCTTACTAATGTTGGGAAGAATCTAAAAAGAATTGATAGAGATGAATTTGTTCAACTTGTTGGTAGAAATCCAAGAAATCCTGAGACATTTTTAAGTACATTATCAATTCCTCAAAGTGCTGAATTTCTTTTTGATGTTATTGTAGGTGAAGATGTTAGGGGGGTTAGCATTTATGGATTTCTTATAAATACAAGAACTAAAAAGATATATAGAGAACTATCAACCTATGTTCCTTCAAATGAAGCAAAACAGAATGTTATACAAGCACTCATAAAACTTATTTATAATCTTTCAACACAATATATAAACTTTGCTGGAAATAGAGATTATTTAGCTGTAATAATTAGAAATACAGAATATCCAAGAAATATTGAAATTGAAGTTAGTCCTAAACAGCCAAATATAAGAGAAGTTAAATTTGCAAGAATTAAAGTTAAAAGAGCTATCAATTATTATGGTGATAATGTTTTTGACTATCTCGGAATGAATACAGGTTTTGCTATAAAACTTGATAATGGGAAGGTTACAAATGCTCCTGAACTTGGTAATGGTTTTTATTATGTAAGATCTGATAATCCTGAATTTATTGTTGAATTGCCGTCTTGTGATAAGTTTGATCTTACTGGTAAAATAGATGTTAATATGCAATTTGCTTATATGTGTCCAAGGGGAAATATATCTGAGGGTTCAGTTCAAGCAAATCAAACAAAATTTACTGTTGAAGCACCTCTTGCTTGGGATGTTGTTGAAAATTGGAAATTCCAAGGCAAAAATATAAATCTTGAATTTACAAATAAATATCAACTTCATTTAAAAGCAAATTGTGAAAGAAAAATTTCTAAAAGTATATTTATGGAAGGTATGAAAGTTGCTGATGCTGATTGGATTAGTGATGGATTTATTAGTGGTATAGGTATCAAACCGGCCGATGTTTTAAATGTTAAGTATTCTGACTGTGGAATTTTAGATCCTTGGACGACAAATGATAAGTCAATTGATAGTATTTTTGTTGTAGGTTTTGATAATAAAAATGAAGGAATTACTGAACTTGGGTATTTCTTTCAAGGTCTTGATATGAAAAGTTCAATAAATGAAATTCATGATTTATTTGATTTAATAGGAGCAAAAATTATTGGGAATAGAGTTAAATTTGGTGATTATCCTGTTTATATAACTTCATTAATTCCTATTGATTTGAATAAATTAAGAAGCTTTAAAACATTTACTTATACATTTCCTATTCAATATAAATTCTCCAATAGTGGTTGTGGTGAGGAAAATGTTGCTATAACTGTTAGTTATCAATTTCAGCCTAAGGTTGACTGTGGTTGTGTTCAAACCGCTCAACAACCATAGTTGTTATTTTTTAATTTGCTTTTAAATAATGAATTAGGTTATAAATTATTTTTTGAATTTGAAACTAATGCTTATAAAAATAAAAATTTAGAAATTAATTTTTGGAATAGAATTTATTTTGGAAGAAAAGATTTTAAATATATTTCTCCATCGCATTTTTCATTTTATTGGGAGGGATTTTATTATTTTAAAAAATTTTTCATATATTACATTCATAATTGCGAAAATGGTATTGATAAAAATGCTTATGATAACAGAAGATGGGATTTAATTGGAGTTGGATTTAATTTAAATAATTTTAGATTTATTTTTGGTCACGTTGTATCGCCATTTAAAACATCTTATGATAATCAAAATTATCTCCTTGGTTTAGGCTTAAAAAGTAATTATAAACAGTTTAAAATTTATTATCTTTTAATTTTAACCGAAGATAAAATTTTTAAGCAAAACTTTCAAATTAGATTTGACTATCCTATTTATTATGGATTTGAAAGAAGAATGGATATGATGTCAGTGTATAATAAAGATGAAAAGAATATCCAATTTTTTGGTTTTGGCTTTAAGAAGCAATTTGATATTTTTGAATTTTATAATTTAATTAATCTAAATTTTTCAAATTCATCTTATAATGTTGTTTATTTCTCAAAGTTTGGTTATAACTTTTTGAATTTTGATATTGAAGGAAAATCTGCTGAAAATAGATGGACACCTGAAATTATGAAAATTGAATTTTTTATTTGTAGTCAATTTTGTTTAAAATCACTATCTATTCATAAATTTGATTTAAATTACTTCAATAGTCCAGATTATAATTTTGATAATACTGGGAAATTTCCATTTTCTATTGCTCTCGGCTATAAAGACAGCTATTTTGGTTTTTTTTATTATTTTATAAAGAGAAATTTTGAAGATATTTTTGAAATCAATGTTCAATTTAGGCAATTTTCTGTGAAAGTTTATTTAGATGAATTATTAAATAGTTCATATTCTTATTCATTTTATTTTTCAGAAAATTTTTTTAAAACAAAAATAATTTTTGGAATTTTTAAAAACAAAAACCTAAACTTAAATAACTTTCTACTTGGATTTGCTTTCGCCTCCACTGTCAAAAAATGATGGTCATTTTATCAGCTTCCTGCCGAAATACGGGGTATTTATAAGGCTCCGCCTTATTTTTGGACACATTAAATTTTCTATCCTTTAAAATTTCGTAAATGAAAACTGACTTTAATAGTGAAATTCAAAAAGCCATAAATTCAAAATGGACGGGAAGATTAATTTTTATTGGACCAGAAGGTGGTGTTGTTAGGGTGGCATTTATAGATGGAAGAATAAAGGAAGTTGATAGCACTTGGGGTGTTGGTTCTAAGGAGCTTGAAAAAATTAAAAAGTGGAAAGAAGGTAATGTTATTGCTAAGGAATTAAATGAAAAAGAAATAGAAAAGCTTAAAGTTTTGCCCGATATTGAGTATAAATTTAGTTGTCCTAATTGTGGTTTTGAAATTCCTATTAATACGAATTTTTGTCCTGAATGTGGTTTTCAAATAAGAAATGTAAAAGTTTGTTTAAACTGTGGTTTTGAAAATCCTACGGATGCAAAGTTTTGTGAAAAATGTGGAAATAAATTCTATATTGAACAAATAACAAGAAATATAAAAATTTGTCCAAATTGTTCAAGTTCAATATCACAAAATGCTAAATTTTGCCCTGAATGTGGGTATAGCTTTTTAAAAATTTGTCCAAGATGTAAATCTGAAAATCTATCAGATGCTAAATTTTGTGAAGAATGTGGTTATGAATTTAAAGAAAAAAAGTTTAGTCTTTATAAACTTCTTATTCCATCTATTTTCTCAATTTTACTTCTTTCAATTTTCATTTATTATTTCCTAATTTCAGAAAGTAATAAAAATAAAATTGAAATTTTACAAGCTCCTAATGTAATACAAGAATTTATAAGTTTTGCCAAAGAAACAACAAGAACAAGAACCGAAACATTAAATATCCAAACAAAGAAAGCTCAAAAAACCTATGAACCTAAAAAATTTGATAAGGATACCCAAACAAAAATAATTAGTTTTGATTTTCCTAGAAAATCTGAGCTTGTTTGTGAGAAGGAAAATTATAATTATAAAGAGATAAAAGTTTCTTCAATAAAATTTCAATTAGATGAAGAAAGGCAATTACCTTTTTATAAGTTTGGACCGTTTAAGTTAAGTTCATATGATACACTAATTGTAAATTTTGAAATTGTTTCTGGAATTTTAAGAAGTAAGGAAGCAGTAATTGTGGTTTTAAATTCAAATGATATTGGATATTTAGAAACAAGCTACTATAAAACAACTAATTATGAAAATTATCAAGAATTTGTCAGCTTAGGTTTTAATTTACCATTTTTTAAAGTTTATGCTAATAAAAAAGTAGATTTTAAATTTAATCCTAAAAGCTATGATGATTATTATGTTGTTGTTATAAATGCTCCCTTTATAGAGAAAAAAGAAAACAAAATTTACATTAAATCAAATCCACTATTTTTTAATATATCTATTGATGTTGTAAAATGCAAAGAAAAGAAAGAAAGTTAATAATAAAACTTTGCTTTAATTATTGCCCCCCAAAGCCGAATTCATTTGCTTTGTCCAATAAATGGTGTTAAGTTATTGATAGCTAATAATTTATGAAAAGTTTTTTGAAATTATGGATTTTATTGGGGGGATTAAGGGGGGCAAAGCCTTATTCATAGGGTGGGTGGGAAAAAATAAGAAATAATCTATATTTCCGAATTACTAGACAAAGCAGAATTCATTTGCTTTGTCCAATAAATAGTGTTAAGTAATTGATAATCAATGATTTATGAAAAGTTTTCTGAAATTCTTGATTTTATAGGGGGTTTTAATGGGAGGCAAAGCCGAAATATGGGTATTTT
>CBFGJN010000008.1:0-44924 GCA_965649115.1 Caldifarciminota bacterium | reverse complement strand
GCTTCACGGGGTCTTTCGGTCTTGCGGCGGGTACCGAGTGTCTTCGCTCGGCACACAACTTCGCCGGGTGTCTCCCCGAGACAGTGGCCCAGTCGTTACGCCATTCATGCAGGTCGGAACTTCACCCTTTCCTACCTTTCGGTAGGGGGTAGACTATACCTTCACCCCGCCAAGTACCCTTAGGAGGTCTTCCTTCTTATATTTTCTTCTTCCAGAGGGGTTCATTTTATAGGCATTTTCTATTATCCATATTAAATGTTCTTTATTACGGTGTAAATTAGCTTGCATTTTTAGGCATATTTCTTTGAAAATTTCAAAATCCTTTGATTTTGTTCCTATAAGGGGGTACTTCTCAAAGTGGGGAATTACTTTTTTTACTATATCTTTTAGAGAGCGAACTTCAAATTTGTAAGTGCCATCAGCTCTAACATATCTTATACTACCACAGTGGAAATACCCCCTTATAAGTTTAAGAAGCTGTAAATCTCGTCTATGTAAGGAGAGTGAGAAGGAAGGTCTAACTTCTATTTTTAGCTTTAACCTCTCACGATATGTGAAACTAACAGAAAAACAACCTTCTCCTTCTACAATACCCGTTATATACCAAGGACTAAGTTTTTTCATAATTCAACCCCCTTTACCCCTTTAAAGAAGGAAGCCTCCATAGGTACCCACTTTTAGGGGTAAATTACCCCTAAGGCGGGGGGCCGGCGTCTTGCGCGCAGGGGTAAAGCGCGCCTCCCCTTTCGGGTCAGTCGTTACGGGGTCCCTTAAAAAGGGACTTCCCTCGGGGTTACCCGCTCTCCTTAAGTGAGAGGTAGGGCTTCCCCGATATGAGCCGGCTTTTTCTCTATCCCTTACGGGATAGAGGGGCAAGCCTTTGCTTACCCGACAAGGAATTTCGCTACCTTAGGACCGTTATAGTTACGGCCGCCGTTTACCGGGGCTTCGGTTCCCCCCTTGCAGGGGTCCCCTTAACCTTCCGGCACCGGGCAGGCGTCAGGCCATATACATCCCCTTACGGGTTATGCATAGCCTTGTGTTTTTGGTAAACAGTCGCCAGGCCCCATTCACTGCGACCCGTTCGGGCTTTTAACCCTACTAGGGCACCCCTTCTCCCGAAGTTACGGGGCTAACTTGCCGAGTTCCTTGGGGAGAGGTCACCCGCGCGCCTTGGCACATTTATGCCCGCCCACCTGTGTCGGTTTGCGGTACGGTCACTACTGGTTCATCCCCTATGTGGTTATTTCTCGTCCCCTCCGCAGAATGGGAGAGCCTAAGCCAGCAGGCTCACCACCCCTTGGAAGGGCGTCACCACATAGAGTCCCCAGTAGTGGCGGGGGAATATTGACCCCACTTCCCCTTCACCTACGCCTTTCGGCCTCGGCTTAGGGACCGGCTAACCCGACGCGGACGAACCTGCCGTCGGAAACCTTGGGCTTACGGCGAGGGGGATTCTCACCCCCTTTATCGCTACTGATGCCCGGATTCTCACTTCCTAACCCTCCAGCGGGGCTTACGCCCTCACCTTCGCTGGGTTAGGAACGCTCCCCTACCGCCTACCACCTCCGGAGAGGTGATAGACCCACAGCTTCGGCGGGCGGCTTAGTCCCGTTAAATTTTCGGCGCAGGAGCGCTCGGCTGGTGAGCTATTACGCACTCTTTAAATGATGGCTGCTTCTAAGCCAACATCCCAGCTGTCTTAGCGCTCCCACCTCCTTTCTCACTTAGCCTCCACTTAGGGGCCTTAGCTGGTGGTCTGGGATTCTTTCCCTCTCGCCTGCGGAGTTTATCCCCCGAAGGCTGACTCCCGGGCTTGCCTTGTGGGAATTCGGAGTTTGCATGGGTTACCCACCAGAGGCGGATAACCCAGACAGTGCTCTACCTCCCACAAGGACCACCCGAGGCTATACCTAGATATATTTCGGGGAGAACCAGCTATAACCGGGTTCGGTTAGCTTTTCACTCCTACCCCCAGGTCATCCGAGGATATTTCACCATCCACCGGTTCGGGCCTCCAGTGGGTTTTACCCCACCTTCACCCTGCCCAGGGGTAGCTCACCCGGATTCGGGTCTGCCGACGCCGACTAAAACGCCCTATTCGGACTCGGTTTCCCTACGGCTACGCCCCAGAAGGGCTTAGCCTCGCCGACGCCGGCAAGTCCCGGGCTCATGTTGCAAAAGGCACGCCACCACCCCTACCCGAAAGTAGAGGCTGTGACTGATTGTAAGTGGCAGGTTTCAGGTTCTATTTCACTCCCCTTCCCGGGGTTCTTTTCACCTTTCCCTCACGGTACTTAGTTCACTATCGGTCAGGGGGTAGTATTTAGCCTTAGGCGGTGGTCCGCCCAGATTCCCTCAGGGTTCCACGTGCCCCGAGGTACTCGGGAAGTAAGACCAGGGAGACCATGCCTTTTCGCCTACGGGGCTATCACCCTCTATGGCCCACCTTCCCAGGTGGTTCGGCTAAGGCATGGTTTTGTAACTCCCCGAGAGGTCCGTGGCCCTCTCCGTCTTACCCCCACTACCCCACTGCCGCAACGCCCACGGGCTTTTACACGGCAGTGGTTTAGGCTGTTCCCCTTTCGCTCGCCGCTACTGAGGGAATCGATGTCTCTTTCTTTTCCTCCGGGTACTGAGATGTTTCACTTCCCCGGGTTTCGCCCCACCTGGGTACTCGGGGTTCAACCCTTCCCCAAGTGATGACCTGCCTCGTCAGCAGGCCAGGTTTCCCCATTCGGGCATCCTGGGATCACAGCCCATATGCGGCTCCCCCAGGCTTATCGCAGCTTATCACGCCCTTCATCGCCTCCCCCTGCCGAGGCATCCACCTGCCACCCTTAGTAGCTTGGTTGCCTCTCTTTTTTATAATACTTTGACGAGAATGTATATAGCAAGAAGATTTATTGTTAAGCGTTAAAATTTTAAAGCACATTTAAAAAGGGCTCAAATTGACAAATTAAAAAAAGAAATTTTTTTCCAGTCCAAGGTCGTACCTTCCACCATCAACAAATCTAAAATAAAATTTTTTATATCTTAAAGAAATTGATAATTTTGTACCACTCCCATAAAGCTGAATTCTTGAATCAATGTAAGGAAAAAATCCTTCATATGAACTCCAATAATATAAATTCAAGCGGATATCGGGGTCATAAGGTTGATAATACAAGTTACTATCATTAACAAAACAATTGTTATTTGTCATACAAGTATTAAAGTAATAAACTCTAAACTTTATGTAAGGGTCTTCATATCTTCTTCCAAGCTGTAAGTTATAACCAACTGTTAAAATTGCTCCATTTTTAACTTTTTCACCTGATAAAAATATTCCCCTTGTTTGATTAAAAGAAATCTGATAACTATTAAAGAATGGATGTCTATAATGCCTTAATATAACATAAGAATAATTTGATAATTCATATGAGATATTTATAGAACCTCTATCACCTCTCATATTCATTCTTAAATCAAATGGAAAAAACGATAAATAAACATATAAAAATGAACTATCAGACCAATAAGTATATCTCCAAAGCTGAGAACCTCTATAAAAGTTTTGATTATAAAAAACAAAAACACCCCTATCTCTATAAATTAAAGAATATCCATAACTATAACCATCTCTACCATAGGAACCTTCAATTGAAAATGAAAATTTTGGAAATGGATTTAAAATTAAAAATGACCAAAAGCTTTCATAATAACCCTTTATAAACCCAAAATAAAAGTCCTTATAATTAGAATAAATAAAGAAATTTTTCGTTGTATCAATAAAAACACCTAAAAATTTATATCTATATTCAATTGATAAATTTGATGAAGGGAAGTTGAAACTTGGCAAGTATAAAAAATAGTACCTTGGTCTATAACTTATTGCACCATAACCTACTCTTGGAGCAAAATTCCCAATTCTAAAAGCCATATCACTTAAAAAAGCATTAAATACAAACCTTAAACGATTTTCATAATTTATTATTGTATCATTACTTAGGAAGATGGTATCAGTTAAATTATAATCTTTTAATCTAAAAGCATAATGCTTATAGTAAAGTTGAACATCAAGACCATAATCAGAAACTTTATTTAAAATGCTATCTAAAATTGTATTATTATTTAAGTTTCTATCTACATTTGAAAGAATTTGAGCACCACCATAAGCACTAAAATAACCATTAAAACTTTTTGGAAGTATTATTATATAAGGTCTAATTAAAAGGAATTCTCTATAACTTAAATTTAATGTTCTTCTAAATTCAGCATAACCTTTAAATGGTCTATATTTTAAAATTTTTTCAATATCATCAGAACTTAAAAATGGAATCTGTTTTAATTCTTCAAGAGTGGCATTATTTATATCAATTGGATGTGAGGCATATTGCTGAATAAAAAATTGTGGTAAATCCTCTGTTTGAAAAATTAAAATTAGAGTTAGCAAGAATGAAATTTTAAAGTCTTTATAAATTCGGGAGAATTAAAAGCAGTAAATTTATAAAAGTTTTAGGAAAACATTTAATTTATTGGGGGCAAAGCCACCTACTGCCGAAAACAGGGTTGGTGAGCAGAATATAGAAAAATATGATTATCAATAAGTTATAAAAAATTTTTAGAATTATTGATTTTTTGGGGTATTTATAAGCCAAGCAACACAACATAAAAATTTGCTTTAAAATTATCAAACTATGAAAGTAATTACAAAAATAGGTGAAATGATGGATTTATCTGAAAGTTATAGAAATGAAGGAAAAACCATAGGATTTGTTCCAACGATGGGTTATTTACACGAAGGACATTTATCATTATTTAGAATAGCAAGAAAAAAATCACATATATTAGTGGTTTCAATTTTTGTTAATCCATTACAATTTGGACCAAATGAAGATTTTAAAGAATATCCAAGAGATCTTGAAAGAGATTTAAAACTTTGTGAGAAGGAAAATGTTGATGTTGTATTTGTTCCTGATGAAAAGGAAATGTATCCTGAAAATTTCTCAACATTCGTTGAAGTTAAAAACTTAGACCAAGAATTATGTGGCAAGTTTAGACCTGGACATTTCAGAGGAGTAGCAACAGTAGTTTTAAAACTTTTTAATATAGTAAAACCTCATCTGGCAGTATTTGGCTTAAAAGATGCCCAACAGTATTTTATAATAAAACGAATGGTAAGAGACTTAAACTTAGATATCCAAATTGTACCAGGTCCTACAATTAGAGAAAGTGATGGTCTTGCAATGTCTTCAAGAAATGTTTATTTAAATAATAAGGAAAGGAAACAAGCAAGCGTTCTTTATAAATCTTTGATGCTTGCTAAAAAATTAATTGAAGAGGGTGAAAGAAATTCTAAAAAAATTATTTCGGAAATGGAAAAATTTATAATTGAAAATGCTCCACTTTCTAAAATTCAATATATTCAAATCGTAGATACAAAAGAACTTAGACCATTAGAATTGTTAGAGGGAGAAGTTCTAATAGCACTAGCTGTATTTTTCGGTAAAACAAGACTTATAGATAACATTATTATATCATTAGATGGAAGCACGAATATTATATAGAAGTTTTTAAAAGGGGAATTATTGGAGGGCGATGCTTCGTCCAATAAATTATGCTTTAAAATTTCAAACTTCAAAAAAACCTTTCGGAGGTGAAGGGTATGATTGAAATGAATGATAGTGAATTTTTGGAATTGATAAATAAACAAGTAAAAGATGAAGTTCTAAAAGAAGGAGAGGTTGTAAAAGGTAGGATAGTAAAAATTACACCAAAAGAGGTTTTCGTTGATATAGGAGGAAAGGCAGAGGGAATTCTAAAAGTTGAAGAACTAAAAGTTAATGAATATAAAGTTGGAGATGAAATAACTGTCTATATAGAAAGAGTAGATAGTAAAGAAGGAATAAAATTATCAAAACAGAAAGCTGACTTTGTTTTAAATTGGGAAAAGATAAAAAATGCTTATGAAAATAATGAAACTATTTATGCTAAGGTTTTAAGGGTTGTAAAAGGTGGATTAATGGTTGATGTATTTGGTGTTGAAGCATTTTTACCTGGAAGTCAAATTGATAGAAAGAAAATAAAAAATTTTAATACATTTGTTGGAAAAATTTTACCTGTAAAAATTATAAAATTAAATCCACAAAAGAAAAATTTAATAGTTTCAAGGCTTGAAGTTTTAGAAGAAGAGGAAGAGCTTGCAAAACAAAGACTTAATGAAATTAAAGTAGGTGATATTCTTGAAGGAACTATTAGTAATATAGTAGAATTTGGATTGTTTGTAAATCTTGGAGGTATTGAAGGTTTGGTTCATATTTCAGAAATTTCTTGGCATAGAATTAATAAAATAGAAAACTTATATAAAGTTGGAGATAAAGTTAAAGTTCAAGTTATTGATGTTGATAAAGAAAGCAGAAAAATAACACTTTCAATAAAAAGACTTCAACCACACCCTTGGCAAATTGTTGCTCAAAAATATCCTATTGGAAGTAGGGTAAAAGGAAAAGTTAAAAAAATTCTTGATTTTGGATTTTTCGTTGAGCTTGAACCCGGTATTGAAGGTCTTGTTCATATTTCTGAAATGAGATGGGGTAAGCCACCCTCTCATCCATCAGAAATGGTAAGTGTTGGGCAAGAGGTTGAATTAGTAGTCTTAAATGTTGATGTTGAAAGAGAAAGAATATCACTTGGTATGAAGCAAACTCAACCCGATCCATGGGCTGTTATTGAGGAAAAATATCCAATTGGCTCAATAGTTAAAGGCAAAGTTATAGATTTTAATTTAAATGGAGCTTTTGTTGAAATAGAACCTGAAATATATGGTTATATTCATGTTAGTAATATGTCTTGGACGAAGAAAATTAAATCACCTTCTGAATTTTTAAGAAAAGGACAAAAGATAAAAGCATTAGTTAAAGAAATTGATAAAAAACAAAGAATAATAGAGTTAAGCTTAAAGGATTTAACACCAAACCCATGGCCACAAATTTCAGAAACATTAAAACCAGATACAATTCTAAAAGCACCTATTCTAAAAGTTATTGATAAGGGAATTATTGTAGATGTATATGATGGAATTGAGGGATTTGTTCCAGTAGGTTATCTTCAAAGGAAAGGAAATCCAAAAGAAGTTTATAATGTTGGTGAAGAATTAAATTTGGCAGTCTTAAAGGTTGAACCTGAAAGGAAAAGAATTTTACTTTCGGAAAGACAGTATTATAAACTTATTGAAAAGCAGAAACAAGAAGAATTGAAGAAAAAATTAAAAGAAACGAAAGAGCCAGCAAGGGTAAATCTTGGTGATATATTAAACAAGGAACTTTCTAAATTAAAAGAGCTAACTGAACTTGAAGAAGAGTGAAAATTTTTTAAATGAAATAAGAGAAAAGTACAAAAATTATTTAAAACTATTAGAAATTAAAATAAAACAAGTATTTGAGGAAAAGGTTTTAATTCCTGATTTCATTACAAAAGGCAAACGATTAAGAGCACTTTCATTTATGATTATTTTAAAAAACTATAACCTTTTAAATGAAATAACATTAAATATAGCAATTTCAATAGAATTACTTCACGCTTCATCTTTAATTCACGATGATATTATTGATAACGAGGAATTTAGAAGAGAATATCCAACTTTAAATAAATTTTATGGAAATTCTGTGGCAGTTTTAAGTGGTGATTATGTTTTTATAAAATCGCTTGAATTTGCTAATAAATTTCAAAATTTTCAAATTATTGATGAATTTATAAAAACTTCAAAAAATATGGTAAAAGGTGAATTAAAAGAAGAATTATATCCGAAAGAAGAAAAATTAAAAGAAGAAACTTATATTGAAATTATATCAGACAAAACTGCTTCATTATTTGAATATGCTTTTTCAAGTTCAGCCATCATTCTAAATCATGATATTAACTATTTTAGAGAATTAGGAAAACTACTTGGAATAGCCTATCAAATAATTGATGATTGTGAAGATTTTTTTGAGGATATAAAAAAAGGAAAAATTACATTGCCTTTGATTTATTTATATAAATTTGATAGTAATGCCTTAATGTTCTTAAACGACTTTAACTACTTGAAAGAAAAAATTATCACAAGTAAAGCAATAGAGAATTCAATAGAATTTGCTCTAAATTACTTAAATAAATTTCAAGAATTACTTCCTAAAAATTTAAAAGAGGATTTTGAAAGCTATATAAATTATTTAAAACACAGAGCTTTTGAGAATATCTATACATTAAAAAGTTTATAAATTATTGATTTAAAGTCCCCCACTGCCGAAAAATGGGCATTAAAGCCAAAAGATAGAAAAATAGATATTTTCAGAATTTTTGGACACATCAAGCTTTAAACTTTCAATATGTCCGAACTTGGAATGGGATTTGAAGTAGAATCTTTTGAAGGTGATAAATTAATTTTGAATATGGGACCACAACATCCTTCAACACATGGTGTTTTAAGACTAATACTTACAATTTCAGGTGAAAATGTTATTGATTGTAAGCCTGATATTGGATTTTTACATAGGGGTGTTGAAAAACTATGCGAGCATTTAAATTATGTTCAAATTCCTCCGATACTTGAAAGAAATGATTATTTATCTCCTATCAGCAATGCTTTATGCTTTGTCTTAGCACTTGAAAAAGCAGGAAATGTTGAAGTTCCAAGAAGAGCAAAGTACATTAGGACATTGCTTGCTGAAATATCAAGGATAACATCACATATGATTGCTATTGGAACTTATGGTCTTGATTTAGGAGGAGCACTTGGAGGAGGAACAAGTGTATTTATGAGAGCATTTAGAATAAGAGAATTTGGACTTGCTTTAATGGAAGAATTTACAGGAACAAGGTTTCATTTAAATGCAGTTCAAATTGGTGGTGTTAGATATGATATACCATCTTCTGAATGGATAAATAAAACAAGAAAATTTTGTGAATTAGTAGAGAAATTTATATACGATGAATTAATTCCACTTGTAGAAAAAAATCCAACATTTAGAGCAAGAACTATTGGAGTAGGTATTTTACCACCTGAAATTGCTAAGTTATATGGTTGCTCTGGTCCAGTATTGAGAGGAAGTGGTATTGATTATGATGTTAGAAAAGCTGAACCTTATGATGCTTATGGAGAATTAGATTTTAAAGTGATCGTTCAAAATGGTTGTGATTGTTATAGTAGATGGATGGTTAGAGGACTTGAAGTTATAGAAAGTGTCAAAATCATAAGACAAATTATAGAAGGTATTCCATCTGGTCCAATAAGTTCAAGACCACCACTTAAAGCACCTGTTGCTTTTAAACCACCTGAAAACATTGAAGTTTATGCAAGGGTTGAATCACCAAGAGGAGAAATGGGAGCATTTATTGTTTCAGATAACACTACAAAACCTTATAGATTAAAGCTTAGATCTCCTTCATTTTCAAATCTTTCAGTTCTTCCATATCTTGTTAAAAATGTAAAAATTCCTGATGTAATAGCAATACTGGGAAGTTTAGATCCAGTGTTCGGAGATGTTGATAGATAAAATTAGGATTGGAATTATAGGTGTTGGATACTTAGGCTCATTACATGCAAGAGTTTTATCTGAAATTAAAAACGTTGATTTTGTAGGGGTTTATGATATTGATAATGAAAGGAAAATTAAAATAGCGAATGCTTATAAAGTAAAAGCATTTGAAAGTGAAGAAGAATTAATAGATAATGTTGACGCTGTCATTTGTGCTGTTCCGACAAAGCACCATTATAGAGTAGGTATAAAAGTCTTAAATAAAAACAAACACTTATTTATAGAAAAACCAATTAGTGAAACAATTGAACAAGGAGAAGAATTAGTAAAACTATCAAATGAAAAAAAATTAAAACTTATGGTTGGACATATTGAAAGATTTAATCCAGCTATATTAGCTTCTGAAAAATTTATAAAAGAACCCTTTTATATTGAAACACTTAGAATAGCACCATTCAATCCAAGAGGAACAGATGTTGATGTTATAAAAGATTTAATGATACATGATTTGGATATTGCTTTAAATTATATAAAAAGCGAGCCTATTTTCGTTCATGCAGTAGGAGCTCCTGTTTTAACAGATAAAATTGATATTGCAAGTGCAAGAGTAGAGTTTAAAAATTCATCTGTAATCAGTTTAACAGTTAGTAGGGTTTCATTAAAAAAAGTTAGAGAAATTAGAATTTTTCAAAACGATAGATATATTTCAATAAACTTATTATCAAAGGAAAGTTATATGATTATTAAGGAAGAAGATGCCATATTACCATATTTTCTAGATGTTGATGAAAATTTAGAGCCATTAAAAGTAGAAGTTCAAGAATTTATAAATTCAATCATTGAAAATAGAAGACCAAAAGTTAGTGGAGAAGACGGATTAAAAGCTTTAAAAATAGCTCAACTTATAGTGGAAGATATTGAGAGGAGGTTAAAAAATTTAGATGTTTCCATTAAAAGATGAAATAAAATCATATTCATTTCCAATTATTAGCTACTTAATTATTCTAACAAATGTTATCGTTTATATTTATCACTATTTTATTTATCCAAATCCCGAGGAATTTATTTACAAATATGGTTTCATACCTGCTGATTTTAATTTTATAAACATAATAACAGCAATGTTTTTACATGGTGGATTTTTCCACATCTTTTCAAATATGTTATTCTTGTTTATTTTTGGAGATAATGTTGAAGATGTTTTAGGACATTTAAAATTTCTTATTTTTTATATATTTTGGGGAATATGTGCAGCACTACTTCAAGCATTTTTCTATTCAAATTCAAACATTCCAATGATTGGAGCAAGTGGTGCTATAAGTGGTGTTCTTGGAGCTTACTTTGTATTCTTTCCAACTTCAAGAATTCTTTCAATTGTTTTTATACCATTTTTATATATCGGATTAGCTGAAATTCCTGCAATCATTTATCTTGGTATATGGTTTTTAAATCAGTTTATTCAGGGAACATTCTCAACATTATTAAATGTAAGCACAGGAATTGCTTTTTGGGCACACATTGGAGGTTTTATTGCAGGCTTAATAACCGCATTATTTTATTTACCATTTAAGAGAAGTTATATAAGAAGAAAAAGATATTACTTTTAAGTTCTTAGAAATAAAGCACAGAAAAATTGCCTTGTCCAATAATTCTGGAATTATTTATTTTTCTTTATTTTCCCACCCACCCTATATTTAAGCCTTCGGCTTTAAAATGCCCATTTTTCGGCTATGGGGGGCTTCGCCCCCCTAAAATCCCCCCATGAAATCAATAGTTTTATTGAAATTTTCGTAAGTCATTGATAATCAAGCATTTAGCAATAATTACTGGACAAAGCACAGAAAAATTGATTTTTGGGAGAGATTATAAGGCAATTTTTATTAACTTTAAAATTTTGAAAATTTATGAAAATAGGAGTTATTGGACTTGGATATGTAGGACTTACAACTGCTTTAACATTTGCTAAACTTGGCTTTAAAGTTTATGGAAATGATAAAGATAAAAATAAACTTGAAAAATTAAAAAAAGGAATTTGTCCTATATATGAACCTGGACTTGACGAACTATTATTAGAAATGTTAGAAAAAAATCAAATTGAATTTTTAGAAGATATACGAGAAACTATAAAAATTTCAGATGTTATTTTTATTTGCGTTGGAACACCAACAAATCCAGACGGCTCTCCTGATTTAAGTCAAGTTGAAGAAGTAAGTAGAATCATAGCGGAAAATTTAAATGGTTATAAACTTATTGTTGAAAAATCAACTGTTCCTGTTCAAACTGCTCAGTGGATAAAAAGAACTATAAAATTATATTCAAGTGAAAACGCAGAATTTGATGTAGCAAGCAATCCAGAATTTTTAAGAGAGGGTTCTGCACTACACGATACTTTCAATCCTGATAGAATCGTAATAGGTGTTGAAAGTGAAAGGGCAAAAGAAATTTTATTAAAAATATATGAAAAAATAAATGCTCCTAAAATTATAACAGATGTAAATACTGCTGAAATTATTAAACATGCTTCAAATGCATTTTTAGCTATGAAAATATCATTTATAAATATGGTTGCAGATTTATGTGAAAAGACAGGAGCTGATATCAAAAAAGTAGCGGAAGGTATGGGATATGATAAAAGAATTGGTAGAGAATTCTTAAATGCTGGTATTGGTTATGGTGGATATTGCTTTCCAAAAGATGTAAAAGCATTTTATTACATTGGAAAAAGTTATGGTTTAGATTTTTCACTACTTGAAGTAGTTGAAAAAATAAATAATAGTAGAATTGATAGAGTTATAGAGAAATTAAAAAATGCTCTTTGGAATTTGAAAAATAAGAAAATTGCAATATGGGGATTATCTTTCAAACCAAATACAGACGATATAAGAGAAGCACCAAGTATAAAAATTGTCAAAAAATTATTGGAAGAAGGTTCTATTGTAAGTGCTTATGATCCAAAAGCAATTGAAAATTTTAAGAAATTATTTCCAAATATAATTTATGGAAAAGATAAGTACGAAGTTTTAGAAAATGCTAATGCTCTTTTAATTATAACAGAATGGGAAGAATTCAAAAATGTAGATTTTGAAAAAATGAGAAAACTTATGAGAACACACATAATTGTTGATGGTAGAAATATATTTGAATGTGAAGAAGTTCTAAAATATAAATTTGAATATTATCCTATTGGTAGAAATTGTAGTTAATGAACTTAAATAGCTTCTGAAATGCTTTTCCCTTGTAAAAAGTACAATAGGTAATCCGGACCACCTGCTTTTGCGTCAGTTCCACTCATATTAAATCCACCAAAAGGATGAACTCCTACAATAGCACCTGTACATTTCCTATTTATATATAGGTTTCCGATCATAAGCTCCCTTTTTGCCTTCTCAATTTTATATCTATCTCTACAAAAGACTGCTCCTGTTAAACCATATTCACTATCATTTGCTATCTCAATAGCCTCATCAAAATTCTTTGCTTTTATAATTGAAAGTACAGGACCAAATATCTCCTCTTGAGCTATTTTTGCTTTTGGTGAAACATCTTTAAATATAGTAGGTTCAATATAAAATCCATCTATTCCAATATCCGCTTTTTTACCACCTAAAATTAATTTTCCTTCACTCTTCCCAATCTCAATATACCCAAGAATTTTCTTTTCAGCACCTGCATTTATAACTGCATTAAAATTATAATTTTCAGTAGATGGACCAATAGTTAGTTTTCTTGTCCATTCAACAACACCATCAATAACCTCGTCATAAATATCTTCAACAATTATTAACCTACTACAAGCTGAACATTTTTGACCTTGAAATCCAAAAGCACTTATTACAATTTGATTAAATAAATAATCGTCAATTTTGGCTGAGCTATCAACAATTATAGGATCTTTTCCTCCCATTTCAGCTATTACTCTTTTAAGGAATTTCTGACCAGGTTTAACCTTAGAAGCAAGTTCATAAATTCTTATTCCAACTTCCTTTGAACCTGTAAATGCAATCATTCTAACAAGTGGATGTTCTACTAAATAATCACCAATTACACCACCAGGTCCAGGAATGTAGTTTATAACACCATCAGGAATACCTACCTCTTTTAAAATTTCTATCAGCTTATAACCAACTGCTGGCGAATCACTTGCAGGTTTCAAGACAACAGTGTTTCCCGCTACTAATGCTGCAACAGTCATACCTGTTAATATAGCTAATGGAAAGTTCCAAGGGGGAATTACTGCAACAACACCAAGAGGAATATAATAATAGGTATTATTTTCAGTTGGTAAATAATATAATCCACCTCTTATGTGTCTTTCAATATCAAGCATTTCCCTTGCGTAGTACTCACAAAAATCAATTGCTTCTGCGACATCTGCATCAGCTTCAAGCCAATTTTTTGAAACTTCATAACTCATAAGAGATACAATTTCAAATCTTCTTTCTCTCATTAATTTAGCAGCTTTTAATAAAATATTAGCTCTTTCCTCAACTGACAATCTACTCCAAAATTTAAAAGCTTTATAGGCACTTTCAAGTGCCTTATCAACATCATTAGTATCAGCAGAGGAAACATCTGCCACTATTATGTTTTTATCATTAGGGCTTATACTTTTGAAAGTTTCATTTTTATAAATTTCTTTTCCATCAATAAAAAGGGGTATTCTTAGTGGAAATTGCTCCTTATGTTTATTTATCCAATCTTTTAAAGCTTTCTCATTTTCAGGTTTTTTGTAATCTACATAAGGTTCGGGACTAAACGGTCTTAACATATGAAAATTTTAAAGGACTGTTATACAATGTTCTTTTTTCAGAATTATTTTACTTTGAAATGAAATTTATAGATTTATCAGGGGTTTTTAGTAGGGGGCGATAGCCCCCCTGCCGAAATAGGGGTATTTTAAAGCTGAAAGCTTATTTAAATATATATTTTTAGAATTATTGGACAAGGCAGACAAAACAAAAATTTATGCTTTATAATTTTAACACTGCGAAAAAGGAGGTTAAAGTATGAGATGGAAGCTGGTGATATTATTTATTATGTTGGTAAGTACACCTCGTATAATTTTGGGAGGTACCTGCACTTGTCAGTCAAGTGGAACAACTTATGATTGTCCTAATGGGTATTGTTCTGCATGTGTCGATTACGACGCTTGCATAAATAGTGGTGGAAGTGTTATAGGTTCTTGTAACTGTTCTGCTTGTATGATAAGAAAGTTAAACGCTTTTGAATTGTTTATCTTACCTAATTCACAAGGTTTTCAAATAAGGATTACTTGATTGTTTTCAATAGTAAAAAGCACTATAAAGTGTTTAATACAAAAGGACAAATTATTAATGAAGGGTACTCAAACGAGGTGCCCCTTAAAAGTGGCTTGAATATCATATACTACGATAGAAAGCTTATTAAAGTATTTATAAGATAGAAGATAAAAAAATACTTTGTTCAATAAATAATAATTAAGTAATAGGGGGGGGTTGCCCCCAAAAACAAAGGCAAAATTAATAAACTTTTAATGAAAATCATTTGCAACAATTAGTCCTAAAAAATTTCTGACTTTCTAAGTAAGAAATTTAAAAGGAGGTTAAAAGATGATAAGAAAGATAACTTTTACAATTTTAGTCTATTTCTCAATTGTGAATGCTCACGAAAGGCTCTTCACTTACTCTTATGATACAGATTATCTTCCAAGAGGGTTGTTTGAACTTGAACAATGGACTACACTAAAAACAGGAAAGGAAAACGGAATGTACTATCTTTGGGATATGAGAACAGAGTTTGAATATGCTATAACTGAAAAAACCCATGTTGCCCTTTATTTAAACTATTCTTCAATTTACTATCAATTTTATGAAAATAACAATGTAATAGAACAATCAAATTTCAAATTTAAAGGTATTGATCTTGCAGTTGTTCATAGATTTTCAAGTCCAAGAAATACAATTGGTTTTGGAATATATTTAGAAGGAAAATATAGAATGAATGAACAAGAATTTGAAGAAAAAATTTTACTTAGCAAGTATCTTGGAAATTTTCTATTAACATTAAATTTTATATTTGAACAAGAATTACAAAGAAATTACAATTCCTTTGGTAATATAGAAACTGAAAATGAGGCGAAATTTATGCTCCCAACAGGTATCGCTTATAAACTTAATAATTTCTCATTTGGTATTGAAGCCTGGCTACATAGCGAATTTAAAGATCAAATTTTACCATTTACAACAAAAGCAGAACACTATGCATTTTTCTTAGGTCCAGTTATACATTACTCTACTTCAAAGTTTTGGATTACATTTACAATTACTCCTCAAATTACTAATGTTCTTGATGAACATGAGAAGCTTGAAGCAAGAATGATATTTAGTATTAACTTTTAGAGGGGATATGCTTCCCCTCCTATTTTCAGAAATTTTTTTAACTAATGAAAAAGCTTTAAAATTAGCTTTTAAAAATTGTAATAGATTTGATAGCTTAACTTTGAAAATTGATAAAGAGATAAAAAATCAACTGAAAAAAAATAAATTACCTACTCCACTAAAAGATAGTCTAAAATTCTATTATGGTTGCGATAATGTTGCTATAATTGATGAAGTTCTTGGAAAACATCTTCCAATTACATTCATGATTGTTTTGAATAAAAAAGGTTCTATTCAATTTATTGAAATCCTTGCTTATAGAGAACCATATGGTTTTGAAATAAAGAATAAAAGTTTTTTATCCCAATTTGAAAATAAAACTATAAGAGATAGTCTAAGAGTAAATAGAGAAATAAAAAATATAGCAGGTGCTACAATATCTGTAAATTCTATAACTTATGCTGTAAAAAGAACATTATTTTTATATGAGAACTATGTTAAAGATAAAATTAAATGAACTCCCAATTCCAATAAAAATTGCCTTTATATGTTTTTATATTTTTGTTATTCTTGGATTTATTTTTGCTCACTTCATACTCCACTTTAAACTTAATGGTTCATTCAGTCCAAGTGATATAATCTCATATTATAAAGGGAATGAAGAAATGTTAAGATTTCAAAAAACACCTTTGGAACTGTCTGAAACATCACATTTTCATGCCTTTATATCACCCGTGATAGCACTTATCTTGTCAATTTTCTTTTCATTTTCACAAATAAATGAATTTCTAAAAAATTTTATTATTGTTTTGAGTTTTCTATCAATTCTAATGCTTATCTTAAACCCATGGCTTTTAACATTTGGACCAAAATTATTTGTTTATTTGAAGTACATAACATCCCTAACATTAATTTTTAGTTTCTTATTTATGGGTTTAATTACAATACTTGAATTTTTTAGGGTTAAGTAATTGATAATGAATAACTTGCGAAAAATTTTAATGAAATTATAGATTTTACAAGGAGTTAATGGAGGCTAAGTCCTTTGAGGCATAAGTATGGGTATTTAATCGTCTTTTCAAAATTACTAGACACAGCAACCGAAAAATGCTTTGTCTAGTAAATAGTGTTAAATCCTTGATAATCTTTATTGGAGTTTCATCGGAAATATTGTTTTAATGGGGGATTAAAGGGGGGCTTCGCCCCCAAAGGCAAAAATCGGGTATTTATAAGCCGAAGGCTTAAATATAGGGTGGGTGGGCAAAGAATAGAAATAATCTACATTTCAGAATTCTTAGACAAAACACCCTTTTATAGCTTTGTCTAGCAAATAGTGTTAAGTGATTGATAGTCAATAACTTATAAAATTTTTAAAGAAATTATTGAATTTAAGCCCCCCATAGCCGAAAAATGGGTATTTATAAGGCGAAGCCTTATTCATAGGGTGGGTGGGGAAAATATAGAAATAATCATTTTTCTAGAATTACTAGACAAAACAACAAAAAATAAACTTATACTTTAAAATTTTCAAGTTATGAAAGAGCTCTTAATTGAACTTATAAAATTTAAAACAACAGCCCAAAATACAAATGAATTAAAATCAATAATTGATTTCGTTGAAAATTATTTAAAAGAAACAAATTTAATAATTAAAAAATATGAAAAAAATAATAAGTTTTCATTAGTTGCAACATTTAAAGAAACAAAACATCCTAAAATTTTCTTCGTTGGACATCTAGATGTTGTAGATGCTGATGAAGAGCTATTTGAACCAAAAATTGAAGGAAATATAATAAAAGGAAGAGGTGCTATTGATATGAAAGGACCAAGTGCTGTTCTAATAGAATTATTCAAAGAACTCTCAAAAGAAAATAAAAATTATGATATTGGATTAATGCTAACAACAGATGAAGAAATAGGTAGCCAAAATGGTGTTGAATACTTATTAAATGAAGAAAATTATTCTTGTGATTTTGCTATAATTCCAGATGGTGGTTTCAATTTTAATATAATAAATAGAGAAAAAGGAGTTTTACATTTTAGGGTAATATCAAAAGGAAAATCAGCACATGGCTCAAGAGTATGGGAAGGAATAAATGCTATTGAGAACGTTATTGATTTTTATAATGATATAAGTTTAATTTTTCCAACTGAACCATGTGGCGACCCAAATCACTGGCACAATACTATAAATTTAGGAAAAATTGAAGGTGGAGTAAAAGTAAATATTGTTCCAGACTATTGTTGTGCAGAAATTGATATAAGATTTACAGAACCTTGGACAGTTGAGAAGATCAAAGAACAAGTTTTATCTTCAATAAAAAAATTTCCAAATCTTGAAATGGAAATTTTAAGTGTTGGAGAAGCAATTTATGTTGATGAAGAAAATGAGTTTCTAAAATTATATAAGAAAACTGCTGAAAAAATTCTAAATAGAACTGTTAATTTTATATGTGAGCATGGTGCTACTGATGGTAGATTTTTTGCTCAAAAAGGAATTCCTGTTATTATAACAAATGCTATTGGATATGGTCTTCATACAAATGATGAATGGGCTGATTTAAATTCTCTTGAAAATCTAAAATTGATTTTTAAGGAATTCTTAAAGAATTATTTTGAATAATTGAAAATTTTAGTAATTCCTGCTCACAATTAGGAAGAATTTACAAAGTTTCAGTAGTTGGTATTAAAGGATATTTTAACAAAGCCTTTTTTTCAAAATTTAAATACAAAAGTTATGAAATAATAATTCCAACAAATGATGTTTTTTCGCTTATTATTTCAAAACATAAATCTCTTTTTCAAAATAAAGCAATTGTTATGGATTACGAAAAACTTTTAAAATTTATGGATAAATCATATATTTCAAAGTTCTTTAAAAAGTATCCAAAATTTTATAATGAAAATAATGTTAAATTTCCAGCTATTGTGAAAAGTAAAAGTTCTTATTTTTTGGAAGATAATAAAATAATAAAAGGGAAAGTTGTAATTGTTAATAATGATGAAGAATTAAAAATTGCTCTAAGTGAAGTTCCTTATCCTATTATTCAAGAGAAAGTAGAAGGGAAAGGATGGGGGATAGAATTTCTTTTTAATAAAGAAATTATTTTGGCATTTTCACATTTCCAAAAGGTTCTTATTCATCTTGTGCTATGTCAGTACCTTTAAACTTTGAGATATTAAAAGAAATAGAAAGCATTTTAAAAAGCTTGGATTATTTTGGTGTAGGCATGGTAGAAATGAAAGTTGATTATTTCATTGAATTCAATCCAAGGTTTTGGGGTTCTTTAAGTTTAGCAATAGAATGTGGTTTAAATTTTCCGTTGTATTTAATAAAAGCATATATTGGTGAGAAAATTGATAAAAATTATAATTATAAAAAAGGAGGTTATTGGGTTATGAAAATTAAACCATTACTAGCAGAAAAGGTTTTCTTTTTTATATCAAACTTCATAATTTTTAAAAAGAAAACATTAAATACTTTGAGAGTTATAATTTATCACTTTATTCCGAAAGAATATTGGATTTATTTTTTGAGAGTTATTTCAAGAATGATATGTGTGTTTTATTAACTTTTGATGATGGTTTAAAAAGTCAATATGAGAATGCTCTTGAAATTCTTGAAAAATATAATATAAAAGCTATATTTTTTATTCCTACAAAAATTATAGAACTAAAAAGCAAAGAAGAAATGGAATTCTTTTCAATTAAAAACATTCACTAAGGAAACTCTTGAAAAAATAACTAATAATAAAATTCGTTATTTTGCTTATCCAAAGGGTGATAAAACCGCTATAAAATAGTTTTCAAATCTCAAAAGAGCTTTATGATTATAGTTTTATAGCAGTTAGAGGTTATAATTATCCAAAAACCAATAAACATTTAATTTTAAGAGACCCAAATATGTGCTCTTAGAATTATTTTGAATAATTTCTTAAACAATAACCTAGAATCGACCAAAGGAATATAACAACATTCGGCATAGAAAGAAAATTTCCAAGAAAACCAGAAACAAATATCCAAATAAAATTCATCAGAATTATAGGGTTTCTTGTTAATTTAAAAGCATTAATAAACAAAAAAATTAGAACTAATGTATTGAAAATTAAACCAAAAATGCCATTATATACTAACCAAGATATATACTGATTATGAAAATCACCTTTTGCTACAAAGCTACCTACCTGTCCAAAAAACTTATAAATCGGATCATAAGTTAAAAAATAAGCCAAACCAATTTTCCAAAGAGCAACTCTACCACTAAACCCTACATCTTCATCAAATTCTATCCCTGCATAATTCCACCTCTCCAAAATTCCATTTAAATTTAAAATAAAGAAAAGAACAAAAGGAGCAAAATAATATATTTTTCTTATCCATATTAAGAACGTTAAAAAAACTAATAAAGATGAAACCCAAGCAGAACGTGTTTGTGTAGCATATATTGGAATTAGTGTAAGATAAATAAGTAATAAATAATAAAATTTCCTTTCTTTAATATAAAGATAACACAAAATAATAAAAGCTATTGTAAGATATATAACTAACTGCGTAGCATCATGATATAGTAGCTTCAATCGCCAAAATTGTTTTTGATTACCAGTTATCATATAAAAATCGTCAATTTTATAAAATGAGAAAATAATAGAAAACAAAATCAAAATTAAAAGAGGAGCTAAAATAATTTTCAAAAATTTGATAAATTTTTCTTCACTATCTAAAATGTGCCCAATAGCGAAGAAAAATGGAATTCCTCCTGCACTTCTTAAAAAGTACTCCAAGGAACTATAAATATTACCATTTAATAGAGAATTTAAAAAATAAGCAAAATGATAAAGAAAGAAGATAACAGGAACTATCCAAAGATGAAAAGCTTTTAATTCAACTTTCAGTTTAAAAACAATTAAAAAACAAAGTGTAATGAGAAAAAAACTATATATATGCGTTATTTTAAATCCAAAAATAAAATCATCCCAAAAGAATAAATCTATGGTTATAGGTCTTATAGCAATAAGCAAAGTAATAAACCAAAAATAAAATTCTTTTGAATCCACAAGAAATAAACTTAAAAATATAAGCATTAAAAGAAAAGGAATAATTATAATATAGCCAAAATAAAAACTTAATACAAATAATAAAATTCCAACAATATAAAGTAGGAATATCAATAATAAAATTTTATAGTTTGGACAAATTTTAATGAAACTTTTGATTTTTCAGGGGGGATTATCGGGGGCTTTGCCCCCAAGTCAAAATATGGGGTTTTTATAATATATATTTTCAGAATTTTTAGACACAACAAAAGGTTAGTAAGTTTTAACTTTAAACTTTCAACCTTATGAAATTCACTTATCAAAGGTTAATGTTAAAAACATCTCTCATTTATCTTATTATTGGTGTTATTTTAGGTCTTTTTATATTCTTATCGTACCAATTCAAAAGTTTTTATTGGGGTTATAATTTAATTAGTATTCATACACATTTAATTCTTATTGGATTTGTAATTCAAATGATTATGGGGGTAGCATTATGGATGTTTCCACAAAAACCAACAAGAGAAATATCAATTGAAAAACGATTTACAACTGAAAAAGAAGGTCTTACATTATACATTCTTTTAAATATAGGTATTATATTACGAACACTATTTGAGCCATTTTCAAGGACTAACAAATTAGCATTTTATATAGCCCTTATTGGTATTTTATTTCAAATAGTAAGCATTTTTTACTTTTTATTCTTAATTTTCCCAAGAATAAGAAAACCAGGTGAAATTAAATGAAAACTTTATATTTAATTTCTGTTTTTATTCATATTATTTGTGCTTGTATATGGCTTGGAGGAATGTTTTCTCTCATAATTTTTTTTATCCCATTAAGAAAAGAGCATTATTTTCTTGATATGATTAATAAAGTTGGGAATCAATTTAAATTTGTGGGCTGGATTATATTACCACTTTTACTATTAACTGGCATTTTTAATTCAATTTATCGTGGATTTTATATTTTAACATGGCTAAAAATTTTCCTTTTTTCAATAATAGTAATAATTTCAGCAATCCATGACTTTTACATTGGACCAAAAGCGGTAAGGCAAGGGGATAAAAGACTAATCAGATATAGTAGAATAATTGGAAGAATAAATTTTATATTAGCAATAATTATGGTCTTACTTGGAGTTTTTATTGTAAGGGGATTTTAAAAAATCATTTATAATTCTAGCCGTTGCTCCCCATATTACGCCCTTTGGAGAAGCAAATATGTACCAAAAACCAGGAATAATTACCCTTCTTAATTTTAAAAGTTCATCAATAGAATAAATAATAATATCTTCCACTTCATCCTTATTTATTTTTATTTCTTCAAGAGCTTTTCTTTCTAATTTTGATACAACTGGAATAATCTGAAAATTTGTTTTAGAAATAAAAACACCTTCAAGAATACCAATAATTGTTAGATGTTCCTTTTTATTGAAATTTCTTCATAAATTTCTCTGATAGCGGTTTCTACTGGATCTTCATCATTTTCAATAACACCACCAGGAAAAGCAATTTCTCCTGGATGATTTTTTAAATTTTTGCTTCTTCTTATTAAAAGAATTTCTTTATCTTCAATAATAGGAACAATAACAGCAGATTTAACAGGCTTTAAAGACATCAATATATTCTTTTGCAATTTTATCAATTCTAAAATTCTCTACTCTTTTAAGTCCAGATTGTTTATAGTAATTATATATTTCATCATTTTCAAGCATTCTTATTGCATTTACAATCTCATCAACACTATTAGCATATATTCCATATTCATTATTATTACCAAAAGTTTCTTTAATACCACTTCCAACAATAGGAATTCCAAGAGCCATAGCCTCATAAAAAACCATTCCAAATCCTTCAAATTCAGATGGTAAAACAAGCGCAAACGAATTTTTAATATATTTATATGGATTCTTTTTAAATCCGATATAAAACACTCTATTCTCAACATTTAATTTTTTTGCGTATTCATAATAAATTTCAAAATTTCCTTTACCCATAACTAATAAATGATAATTTTCTAAGTTTTTTAGAGCAGAAATAACCTTTTTTAATCCCTTATATTCTTCAAGTCTTGCTATAAAACATAATGTCTTTTTATTAAATATAAATTTATAATTTTCTTCAATTGGCTCATTTGATAAATTTCTAATTTTCTCAATATCAAGTGGGTTGTAAATACAAATACATTTTTTAGAGGTAATTTTATATAATTTAATTATTGTTTCACGAACTTCATTTGAAACACAAATATTTAAATTTGCAAATCTAAGCAAAATAAAATTTAAGAAATGATAAAGGAATTTATTTCCGATAAGCCTGTTTTCAAGACTATGATGTAAGCTAATACTTTTTTTACCTAAAATTTTTGAAAAAATAATTGAAAGATAACTTGGTTCTAATTCAAGACCACCGACTATAATATCATAATTTTTTAAAATTTTATATAATCTATTGAAGAACTTTAATAAATTTTTGCTCACTTTTTCGTTTCTATCCAAAATAGGAATAACATTTAAAATTGTATCATAATCTCTAACATCTTTATAGAGAATAAAATCAATATGAAATTCAGGATAATTTTTTACAATGAATTCTCCAAGATTAATAAGAGATTTTTCTGCTCCACCACCTTGAAGTGTTGGTAAAATAATAGCTATCTTCAAAGAACCTTAAAATTTTAAGGCTTTATGAAACATATTTCAATTTTGGATATTTTTTATACTTTGAAGGAAAGGTGGAAAATAATTATTATTTCAATGATCATTTTTATATTGATAGGAATTATTATTATTATAACTTCAAAACCTATTTACAAACCAACAGCGATTGTAAAAGTTGATGTATATGAAGTTATTCCAAAAATTGGACAAGAAGTTCTATATAAAGGACTTTTACCAAGTGTTCCTTTTGATAAGGTTGGTTCTCAAGTTGAAATTATTAAAATTATAAGTGGAGAAGTTTTAAAAGATAATGGTGTAAATTTGAAATTTAACGTTCCGAATTCAATAAAAGTTGATATGAAAAAAACAATTATTGATACCATAAAGAAAAATTTAGTATTTGATTTAAAAATCAAAGATGATAGTATTTCTGTTTTTGATAAGAAAATTTTGATTTGCAGCGGTACTTTTAATCAGCAAATAAATTGTCCATTATTCAGTTTTGAACTTAAAAAATTAAAATCAATAAATAAACAAATTACGGGAAAAATTATTTATGAAAACTATCCAAAAACAATTGAAAATTGGATGAAAAATAAAGTTTCAATTAATCAAGAAGGGATAACTGACTTAATAAAAATAAGTGTTGAAGATGAGGATAAACTATTGGCTGTTAAAATAGCTAATGATATTGCTAATAGATATATAGATTGGTCATTAGAACAAGAAAGAAGAGTAGCGAAGTTATCAAAAGTTCAATTAGAAAAACTATTGGATGAGATAAATAAACAATTGGATTCTTTGAAGCAATTACAAAGCAAAGTAAGACTTGATAGTTTGACACTTGTATCTTATTTACTTGAATTTAGATCAGGTTTATCATCAGAAGCACTTGCTGAAATTATAAAAAAACTTATAAGCAACCCTAATGATAATTATTTGAGAAGAATTATTGAACGCTATTATTCAAAAGATATTGATTATGCTATATTTAATAGTCAGGTTGTAAGTAATCTAAGTAGAAGGGATAGTATAATATCAAGTATTATAGGTGCTGAAATTGCTATTGCTAAAACTGTTTCTCCCGCTTATGTTGTTGCTTATGCATCTGAACCTTATAAACCTATATGGCCTAACAAGCGCCAAATTATTATTTTTTCATTATTTATTGGCTTAATTTTTGGAGCTATTTTTTCTATAACTTATGATTTCATAGATAGAAAAATTTCAACAATTTTACAATTAAAACGATGGACACATTTAGAAAATGTTAATTTTTTCTATAATTTAAATGAATTAAAGACTTACTTAATTATAAATAAAAGCAAAAAATTCCATTTTAATTATCCCATTGAAGGGTTTGAAAACTATCAAAGAGATATATCTAATGAATATGTTATTATTATAAATAAGGGTTTAGATATTTACAATTATATTGAAATTCAAAACTTTTATTCAGATAAAAAGTGCAATATTCTGATTTTATAAAGCGAGTTTTTACATCATTTTTTGTCAGGTTTTTGGGTTCAGTTTGTGGTTTCTTAACAATTGTTATAACTGCTAAAATGCTTGGACCAGAAGGAAGGGGAGAGATTGCCTTATTTTCAAATATATTAACACTTATCTTATCATTTACTTCAACATTTTATTCAAGTTTTTCATATTTGATTGGAAGCTTAAAGTACAAACTTGAAGATGTTTTTAATTTAACTATCATTTTAACTATTATTTTTCTGATTTTTCTTTTAATTATTTTCAAATTTATAAGTTATCCTTACTTTCATTTAATTTTAATTACTTTTATTTTTGCTAATATCGTTAATTACGGCGAAGGAATAGGCTATGGAATTGATGATTTTAAGTTAGTTAATATCGTTAGGAACTTGCCTTCAATTTTAACATTCCTATTTATGTTTTTAATTTTAAGTTTTAAGAAAGATGTACAAACTGCTATGTTTTCTTATTTGACTTCATTTTTTATTATCTTTTTATATATGATTTTTAGGTTTCATAAATTTATAAAATTTAATGTTAATTTTAAAATTTTAAAAATTTTCTTAAAACATGGAATTTTTGTTGCTTTATCAACAACTACAACATTTTTATTATATAGAATTGATTTTTTTTTGATTGAAAAATTCTATTCAAAGGATATTCTTGGAATTTATTCAGTTGCATTAAGTCTTGGAGAAATAAATTTTATTATATTATCTTTCATAATAAGTGCCACTGCTGGCAAGTTCTTTTCGACTGAAGGGAAAAATATATTAAAACAATCCATTTTTCTTCTTTTAATAATAGAAATTATATCAATTTTTCTATTTTTAATTTTTGGTAAAAATTTAATTAATTTGTTATTTTCAGTTGAATTTCAAACTGCTTATTTACCATCAGTTATAATTCTAATTTCAACAGCAATTTACAACCCATCGTCAGTTATAGCAGTCTATATAAATCTAAAAATTGGTAAAACATATATCCCATTTATTATTTCATTAATTTCTCTAATTATTAAATCAATTTTAGCATTTTTCTTAATTAAAGAATTTTCCATAATTGGAGCATCAATTTCAAGCTTAATTGCTTATACTTTAACATTTTCTATTTATGTTTTTGTCTATTTCAAACTTATTAAAAATTAGCTATTTCTTAACATTTTTTTTCGGATTTATTGGACAAGCCTTTTATATTAAATTTGGTATTGCTATTTATCCATTTAGAGTTTTCTTCACAATAACATTAATGCTTTTAATTTTGAAATTTTTGATTGAAGGAAATTCATTTTACGAATTTTTAAGAAATTCATTAAAGTATGGATGGTTTCTTTTAATTTTATTATTTTGGTCATATTTAAGTCTTTTATGGGCTATTGATTTTAAATATGTTCCTAATGAACTTTTTAACTTAACGGTTTATATTATCTTTTGTTTAATTTCACTTATTGTCATTGAAAATGAAAAAGATTTAAGAACTTTATTTAAAATTTGGATTTTTGTATTTTTTATCTCTTTGATAGTTGCATTTTGGGAAATTCTAACCGCTAAGCACCTAATAAATTCTCAATATCATCCTTTAAATTATAAAGAAAATAAATTTGAGACATTTATTGTCACTTCAAAAGTTTATATACCTACAAGTTTTTATGGAAATCAAAATGATTTTTCCACATACATTATATTGTCTCTACCAATAATTTTCTTTTTAGTAAGAAACTACTTAATAAAAATTCCTTTAATTCTTTCTGGAATTTTTATAATTTTTTATGTCGTTTCAAGAGCAAATATCATTGGTCTATTTTTTCAAGCAATAACATTGCCATTCTTAATGAATAGAAAATTTAATTTATTTTACATTCCCATTTTAATTTCTTCAATTATTTTTTCAGTATATTCAGTTTATTATATTTCAAATACATCTTATCCTGAATTTATAAAAGATGAAAGATTTTTAAGATTTTATGCAAGTCTTAGAAACAAAGTTATAAATACCTTAAAAGCAAAAAAGGATTTTTCAACAATAATCAGAGAAAATTTATATAAGTCATCGTTTGAGTACTTTTTAGATTCAAAAGGACTAGGTGTTGGTGTTGGTCAATTGAGGTACCTTCTTGAAGAGAAACCAAAGTACTATGTTTTTTACTTTAAAGATCCTCACAATTTTTACCTTGAAATTTTAGCCAAATTTGGAATTCTTGTCTTTATTGCCTATATTTTATTTTTTATTTATATTATAGTAAATACAATAAATTCAATTTCAAATCCTAAATCAAAGGCAATTTTTTTGAGTTTAGTGGGCTTTATTTTTGGGTCAATAAGTCCATATAGTTTAATTTTATTTTTCGCATTTTGGGCATTTATTATTTTAGTTATGAATTACTTTAAGGTAGAACTAAAATGAATTTTTTCATTTCATTTGTCTCTTTTTCTCTAAGAATAATAATGTACAATCCTTGCTTTGGAAATTGAAGTTTATAAACATTATTACCGACATTTAGAAAATTGTAAATCATTCTGCCTGAATTATCATAGACTGATAATATAGAAAGTTTATCACTATAAGCATAAATAGTAGCACTTTGGTTTTTGGGAATAACAGTTGATTCAACATCAAGATTTATTTTTGCATTTGCCAAACTTAAAAAAACCAAAAAAGTAAATATAAATTTTTTCATAGTTTTAAAATTTTAAAGCATAATTTTAAGCCTTCGGTTTATAACTTCGCCCCCTTAAATCCCTCCGAAAAATAAATAGTTTTAAATGAATTTTTATAACTTTTGGACGAAGCAAAAATCGGCTTAAATTTTAGAAAATTTTTCATCGGCTTTGGGAGACAAAACCCCCATTTTTACTTTGACAGAGCTTTAATTATACTTTAAAATTTTCACTATGAGGAAAATTCTCATTTTATTGATAATTCCTTATATTTCGTTTGCTGGCGGTTTTGCTCTTAGTGGATTGGGTGGGAAAGCCTTAAGCTTAGCAGGTTCTTACGTTTCAATTGTTGATGACTGGACTGCTGTTTATTGGAATCCAGCTGGCTTAGCTGATGCTAAAAAGAGTTTTGGAATTCATAGCTCAATTGTTGGAACTTTTGGTAATGCTACTACAAGAACTGGTATTGTTGGAATGGATGGACCTTATTCTTTAAAAAACTATCCAATAAATTCAGAGCAAAGTTTTTTAATACCTGCATTTGGTTTCGTTTTACCATATAAAGGACAAAACTTTGGATTTGCTTTATATGTTCCATTTGGTCTTGGAACAAAATGGGATTTATATTCACTACCTATAGGTTATAGAGATGATGGATTAGATAATTATCCAAAAGTAGACCATGAAAGTTCAATTGAAGTAATAGACGCAGTTTTAGGTTATGGTAAAAAAATTAGAAATTTCTCATTTGGATTAGCACTTGGGATTTCAAGAACATCAATTTTACTAAGAAAAGTTGATTTTGCTCTTCTTGATGCAAACAAAGATAATATCCCTGACCTTGGTTATCCATACTCATATATGCCTGTTGATGTAAAATTAACTGGTAGTGGATGGGGATTCGTTTTAAATGGTGGTGTTAAATATGAAATTGGATCATTAAAAACAGGTTTGGCAGTACGATACAATTCAAGTCCAAAAATAAACGGAGAAATAAATGCAGATGTTTATTTCCCAAAAAATTCATATTATTATAATTCATCAGGAGGAAATCCTATATTCCTTGGAGGAACTGGAAGCTCAAAAGCAAAAGGAAGTGCAGTATTTAAATTACCTCTTATTTTAGACTTTGGATTAGCATATAAAGTTGAGAAACTAACCTTAGGTGGTTTTGTTCAGTATCAAGGTTGGAGTGTTTTTGATAAAATAAAGTTAGATATAGATAGTGCTTCACAAACTGGTGATAAAATTCTTGGAAAATTTTTACCATCAAGTGAAGAATTTGTAGAAAATTGGAAAAGTACATTTAAATTTGGTTTAGGATTAGAATACAGAATAATTCAAAATACTCCATTAAGAATAGGCTTTGCCTTTGATCAAAGTCCAGTTCCTGATTCAACATTCACACCTCTAATACCAGATCCAGGAAATAAAATCCAACTAACAGGAGGATTTTCAAGAGAATACAACAACTTTTCTTATGATATAAATTTTGAGTACTTCATAATGCCAAAGAAAGAAGTTAGCAAGAGTTCATATAACCTTCCAGGAGAATATAAGTTTTCAATTTTTGCTGTTGGCTTTGGTTTAAATTACAAGTTTTAAAAGGAGGAGGAATATGAGAAAGTTAATAACTATTTTAATTTTATTATCAGCTTTTTCAGCTTGTAAGCAAAAAGATAATGAAATTTCCTTCCCAACAGGTTATTATTCTGAATACAGCATATCTACATCTGGAAAAATAACTGATACATCATTCCAATCTCGTGTTATTATTTATTATCCACCAAACTACAATGCTAGTGATACTACTGTAAAATATCCTATCTTCTATTTCTTACATCCATTTGGTGCAGATTATAATTATTATAAAGTTGTCTATGATATTGGAACAATTATGAGTTATCTTTATTCAAAAAATGAAATAAATCCTGCAATCCTTGTATTTGTAAATGGGAAAAATCCATTTGGAGGAAGTTTTTATGTTAATTCAGTTGATCCAATGAATAATGTGAATGTTTTTGGAAAATATGAAGACTACATAATCCAAGAAGTTATACCACAAGTTGAAAACATTATAATTAATAAAGGGAAATTAAATGGGACAAGATATATAGCTGGATATTCTATGGGTGGATATGGTGCAATGAGAATTACTCATGATAGACCAGATTTATTTAAAGGTGTTGCTTCAATTAGTGGTCCTCTTGGATTTGGTGTATTTACTGACCCTAATGCCCAAAATTTTGTAAAAAATGTTCTAAAAGGTGAAATAAACGACTCACTATATTGGGTAAAATACGATAGTATATTTAAGAATAATAATTTTGTCTATGCAAAACAAGCATTAATTTATAGTTATTATATAAATTCAAGATTTCCATATGGTTTTGACACAATGGCTTTGCTCTTGAAAATTCCAGATATTTATAATGCAGTTTATAAAAAAGATACAACAATTATAACAGCAGATAGCACAATTAAAACAACAATTGTAATATATAGAATAAGTCCTATTAGAATTAAAGGATTTTCTAATTTCATAATAGCATTATCAGCAGCATTTTCTCCAAAATTTGATAATTGTGCCAATTTCAATCAAGATTCAACATATATCATATCTGCTTTGGGAACAAATTGTATAGGTTTATATCTTCCTATAACAAAAGATTTAAACAACATCATTCAACCCACATTAGTCTTTGCTTGGCTTTTAAGAAACGACATTCTAACTTGGTATGCTAATAATACTCCTCAATCTAATTCGCTTGTGGATAACAACTTAAAAGTTTATATTTCAACAGGAAAAGGATATGGACAAGACTTAGAATTTGTTATACTTAGCATGGATTCTGTTCTTTATGAATATATGAAAAATAAATATCAATCAAAAGGAAAGGATATAAATCAATTTGTTTATTATAAAATTTTAGATGGTTCAACTGATCCATTTAACTTCCCTGCAACACATAATCAATATATTTATAATGAACTTGGAGAAGTCTTAAAATTCTTCTTAAAGAAGTAATTTCCCCACCACTTGGTGGGGCATTTTAAATGAAAATAAAAAAACTTCCAGACTATGTAATAAATAAAATTTCAGCAGGTGAAGTAATAAATAATCCATCCGATGTAATTAAAGAATTAATTGAAAATTCAATAGATGCCAAAAGTTCTGAAATTATCATTCAAGTAAAAGGAAAGGGATTAAGTTTAATAAAAGTTAAAGATAATGGTGAAGGAATTGAAAAGGAAGATTTATTAAATATCACAAAAAAGAATTGGACAAGTAAGCTAAGCAATTTTGAAGACTTACTTAATCTAAAAACATTTGGATTTAGAGGAGAAGCATTATATTCAATTTCAAATATTTCAAGAATGATAGTAAGAAGTAGTATTGATGGTATTGAAGGATATGAAGCAAAATTTGAAAGTGGTAATTTAATTGATTTTAGAAATTGTTATTGTAATAAAGGAACTACAATTATTGTTAAAGATTTGTTTTTTAATGTTCCAATTAGAAGAAATTTTCTTTCAAATTCAAAAACGGAGATGAAAAAAATAAAAAATGTCATTTTAAATTATGTTTTGGCATTTGAAGATATAACATTCAAATTAAGCTTATCAAATAAGCATTTAGTTTTTCAGAAAACTGATAACAGAGATGAAAGAATAAAAATGATATTTGGTGAATTTCAAAAGAAAGTTTTAAGAACTTCTGAATTTTCATTAGAATTATATATTTTTGATAAAAGTATTGAAAATAGAATTTTTGTAAATTTAAGACCAGTAATTGATAATAAAATTTCTCAAATTTTAAGCAAGCTAAATTACATTATTTTTATAAATGTCAATCCAAAAGACGTTGATGTGAATGTCCATCCAAAAAAACTTGAAGTTAAGTTTTCAAAAAACATCAATATATATAATGAACTAAAAAAGTTTATAAATGAAAACAAAGATATAAAAATTAAACCAAAGCATATTCAAATAAGCAATCAAGTCAAAATTGAAAGCAAACCAAAATTTATAACAACAATTTCAAAAAATAGTATTTTAATTATTCATAGAGAAAGAGCACTAAGAAAAATTTATTTTCAAAAATTATTAAGCAAACAATATAAAACTCAAATGCTAACATTTCCTTATACATTCAAAATAAAATTATCAGATGAAAGTTTAAAAATTCTAAAAGTCTATGGCTTTAACTTAATAGCGAAAGAAAATGAAATTATTATAAATGGAATTCCTGATATAATTGAAAGTTTAAATTACGAAGATATGGAATTAATTTTGAAATCCCTTGATAACAAAAAACATGTATTTGAAGTTGAAGCATTTTTAAATCAAGTTCTTGATATTGCTGTAAAATATAGCAAATTATCTGACGATGAAATTATTTTAAAACTATTATCTCTTAAAAATCCAAACTTTGACCATAACAATAGAAGAATTATTTATGAAATTGACTTAAATGAAATTGAGAATAAGTTTTGAAATTTTTTCTTTAAGTTCGTCAAGAGTTCCATTATTCTCAATTACAATATCACTTCTTTTTGCCTTTTCTTTTTGAGGCATTTGTCTTAATAAAATTAATTTAGCAGTATCTTCACTATATCCTTTATTTTTTAATCTTTCAATCAACTTATCTTCATCAGCAACAACACAAATTATCTTATCAAACATATATTCAAGTTTATACTCAAAAATTAAAGCAGCATCAATAATTATTGTTTCACAATTTTGTTTTAAAATTTCTTCATTTATTGCTTTAATTACTTTTTCTCTTATAAATTTTTCATACTTTTCCATTTCCATTGGATTTCTAAATAAGTAATCTGATAACTTTTTCCTATCAAGAAATCGCTCACCAAATGTCTGAATAATAAAGTTTTTAACTTCTTCCGTTTGTAATAATTTATGAACAACTTCATCTGCATTTATTATACAATAACCTTTCTCTTTTAATATATTTGAAATTGTCGTTTTGCCACTTCCTGCATTTCCTGTAATTGCTATAAGTTTCATAAAAGACTTAAGAACCTATTTAAACCTTCATTTAGGTTTTCTATTGAATTTGCAAATGAAATTCTAACATAATTTTTAAAGCTATTACCGAATAAAGAACCAGGTGTTAATGCTAAAAATTTTTCATTTAATGCTTTATTACAAAATTCCAAGCTATCGTAAGGAATTTCTATAAAATAATAAAATGCACCCTTAGGTTTAAATTTAACAAAATGTTTTAGTTTTTCATAAACAAAATCCCTCCTCTTTTTAAATTCTTCTCTCATGAAATTAACATAATTTTTAACTTCATTATCTTTTAGAGCTGTTATTCCACCATACTGAACAGGTGTTGTTGGTCCTGTTATCAAATTTGAATTGAATGTTATTAAATTTTTTATCATTTCCTTTGGAAATATTCCATAACCAAGTCTAAGACCCGTCATGCAGAATGTTTTTGAAAAGCTTTCCAAAAGAATAACTCTATCTTTATTATAACTAAAAATTGATATATGCTCACCCTCATAAATTAGTTCTGAATAAACTTCATCAGATAAAATATAAATTCTTGGATATTTATCAAGAACTTCTAATAATAATTCTAAGTTTTCTTTTGACATTAAACTTCCTTGCGGATTGTTGGGATAGTTAATAATTAAAAGTCTTGTTTTATTATTTACACATTTTAATAATTCATCTTTTGGAATTGTTCCATCTTCATTTAATTTAATGATGTGATATTTTATATTTAAAACTTTACACCAATAAGGATAAACTAAATAATACGGTTCAAATAAAATAACTTCATCATCTTCATTACAAAGTGAAAAAATTGTATAAAATATAACTGGCTTTCCACCTGCTGTTATCAAAATTTCATCAGGACTTATATTAACCTTTTTTCTTTCAGTTTCATATTCTGCTATTGCTTCTCTTAATTCAATAACACCTTGTGGATTAGGATAGTAATTTTTATTTTCAAGAATTGCTTGATTTATTGATTTTTTTATATTTTCATGAATAGGAAAATCTGGTTCTCCAATAGCTAATGATATGACAGGATAACCCTTACTTTTTAATTCCCTTGCCTTTGCCTCAATTTCAACAGCAGTAATCAAGTTATTTCCTATAATGAATTACTACTTCAAACTCATTTAAATTTTGGGTAGGTTTGTAAATACAATCAATAATTTTTCCATCAACATTTAATTTTATATTCATATAAGGAATTTCACAAGTGTTACCATTTATATCACCCTTCATAACATTAGCAACAAAAAACCTATCAGATGTTCCCTTCAAAATCATATAATAATAACCATCAGCCACTTTTGAAACACTTTTATTAATTATTATTGAACTTATTAACCAAAACATATGGGCCCGGTAGGACTCGAACCTACAACCCACGGATTATGAGTCCGCTGCTCTGCCACTTGAGCTACGGGCCCGTTTGTAAGCTTGAAATTTTAAAGCATAATAGTTTTCTATTTCAATTTGTCAATTTAATGGTATTTATTGAATAATCACCTTCCTAATAGTTTTATTTAAGTTTACAATATAAACACCTTTTTTCAAAACTAGTTTTTCGTTTTTCTTTGAGAAACCACTTTTTATCAATTTACCATCAACACTATAAATTTTATAATATCCATCAGATAAAAATTCAATAGCATTTTTGCTTGAATTGATAATTTCCCCTTTTTCAGGATTATTCGTTATATTTAATTTATAAACACTAAAACCAGTATTTCCCTCCGTGCTATAAACAAAACCATTTAAAAACAAAGCATCTAAAACATTTGAACTATCATTGTAATATCCTAGTAAAATCAGGTTATTGACATTACTAACATTTATAACCTTAACTCCACCATAGCTATTAGATATAAGAACATAATCACCAAATGGATAACTATTTACAACACTTGAAGATGAGCCGTAATAACCTATTTGATGGATGTTATTTACATTTGATACATCGTAAATTCTTAAAATTCCATTAGGCAAAAAATGTCCCTCCGAAAGATAAACTCTATTATTTGAATAAGAAATTGTTGAAGGATAAACAAGTGAAACGAAACCTGCCAAATATGGACTAACAGGATTTGAAATATCAAAAGCAAGCAAATAAATACTATTACTAGGTGAAGAAGCTATTCCATAAATGTAGTTCCCATAAGCTGTTAATGAATAAGGAGGAGAAAATGGAATATAAAAACTATTTTCTAAAACAGGATTTAGTGGATTTGAAATATCAAACACACTCAAATTTAAAGTAGAAAACGAATAAAAATAATTTCCTACAATAATGCCAGGCCCAGCTGCCATAGATGAAACTTGAATTGGCGAGCTTAAATTTGAAATATCAAGGATAATAATAGAATCGGAATAAAACAAATAAGCATAATTATTTATAAAATCCATTGAAATAAGAGCAGATTTTCTTTTAAAATTTGATATTAAATTAGGATTATTAGGGTTTGATATATCCCAGATTTTTAAACCTCCAATTACCTGATAATTATTATCTTCTATTGTCCAAATATGGTTGTTGTAAAATTTAATTTTGTTTGGATAACCAGAAATCGTCCAACTTGAAATCTCTGATAAATTCGTAGGATTTGAAACATCTAGTAACCTAATGCCATAAAAATCTGCCAAATATAGAACATTATTAGTAATAAATCCTGACTGTGCAGAACCGCCTGTAAAGTAGGTATTAACTTGATTTGGACTACTTGGATTTGATACATCAATAATTCTTATACCTGTATTACCACTCATAACATAAAGATAGTTATTAAACTTATAAGAAGTTATATAATAAGAGCTACTTAAAAAACTTTTTTGGGTTGGATTACTAACATTTGAAATATCATAAATATAAAGACCATTATAGGCTAAAATGTAGGCTAAATTGTTATCCAAGGTAATATGAAAACAAGTCATAGGTATTGAAGAGATAAGAACAGGATTATTAGGTGTTGAAATATCGTAAATCCTAAAACCATAACTACTACAAGTGTAAGCATAATTGTTTAAAACTTCAAGATAATAACCATTCCCTATTGATGAGTAAGGAATTGTTGCTACTAAAATTGGATTTAAAGGATTAGTTATATCAAATATAGAAAACCCTCCAACATAAGAAATATCAAACAAGTAATTTCCTGAAATTTTGATAATGTTTTCAGAAGAAGGATAATAATAGTCCAAAGCAATAGATGGATTAGAAGGATTTGAAATATCATATACTCTGAAACCATTTGTAATACCGACAAATAAATAGTTATTATAAATTTGTAGATTTGTAAGTGATTTGTAAAATTTTTCATTGTAATTTAATAGATTTGGATTATTTAAGTTGCTTATATCTACAATTTTTAGTCCATAAGCAGTTGAAATATAAAGATAGTTATTAAATTTAACTAAACTTCTTGTTCCTGAAAGGTACTTATTGAAATTAAAAACTTTGTTCATATTCAAAGAATCTACAAAACTTAAAAATATAAAAATCATCTTAAAACCTCCTTCTTTATATAAACTTCATCTCCTATTCTAATTTTAATAATTGATTGTCCTTTTGCATTTATTTCAAACTTATAACTTCCAGCTGATAAATAACCAATTGATTTAAATGTTTTTAATCTTCCATTAAAATCGTAAATTTCATATCCAACATAGTTAGGAATTTTCATATTCAAATATAGAAATCCATTTTCAAACTTAAAATTATTTTCTAATTTTTCATTATTTGAAACTTGAACATCCTCAAAAACAACAAATCCATCATTTGCATTCATAAATGAACCATAAACATATTTAGAAGGACAATTACTACAATAAAAATTGTTTCCATAAATTGTCCATCCTCCAATATAAGCAACACTTCCATTTGTTACATCAATTGAAGTTGCATAATCATCATCACTTGAAGTAAAAATATATGTTTGATAAAATGCGTTTAAATTATTATTCAAACGAACCAGAAAAGCATCAAATTGTCCAAAACCATTAGTAGTTCCTCTTATTATTTGATTTGGTGTAAATGTTTGCGAATGGTGAGTATAACCAACAGCCCAAATTTGTCCCGTGAAATGAATAATAATTCTATTAACTGCTTCACTATCAGAAGCTAAATTCTGTCCTTGACTTGTTAAAATAGCAACTTTTTCACTTCCAGGTGTGAAATTATTATCTATCCTTGAAATAAAAGCATCTGAAACACCACCAGATGTCCCATATACTAATTGACAATTAGAACAGATGAAATTTGAAGAATTTTTCGTTAATCCACCAAAAAATATATTTCCATTAGTTGTATCAATAGCAATGGTATTTATATAATCATCTAATGGACTTGAAAAAATAGCAGTATTAAAATGATTATTTAAACCAAAGCTGAGCTTCGTTATAAATCCATCTAAATTCCCTGATGTTCCAAAATTTATCCTATTTGGAGCAAAATTTACTGAATTTTTCGTCATTCCTCCAATAAAAACATTTCCATTCCTATCAACTTTTATTGTTTTTCCAATGTCATCATCACTTGAAGATATAATAGCTAAAAAAGGATTGAAAAGGGCAAATGTATCTACTGAAATAACAAAAACATCTTTTAGACCTTGAATACCAAAAACATTAGGTGTTATATTAGTAAATTGTGGAGAATTTGCTGTATATCCCGTAATGAAAACTCTACCATTACTTATATCAATAGCATAACCAACATCATTATTTGGTGAAGCAAAAATATCATTATAAAGAATAGTATTTAATGAATTATTTAATTTTATTAAGAATACATCTTTCTGCCCTGGATTTCCAAAGATATTTGGAGAAATTCCAAAATTACTTCCATCTTCTGTTCCTCCCACAACATAAACATTACCATTATTATCCAATTTAACACCATAAGCACATTCATTTTTAGCATTTGAACTTCCAATAATTGTTGTTTGTAAATGATTAGATAAATTTGAACTTAATTTTGTAATAAAAACATCATAAAAACCAGCACCAACACCACCAAATGAATCTCTTGGTGTTGAACCAAAAGCACTTAATCCATCAGTACAGCCAACAGCTATAACATCATTACTCTCTGCTTGAACATCAAAAACAATATCATTATGAGGACTAATTAACATAGCAACAGGGTCAATTATAATTCCTTTTCTTATATCATAATTTCCAATTTCAAACGCTAAATTATTTTTATTCTTTATAACTTTTATTGGAATTTCATTAGTTGCCGAAAATGCCTTAAATTCTTTAAATGATAATTCATTTAGATTTTCAATTTTCAGGCTGATTTTTTCAACTTTTATATTTGGTTTTATCTCAATATAAAATTCAAATTCACCGTTACTTGGAGCATTTATAATAAGGTCAATACCCTTTTGAATTTCTTTAAGTCTTATACTTTTGTAAAGTCTTAGATTATTCATATTTTTATCAGGAAAGCTTATATAACCTTCTTGGTATTGAGGAACTATGGATCTAGGTTTTGTATAGAGTTTTGAATTTTTTATAGTGATTGAACCATCTTTCATTATATAGATTCCGCTATAAGAATAATAGAGGACATTATTTTCAAATTGTCCCCTATTTTCAACAAAGAAATTAGGCAAGCTAATGCTTGCGATCAGAGATATAAACATATTCATCCTCCTTCGCTATCTACTCCCAGGGGACTTCAATTGATTAGATTGAAGTATTGAGAGTAAGATTAAAATTTTAAAGCATAAATTAAGGCAATTCTTAAACATTCAAAATGATCTTCAATTTTTCTATTTTATTTTCAAGTTCCAATAATTTATTTTTTTGGTTTTCGATAATTTGCTTTGGTGCTTTATTTAGAAATTCACTATCATTTAACTTTTCCTTAATTGATTTATATAATTTTTCAATAGTTTCCAACTCTTCTTCAAGTCGCTTTTTCTCTTTTTCAAAATCGTAATTTTCCAAAATTAAAAATCCTAAAAACCTATCAAAAACTATTATTGCACTATTTTTTATTTTCTCTTCTGTCTCAAAAATCCCTTCAATTCCCCCAAGAAACCTAATAATCCTAAAATTTTCTTTTACTAAATTTTTTAATTTTTCTTCTGTTTGGTTATGTACGAAAAGTTTAATATCCTTTCTATTTTGAATCTTAAAAATACCCTTAATTTCTCTCGTTTCTTCAATTAGCTTTTTTAAAAATTCATAATTCTCAAAATCTTGCTTATAATCAAATCCATATTTATTTGGAAATTCTTCCTTCATTATTGAAATTTCCTTCTTAAAGGGCATCTTTTGATAAAGTTCTTCACTGATAAATGGCATAAACGGATGATGAAGTTTTAATATATTTTCAAATGTAAATAGAGCATTAGAAATAGCAAAATTTTTATCTTCTCTCGTTTTAATTGTTTCAATGTACCAATCTGCAAACTTATGCCAAGTAAAATCATATAGTAATTTTGCAGTTTTGTTAAATTCACAATTTTCAATACCTTTATTAACACTTTCAATAACATCATCAAGTTGATATAAAATCCATTTGTCCTCAATTTGAAGTTGTTTTAATGGTTGATAATTTCCATCAAAATTCAAGAGTAAGAATCTTCCTATATTCCAAATTTTATTTGTATAATTTCTTCCAACTTCCATATATTTTTCAGAAAATCTAACATCTTGACCTTCTGGTGTTATTAACATCAATCCCATTCTAACACCATCAACTGAATACTTATCAAATAATTCCAATGGTTCTGGTGAATTTCCAAGACTTTTTGACATTTTTCTTCCCTTTTCGTCTCTAACTAATCCATGTAAATAAACTTTTTTAAATGGAACCTCATTCTTAAAGAACAAACTCATAACAATCATTCTCGCTACCCAAAAGAAGAGAATATCCCAACCCGTTATTAAAATACTCGTTGGAAAGAAAGCTTTTAATTCATCTGTTTCATTTGGCCAACCAAGTGTAGCAATAGGCCATAATGCTGAACTAAACCATGTATCAAGAACATCCTCTTCACCTTCAATAGGAATTTTATGACCCCACCATATCTGCCTTGAAATTGCCCAATCTTTTATATTATCCCACCAATTAAAGTAAATTTTTTTTCCATATTCAGGGATAATTTCAATTCTATTTTCTTCAATAACCTTTTTAGCAATATCTTTAAAAAACCTTAAATTCAAAAACCATTGCTCTGAAATTATTGGTTCAATAATTGTTTCACATCTATAACAAACACCAACACTATATTTATAATTTTCAATCTTTTCAATATAACCATTTTCAGAAAGCTTTTTTACAATTTCTTCTCTTGCTTTAAATCTTTCTAATCCTTTAAAATAACCTGCATTTTCATTTAAAATTCCATTATAGTCCATTATTAAAACCATAGGTAAATGATATTTTCTACCAACTTCAAAATCATCTTTGTCATGAGCAGGAGTTATTTTAACTGCTCCTGTTCCAAATTCCATATCTACAAATTCGTCTTCTATAATCTCAATTTCACTTGAAATTTCATTATTATAATAATCCTTTCTTTTCCAATTAATAAGAGGTAATTTTACCTTCTTTCCAATCAAATGTTTATATCTACTATCTTTCGGATTAACTGCGACAGCCGTGTCTCCAAGATAAGTTTCAGGTCTCGTTGTAGCAACGATAATATATTCTTTTGAATCTAAAATTGGATATTTTAAATAATATAATTTTCCATCAATTTCCTTATTTTCAACTTCTTCATTTGATAGTGTTGTATAACACCTTGGACACCAATTAATAATGTAAAGTCCCTTATAAATTAAACCTCTTTTATAAAGTTCATTAAATGCGTAAATAACTGCATTATAGTAGTCTTCATCCATTGTAAATTTTAATCTTGACCAATCAGCACTTATTCCGAGTCTTTTAAGCTGATTTATAATAATGCTTCCATATTCTTCTTTCCATTTCCAAACCCTCTTTATAAATTCTTCTCTTCCTAAATCATATCTTGTTTTTCCTTCTTTTAATAATTCTCTTTCAACAACATTTTGAGTAGCTATTCCTGCATGGTCTGTTCCAGGTTGCCATAAAACTTCATAATTTTTCATTCTATAATATCTTGCTAAAATGTCTTGAATTGTATTATTTAATAAATGACCCATATGTATTCTTCCTGTTATATTTGGTGGTGGCATCATTATTGAAAATGGCTTTTTCTTATTTTCTAATACATTTTTTGGGTTTGCTTTAAATAAATCATTTTCAAGCCAAAATTTATAAATTTTTTCTTCAACTTCCTTGTGATTATATGTTTTTTCCATAGAAATGAAAATTTTAAAGTCCTTTTTTTTCGGCAGGGGGCTGAAACTTTATAAATTAAAAGTTATTCTTTTAACAAAAATCTTGATATTAAATTAACAAATAAAACAAAGACAACAATTAAAAATGAAGCAGACCAAGCAAGTTTATGCCAATTTTCATAAGGAGACATTGCAAAGTTAAATATATTAACTGTTAGTGTAGCCATAGGCTTAAATAAATTTACCTCAAAGAACATATTATTAAAACTTGTAAAAAGTAGTGGTGCAGTTTCCCCGATAATTCTAGCAAATGATAATAGAATTGAGGTTAAAATTCCTATTCTAATGTAAGGCCAAATTATATAAACAATTACTTTCCACTTTGGAGCACCAAGTGCATAAGCAGCTTCCTTTGTGAAATTTGGAACCAATTTAAATAATTCATCTAAGGTTTTCAATATAATTGGAATCATAATTATTGAAAGAGCAAAAGAACCGCTAATAGCAGAAAATGTTTTAAATGGTTTTACTAATAAAGCATAAACATAAGCACCTATAACAATTGATGGAGAAGATAGCATAACATCATAAACGAATCTTACAAAGTTTGAAAATTTTGAACTTCTTGAATATTCATTAATATAAGTTGCACCAAGTAATCCAATAGGAAAAGCTATCATCATAGCAATAGATGTAATTATAAAACTTCCAACAATAGCATTCCTTAATCCTCCACCTTGAATTCCGGGTGGTCTTGGATCTTCCAAGAAAAAACTCAAATTTATTGATTTGATACCATTAACTATAACATCTTTCAAAATCCAAAATAATACAAAAATTCCAAAAAATGCGAACACTGTTGAAATTAAAGTTATAACTTTATCTAAAATTATTCTCAATTTCATTTTATTAATTTTAAAAGCAAAATTCTTGAAATTAAAAATACAAAAAATGATATAAGAAGAAGAACAAAGGCAAGATAGAATAAACTTGAAAGATAAATTTCAGTAGTAGCTTCTGTAAATTCATTAGCAAGAGAGGATGCTATTGTTATTGTAGGCTCATATATATTTGTCGGAATTTTATAAGTATTACCAATTACAAATGTAACAGCCATTGTTTCACCTATTGCTCTTGCTAATCCTAAGGTTATACTTCCAAAAATCCCAACTTTTACATAAGGAATTAAAACATATCTTATAACTTCAAATCTTGTTGAACCAAGAGCATAAGCAGACTCTCTAAAAACATCAGGAACCAAGGAAAACAATTCAATAATCATGGATGAGATAAAAGGAATAATCATAAATGATAAAATTATACTTGCTGTTAAAAGACCTATTCCAAATGGCTCTCCATTAAAAATTCTAATAAATCCAAGATATCTAATTAAAAACGGTTCAACATTATTTTTCATTATAGGAACAAAAACAAAAAGCCCCCATATTCCATAAATAATACTTGGAATACCAGCTAATAGTTCAATACTAACCCTAAAAAAATTCTTTAAAAATTTAGGACATATTTCAGATATAAAAATAGCAATCCCAAGACTAATGGGAAATGCAAAAATAACAGATAAAATTGAGGTTAAAACTGTTCCTACGATTGGCACAAGACCTCCGAATTCCTCTCTCACTGGATCCCAAGTTGCTTTTAAAATAAAATTAAATGAAAATTTACTTATTGAAAGTTTTGCTTCATTAAATAGAACAAAAAAAATTGAAGTAAAAATAAATATAAATAAAACAACTGAAAAAAAGCTTAATCCTTTAAATAGTTTTTCAATAATATCCGAGTGTTTATTCAAAAGGATTAAATTTTAAAGCTAAAAGGAAGCAGGTTTTTTATAGAAAATTCACCCTTCCTTGTAATTATTTTTAGATTATCCGAAAATTCTTTCATTACTTGCCTACAAGCTCCACAAGGCACAATATCAAAAACTTCTTCTCCATTTTGATTTATAGCTACTAAATATAACTCCAATAATTCTCTATAACCTTCTGAAATTGCTTTAAATATAGCAACTCTTTCAGCACAAATTGTAAGTCCATAAGAAGCATTTTCTATATTAACACCAAAAAATTCCTTTTTATCATAACCATTTGAAGCAATCAAAATACACGCAACTTTAAAATTTGAATAAACAGCATAAGAAAATTTGATATAATTTAAAGCTTTTTCAAACAATTGCTAACTTCTTTTTTTCATACCAATTTTTAATATAATTTATTATTTCTTCAAGAGGTGTTCCTGGCCCAAAAATTTTATTAACACCCATCTTTTCAAGTTCTATTGCATCTTCCTCGGGAATAATTCCTCCACCTATTAGAAGGACATCCTCAAGACCGTTTTCTTTCATAAGTTTTAGAATTTTTGGAAAGTAAGTCATGTGAGCGCCAGAAAGTATTGATATTCCTATTACATCAACATCTTCATCAATTGCCATTTGAACAATTTCTTCCGCTGTTCTATGTAATCCACTATATACAACTTCCATCCCAGCATCCCTCAAAGCTCTTGCTAATACTTTTGCCCCTCTATCATGACCATCTAAACCAACTTTACCTATAAGAACCTTTATAGGTTTATTCATAAAGTTCTAAAATTATATAGGATAATTTTTTGTCTTGTTTAAGGAGGGCTTAAAACCCTCCCAAAACTACTTAACTACAATTTTTATTAATTTCTGACTACTTCTTACAAAATAAACACCTTTATTTAATTTCACTAAACCTTTACCTTTAAAAAGAACCTTACCTGAAACATCGTACAAAATTACATTATCCTTGAAGTTTATCAATTCATTTGATATAATTGAATTCCTTTCAACAATAGATGTAGTGTAAGATTGTAAAACAGAAACTTCCCAAGACTTACTTATAATTTTTGTATTAAATGGACCATTCCACTGAGCGTAAGAAAATAGGGAATCTTTTACATATCCCAAGTTTGGAACCCACCAAATATAATAATCTCTTAATAAACTGTCAGAGTAAGGGTCAAATCCTAAATTTCCTGCCTGGGTTTTAATAAGAGATGACCATATTCTTCCCTTTAATCTTACCCACATTTTATAAGCACTAAAAGTTCCTGCAGGAACACTAACATTTTCCTGAGATAAAACTTTAGCAGTATCAGCAAACCACCAAAGTGTATCATAATACTGAGTACTATTATCACCATCAAAATCACCAACATAAGGTCCAGAAAGTCCCAATCGCCAGGAATTATTTATAGAAAAAGGTGTTACTACTGCTTTAATATCAACCTTATAAGGTCCTCCACTTGTATTCTTTCCTATAATATAAAGTCTTCTAAGTGTATCACCAACTTCATAAACAGTATCTTCAAAAATACTACTTCCCGCCTGATAATAAATGGCAGTATAAATTCCCTTTCCAGGATGGCCATTATATGTAAATGCCTGATTTACAAACAGAGTTTCAACCTTTGCAGAATATGAACCAGTATTACCATTAGGAGCAAGAGTGCTATCCCTTCTCCATCCTCCGTACATAAACAATTTATTATTTATTATACCAAGATAATTCAGAGCCTGTCCTACAACTAACCATATCATCGTTTAACCCCCTTTTTAAAAAAAGTTTATAAAAGTTATTGTCATTTATTGAAATAACCCCAACTTCCTCTCTATTCAAAATTTCTCCAAGTTCCCTTTTAGAGCGATTTACAATTATTACTTTTTTGCTGCTTTGTCCAATAATTATTCTCAATCACTTGATAATCAATAACTTATAAAATTTTTAAAGAAATTATAGATTTAATGGGGGGATTATTAGGGGGGCTTCGCCCCCCAAAGGCAAAAAACGGGTATTTATAAGCCGAAGGCTTAAATATAGGGTGGGTGGGAAAGTGTAGAAATGAATATAATTTCCGAATTACTGGACAAAGCA
>CBFGJN010000007.1:0-49192 GCA_965649115.1 Caldifarciminota bacterium | reverse complement strand
TATTCAAGGTGGGTGGGCAAAACATAGAAAAATATATATTTTCAGAATTACTAGACACAGCAATTTGATTTAGTTTTTATCCTTTAAAATTTTATTTATGAAAAATGGAAGAAATGAAATGGCATTAAAGAAATTAGATTTGGCAAAAATTGATAAAAAAGCTAAGCGTTATATTGATATAAAATATGTAGCAAAGGCATTATTTATCTCTAAAAATTTGGTTTCTGATGAAGAGGTAAGGGATAGGTTTAAGAAAGTTGAGGAATTTTATAAAGAGTTGAGGAGCATTAAAGATTTGGGGAAAGATAGAGACTTATTATTAAGTCATCTTGGTGGCTATTATAGAGAATTACAAAATAAAAAAGCAATAGATAGTGGTTTTGAAAAAGCTAAAAAAATTATTAAAATTGTTGAAAGTTATGTTAAGTGATAATTTGTCCAATTTTATAGGGGATTTAATGGGGAGAAAAGCAAAATTAAAAACCCTTTAAAATTTAAATATGTTAATTTATCTCCTTTCAGCTCCTTCTTTGGAAATGGTTAATTACTACAAATATCTTGATAGCCTTTTTTCAAATATCAGCAGAATTGAAGGTGTTGATAAGGAACTATTAAAATCTATTGCTTATGTTCAGACACGATTTTATCACCATAAATGTCCATCTATTGATAGTTCTATTGGAATAATGGGAATAAAGGATTTTTCAATCCCAATAAATTATAATAAAACGATTGAAATTGAATGTGAAAATTGTATAAACAAAAAAATTACATTAAATGGTATAAAGGCTTATTTAGTTGAGAGTGAAGAAAATAATATCAGATATGCTTCTAAATTACTAAGAAAATTTTTAAATGAATGCTCTAATGATTTAATATGTGCTTTAAAAAAATATGGAAAAAATGATTTGTTTGTGGAGGATGTCTTAAAAATTTATAGAGAGGGTGTTGAATTTTATAATTTATCAGTAAAACCCAATCCAAAAGCACCAATTTTCAAAGCAAATTTGATATTTACTGCAGATTGTTCTCCACAACCAGAATTTAGCTTTGTTAATCAATTTGTTCCCGCAAGTAATAGTAATTATACAGATGCTAATAGACCTTATGATTATCCAATTAGTAAAGTTATTATTCATACAACTGAGGGTTCTTATAATAGTGCTATTTCTTGGTTTCAAAATCCTAATGCTCAAGCATCAGCACATTATGTTCTAAGATCGTCTGATGGGCATTCTACACAAATGGTTTGCCATAAAGATATTGCTTGGCATGCAGGTTATTGGAATTATAATACAAGGTCTATTGGAATTGAGCACGAAGGGTACATAAATCAAAATGGTTGGTATACAGATACGCTTTATTCAATATCTGCTAAGATAACAAGAACATTAGCGGATTTATATTCAATTCCCAAAATAAGAGACACATCAGCAATACTTGGACATAATCAAGTCCCTGGTTGTAATGTTCCGGGTGGTGGAGGTTATAGTTGCCACACTGACCCCGGACCATATTGGGATTGGAAGTACTACATATCACTTGTAAATGGTTTATCTTGGAAGGATACACTATTTGATGAATTTAGTTATAATTTCAAGAGAGGAGGACCTTATAGTTCTTGGTGGTTTGATAGTTTAATTGGTTATAATGGAGGTCATCATTTTTGGACTTATTCTTGGACAGGTGCTATTACTAATTGGGCAAGATGGACGCCAATTTTACCATTTCCTGGCGTTTATAAAGTGAGAGTTTATATTCCTCAAAATAGTCAAGCTTATGTAAGATATAAAATTTATCATAGAAATGGTATATCAGAAAAATGGATAGACCAAAGCTTATATAATAATCAATGGGTTGATTTGGGTAATTATGAATTTAATGCAGGTTATTCAATAAATAATGGTTCTATAACACTTGGAGATACTACAATTTCGGGGAGAGAAAATCAAAGAATAGGTTTTGATGCTGTCGTTTTTATTTATCAAGGACCTCTTAGTGGTTGTAATGATAGGATTGTAGATGATGGCAATGTTGGATGGAATGCTTATGGAACTTGGCCATTAAGTTCTTATACAGGTTATGCAGGTGATTATAGATATAACTACACATCAAATAATGATTCAGTTATTTATAATCCTCAAATAAATTGCCCTGGTGGTTATAGTTTAAGAGCCTGGATAAGAAAAGGAAGTAATAGAACTTCACAAGCAAAATATAGAATTTTAAGAGCAAACGGAGATACTATCATTTATTTAAATCAATTTTCAAATAATTTAAATGATACGGGATGGGTAAATTTTGGTAGCTTTTGTTTAAATAGTAATTCAAAAGTTATTTTATATTCAAAGACTTCTGAAAACTCCAATAGTGTTGTTGTAATATCTGATGCAATTGAGTTTATTTACAATCCAAATATAAATTGTAATATAACTTCAAATGATGAATTTAACAATGTTTGGACTATAAAGCTTGAAAGTAATGGTGTAATTAAGTTAAACCTTGGAACTAACAGAAAAATTAGTTTAAAAATTTATTCTATAAATGGTAGAAAAGTTTATGAATTTAATGGAAATTTAAATGCAGGTTATAATGAAATAAAAACAGATTTGAGAAATGGAATATACATTGTTAAATTTGAAGGAGAAATTTACAAATGGATGATAAGAAAATAAAAATTTTAAGAAAAGCCAAGCAAATTTTTACAAGTTCAAATCCATTAATTATAGAAAATGGTTCTATTGTTTTTGATGATAAGATAATTTGGATTGGAAAGGATAGCGATTTACCTTCTGAATATCTAAAATTAGCAAGTAAAGTAATAGATGTTTCAGATAAAGTAATCCTTCCAGGATTTGTTGATCCTCATACACATTTGGTTTTTTACGGAGATAGAATTATTGAATTTGAATTGAGATTAAAAGGTTTTGATTATTTAAAAATTAGAGAGATGGGTGGTGGTATTTTAAAAACTGTTAAAGATACAAGAAATGCTAATAAAGAACAAATAAAAAAATATGTGAAAAAATTTATAAGGAAATTTATTGAATATGGAACTACTACAATTGAAGCTAAAAGTGGTTATGGTCTTGATTTAGAAAATGAAATTAAAATTCTTGAGATTACTAATGAATTAAACGATAAACCAATTACAATTGTTCCAACATTTTTAGTTCATGATTTTATAGACGATAGAGAAAAATATGTTAATGAAGTTATAAAAAATTTAGAAATAATTAAGCAGAAAAATTTAGCTAAGTTTGTTGATGTTTTTTGTGAAAGAGGGGTTTTTGAAATTGAACAAACAAGAAAAATTTTAAGTAAAGCTAAAAAATTAGGATTTTTATTAAAATTACACACTGATGAGTTCTATAATATAGGTGGTACTAAACTTGGAGTTGAATTTAATGCTGTTTCACTTGATCATTTGAATGAGATAAGTGATAATGATATTAAGTTAATTTCAAAAAGTAAAACGGTCTGCGTTTTATTGCCTTCTACAACATTTTTATTAAGAAAAAATAAATATCCACCTGCAAGGAAACTAATAGATAGTGGTTGTACCATAGCATTAGGAACTGATTTTAATCCAGGAACTTCCTTTACTCAAAATATGCAATTTGTTATTTTGTTATCAGTTATGTTATTAAATATGAAAATTGAAGAAGCGATTTTAGCTAGCACGATAAATTCAGCAAAAGCAATAGATATGGATAAATTTGTAGGTAGTTTAGAAGTTGGAAAATTTGCTGATTTTATTGTTTTTGATTTTGATGATTACAGATACTTAGTTTATAATGGTGCTGTAAATAATTTAAAAATGGTTTTTAAAAAAGGCAAAATTATTGCCTTTCACAAGGATTAATATAAGGGTGGGAGTGGGGGAAATACGCCGACTGATAAATTCCAAATTGCCAATTTATTGTGTTTTATTTATTGGGGGGATTTAAGGGGACGAAGCTTTTAAGATGAAAGCTTATTTTCAGGGTAGTTGAACAAAATATGATAAAATGAATACTTTCAAATGATGCTAAGTTCTTGATTTTATTGGGTGGTTTTGAGAGGTGTAGCCCCCACGGCCGAAAAATGGAAATTTTTATGCTTTATCTAGTAGTTTTTATTAGGGGGGTTATTTAAGGAGGCTATTGCCCCCATAACCGAAATATGGGCATTTTAAAGGCGTAGCCTTTATTTCAGGGCGAGTGGGAAAAATAAAAAATAAACGATTTTAGAATTTTTAGACACAGCAAAAATTTATTGTTTGGTTTTAACTTTCCATCTTACATATAATGAATTACTACCAATTTCACTAATTTCAATTTCCTTTACCTTGTTTTTTATAATTTGAGCAATTGCTGTTGGATTTTCAGGTGTTATAATTTCCAATATGGCATTGTTTTCAACGAATTCTCTCAGAATGATTTTTTCAATTTTTCTAACATTACTGAATAAAATTTCTCTTAATTTTGAAACTTTATCAAAATCAACATTGTATAAGTAAATTTTTACTATATTATTTTCTTGAAGTTTTTTCGTAGTTTTTGGAAGTAATAAATTAAATAATGAATCAACTAATTGGTTTTTTATTGCTTGATTAATGTTTGGATAAGATTTATCAATTCTAACAGAAGCTATAATTTCAGCACTTCTTGGTTCTATTAATCTTGAAGAAATTGAAACTTCCTTTAAGCTAACATTATAACTTTCAATTTTTTTATCATTTTCTTTGTATTTAGCAATTAAAATCATTTCTGCACCTTCTCTTAAACCGTACCTTGCTATTAATGTATCATTAGCACCTTCAAAAATTAGTCTTAATTCTTCTTTTCTCATATTTTCTTTTAATTTTTTTTGATCTAAAATTGGAAAACCTTTATCTGAAAACTTTTCTATTAGTAAATCTTCTAAAAATTCTTCATTAGCAAGAATAAGCATTCTTGGTCTATCTTTTTCTAAAATTAAAATTTTCAAAGCGGATAAGTCATCTTCAATTTTAGTATTATCTACAATTGCCATAATTTTTACTCTATAAAGTCCCTCATCTTGCTTCTCAGAAATAATTTTGTAACTTTTTACATAACCTTTTGATTTTGAAAGAATGTTATCTTCAATTAGTTGATAATTATCAATAATTGTTTGACTCTCTATATAAGTTCCAAGTGCCTGTTCAATAGCATTTCTTAGGGCATCTGATATTGCTCTATCCCTTGCTACATCTATTGAAACATTATTTATTGAAGAGACACCTTCTGAAATTATAGTTTTTTCACTTTGTAAAATTAAGAATAAAATCATATTTAACCCCCTAAAATAGTGTTAAAACAATTTTCTTTCCAATTTCCCATGCCTTTTTAATCCATTTGATTTTATTAGCATTATCTTTATCAACAACAATATCCCTTCCATTTAAAACGGATTTTATTTTAATAACAAGAGGATTATTTTTTAGCTCTGGGTCATTTAAAATATCATTTAAATTTTCTACAAATGTTATAACTTTTTTAGCACTTGGATTATTTTCATCTATAAGCCAAGCGGTATCAAAAATTAAATTTCCATTTTCATCATAAATTTTTGGAAATAAAGAAGGTTTTATATCCTTTCCCGAACCATCAAGAACTAATGCAGAAAAATTTGGATTATCTTTTATATCATCTATTTTTGGCTTTTTAGTGTTTTTTAGAATTTCAGGAAGAATAGCACTTGCTAAGCTATTATCACCATATAAATCAATAGCCATTTCTACTTCAACAATACCATTTTGCTTATCTATCTTTGGTTCTCCAATCATTCTTGCCCCTCTTATAAGTCCATTTACTCTACTTATGATTAAATCACTTTTTAGCATATAGTCTTCAACAATTGTTTCAGAATTTATATAAACACCTTTTATCGTTTCAAGTAAGTTCCTTTGAGCAACAACAACAGCAACTCTTTGTGCTTTAAGAATTTCCGCATTTAGATTTTTGCTATTTACATCAAAAACACCATATCCCTTAGCAGTTATAATACCTTTTGACCAGTCTACTTTTCCATCTTTTATAATTTCAACTGCTTTGTTTATTTGTAAAAATAAAAGCATCATCATACTCTTAACCTCCTTTTATTTTTGAAAACATGCTTTCAATAGCATCTTCTATACAATCTTCAAGACTTAAAGCCTTTGAACTTCCCGTCTCAGCTAAAATAACTTTTGAATTTGAAATATCAATAATTTTAAGACTTATGGCTATTTCATAAATTTTCGTCCATCTACAACTTTCTTTTATTTTACTTTCCTTAATATCCCAATAACTTGTACAATAATCATCATATCTTTCATCAAAATAATCAACATTGTAAATTCCAAGCAAATCTATGTTTGAAATTTTAAAATTTTCAATAATTGAACTATCACTCCCTACTTCATCCCAAAATGATTTTTCTCCTATAATTTTATTCAAATCTTTCCTTTCAATAACTTCAATATTATCAAAATTCTTTAACTTTGAAATAATTTTAGCCTCTACGACATTGTCTAAATTGTTTCCGAATTTTGATGGAATTAAGGCAATTTTAAAATTCCTTTTTTCAATAAAGTAATTTAATTTTTCCTTTGTTGTAGCACTAATGCAAGAAGTTAATAAAACGAAAATAATAATTTTTTTCATTTTAATGATAGTTTTAGGGCATGAATTGAATTGGAAACTGCTCCCTCTATAATATCCAATTTATCACTAAATCCTTCTTCTCTCCCCCTACCTACATATAAAACTTCACCTGTTTGAATATCAATTATTTTAATTGAAATTACAAGCTCTCTGACTATCTCTTTTAAAAAATCATCCATTTTTTCACTTGCTGAAATAACCTCATAAGTCGCTACTAAATCAGCTCCTGCCAACTTTCCAAATTCCTTTGCATTATTAACATCAGCAAGGCCAGAATATTGAAAATTCAGTTCTTTTATAATTTCTTCAATTTTTTCTCTTTCTACAATTGTAAAATTTTTAATACTTGAAAACTCCAAATAGTAGGCATTGTAAATTTTCCTTAAATCATCTTCATTTAAATAATTACTTTTTAATTGTGGAATAATAGCAATTTTATAATTTTTGGTTTTGTCAATTTTTACAACTGAGCCTTTGGCATAATATCCTGTTGCACAAGATATTAGAATTAAAAATATAACATTTCTCATTTCCAACCTTCCTTTTTTTCATTATTTTCCTCATTATCATATTCTTCTATCCACTTTCTTATGTTTTCCTTTGAAATAGAACTCATAAATTTTGAGTAAATTTGATGAATGTTTTCTTTGTCTATGATTTTTGGATAAACCATCTTTACAACATCTTCCTTATCAATCTCACTAATAAACAAATCTAATAATTGAACTAAGTGTTTTGTATAAAAATAATTTTTATCAACTGCTGTTTTTAAAATATCTTTTTTTGTAAAACTTGAAATCTCATCTTTTATGTTATTTACAAGTGCAGAAAAACTTTCCTCACTAATAACTTTTGGTTCTTGTTTGATAGGTTTTAAATTTTTAACGTAAATGATATTTTCAAAATTTTCCTTTACTTCAATTTTACCTTCCCACTTTGAATTATTATTATAAACAATAACCTTATAAAATCCAGGTTGATGTATAATTTTACTTGTTGGAATATCACTCTTGTGAATAGGAATTGTAGAATTTTCTTTATAAATTTCAACACTTGAACCCTTCGGTTCAAGAATTTTTATAATTGTTTCTTTTGAAGGTTTTCTAACAATTGAATAGTCATCATATTCTTCTTTTCTAGAAGGTTTCTTTAAATAAAGTGTATATTCAAAACCTCTTCTTATTTCAAATTTCTTAGACCAATCTCCAATGACAATTTTATAAAAGCCTTCCTCGGCAAACATTCTCTCAAAACTTGTAGGAATATCTGCTTTATGAATAGGTTTTTTTGAACCTTCTTTATATATTTCAACTATTTGCCCTTCTGGTTCAAGAATTCTTATAATAAATCCAGTATGTTCCTTACTCTTTTTCCATAACCATATATAATCATCTGTTTCTTCTTTATTAACCTGTTCCTCTTTTGTATCTTCTTCCCCATATATCTCTATACTTTGTCCTATCAAAATAAATGTCATTAAATTCATAGTGAAAATTTTAAATCTCAAACTGCAGAAAAACTCTCCTTTAAAATTTTCGTTTCATAAATTGTTAACTAAAAGGAGGTAAGTTATGGAGTGGAAAGGGAAAAAAGTTTCTGAAAGTGCCAAAGCGATTTTGGAAAATGCTGAAAAGATAGCAAAGAAAAGAGGGGAGAGTATGGTAGATACTGATCATTTACTTTATTCATTATTTATGACATCTGAAAAGAATCCTTTTGCTAAGTGGCTTGAAAAGAAAGGAATATCTGTTGAGCAGGCAAGAAGAGAGGTTCAAAAAACACTTGAAATGCTATATAGTCAATTAGAAAGCTTAACTCAGTCTTATAGAAGAGCTTTTAACGATTTGGAAAATCAGATTGCTTATAATTATTCAAGTTCGTTTGCAAGAGAAATAATAAATAAATTTTTACAACTTATTTCTGAAAGTATTGAAAACTACATAACAGGTAAAAGAGAAAGAGATTTTGTTCAAATTACTACACAAAGGTGGGTTCCTACAAGAACGAGAAGTATATTTAGAAGTATAATTGAAGAATTGTTTTCTGAATTTGAGGGATTATTATTTCCAGATGAATTTTCAAGCACTTGGACATTAAAAGAACAAACAATAAGCGTTCCAAGAAAATTCGTAGATAGCATAAAAGAAATAGCTTACAAATATGGTTATTATAATGTTGATGAGCTTATTTCAACTCTTGCTGATTATGAAGATAAAATTAGAAGCTCACTTATTCATTTATACGATAATGGTATAGATCCAAGAAGGATAATTTACAAAATTTTAAATAAGAATGAAAAAGTTGAGTATTCAATTTTTGTTCAAAGCATTTTAAATAAAATTGCATCTATGAAAGATGAAATATCTGCTAATGATATTATAGAAGCTCTTGCTGAAAGTAAAACAATTGGTGGAACGATATTAAATCAATTATTAAATGCTATAAAATCAGCTGTTAGAACTAGCTCTTGGAGTGAGGAGATAAAAGAGGAAGAAAAATCTGCTCTTGAAAAATGGACAATTGACATTACAAAACTTGCACAGGAAAATAAGCTTGATCCGATTATTGGAAGAGATAGAGAAATAGAACAAGTTATAGAGATACTTGGAAGAAAGCAAAAAAATAATCCCGTTTTAGTTGGACCTGCTGGTGTTGGTAAAACTGCTATTGTTGAAGGACTTGCTCAAAAAATTGTTAAAGGAGATGTTCCTGATTTCCTAAAAAATAAAAAAATTTTACAACTTGATGTTGGTGCATTAATTGCTGGAACAAAATATAGAGGAGAAATGGAAGAAAGAACTAAGCAATTATTAGATGAATTGAAATCAAGAGATGATATTATTCTATTTATTGATGAAATTCATACAATCGTTGGAGCAGGTAGAGCAGAGGGAGCACCTTTGGATTTATCAAATATGTTAAAACCATTATTAGCAAGAGGAGAAATTAGAGTAATAGGAGCAACTACACCTGACGAATATAGGAATTATATTGAAAAGGATAGTGCATTAGAAAGAAGATTTCAACCTGTTTGGGTAGATGAACCTGACTATTATTCAGCTATTGAAATTTTAAGAGGGCTTAAAAATAGATATGAAGAATATCATAATGTTAAGATAAGTGATAGTGCAATTGAAAGTGCAGTTAAGTTATCAAGTAGATATATTCAAAATAGAAAATTGCCTGATAAAGCAATAGATGTTCTTGATAGGGCTGCTTCAAGGAAAAAATTGAAAGTTTTGTATAATAAGCCAACAAAAGAAAAAATTTTATCCGAAATAGAGAGGATAGATAAAGAAATTAGCAAAGCTAATGAAGATAAAAACTACGAAAGAATTGAAGAATTAAAGAAGTTAAAAGAGCAATTAACTCAAAAGTTAAAAGAAATTGAAAATATTCAAAAGACAGATGAGGAAATTGAAAAAAGAATAAGCGAATTAGAAGAAAAAATTAAAGAAGCAGAAAGCAAAGCAGATCTTGAAAATTGGGAGAAGTATTCAGAGGAATTAAAATTATTAAAAAAGGAATTACTTTCAAGGAAAAGGGAAAGGAAGGATGAAATTATCGTTGATGAAGAAGATGTTGCAGAGGTTGTTTCAGAAATTACTGGTATTCCACTTCAAAAGATGATGGAAGAAGAAAAGAAAAAATTATTACATATGGAGGATTATTTACACCAAAGAATTATAAATCAGGAAGAGGCAGTTAAAGCAGTTTCAGAAGCAATTAGAAGAGCAAGGGCGGGAATTAGTGAGCCAAAAAGACCCTTAGGTTCATTTCTATTTTTAGGACCAACTGGTGTCGGTAAAACTGAATTAAGTAAAGCACTTGCAGAGTTTTTATTTGGTTCAGAAGATGCTTTAATTAGACTTGATATGTCGGAGTTTAAGGAAGAACATTCAATTTCAAAACTAATTGGAGCTCCACCTGGTTATGTTGGTTATGAAGAAGGTGGAAAATTAACGGAAGCAGTTAGAAGGAAACCTTATAGTGTCATTTTATTAGATGAGGTTGAAAAGGCTCATCCAAGAGTTTTTGACTTATTTTTACAAGTTTTGGAAGATGGAAGATTAACAGATAGTCAAGGTAGAACTGTTAGTTTTAGAAACTGCGTAATAATAATGACTTCAAATCTTGGTAGTGATTATATTAGAGAATTTATGGAAAGATTTTCTGAAAGATTTAAAGATGTTTATAAAAGAGGTGACAATTCAGAAAAAGAAAAATTACTAAAAGAATTTAATTTTGAATTTGAAATTGTCAAGGAAAGAGTTATTGAAGTTGTAAAAAGGTTTTTTAGGCCTGAATTTATAAATAGAATTGATGAAATTATTGTTTTTAAGCCACTTCTTTGGAATGAAATTATTGAAATTTCAAAATTATTAATAAACAGATTAAAATTAAGACTTAAAGAACAAAAAATTGATATGGAAATAACTGATAAAGCATTAGAACTTTTAGCAATTAAGGGTTTTGATCCAATACTTGGAGCAAGACCATTAAGAAGGGTTATTCAAAAAGAAATTGAAAATGAAATAAGCAAATTAATTTTAAGTGGTAAAATAGGTGAAGGTTCTAAAATTACAATTGATGCACAAGATGAAAAATTCATAATTGCCCCCTTTTAAAATTATAGGAAAAATAATTTATTTATTTGATTAGGGAGACAAAATCCCATAAAGCAAAAGGCTTTATTTTTTTCTTAAGTTTTAGTGGAACTATTAATTTTATGGGGAGCGAAGTTTTAAGCCAAAGGCTTGATTACAAGGTAATAAAGCAATGCTTTGTCTATAAAAAATTTTTTGAAATTATGGTTTTTATAGGAAGCCCCCCACTGCCGAAAAATGGGTATTTATAAGGCGAAGCCTTATTCATAGGGTGGGTGGGGAAAATATAGAAATAATCATATTTTTAGAATTACTAGACAAAACATTTATACCAAAAAACTCTCCTTTAAAATTTTAATTATGATTTATATCTTTTTCTATTTACCTTGGGAATTTAAAAGCTTTGAGGAAAAGGAAAGTCCGGTAAAATTTCTTGACCCAGAAAGCCTAAAATTAAGAGCATTAGAAAAAGGTGAATGGTCAAAAGTTGGCGATATTTTTTATTCTAATAAAGTAAATCAGTTTAATTGGCAATTTATAGGTCCTTCTTATATAGAAAAAGGTTCTTGGTCAGATGGTTTATCAAACTCGGGAAGGATGACATTTATTTTAACTCATCCTACAAATCCAAGTATAATATATGTTGCAACAGCAGGTGGTGGTGTTTGGAAAACAACGGATCAAGGGTTAACATGGACACCTTTAACTGACAATTTACCTACATTAACATCAGGAGCATTAGCTTTTGACCCTTCTAATCCAGATATTATTTACTATGGTACAGGGGAGATGAATTATTGTTCAGTTTGTTTTCCTGGTGATGGATTATTCAAATCCACTGATGGTGGTAATACATGGGTTAAAATTGCAAATTCAAACCAAGTTGGTTCCTATATATCAAGAATTATTATAAATCCGATTACACATAGAATTTTAGTTGCAAGTGATTTAGGTATTGTATATTCTGATGATGGAGGTAATAGTTGGACAGCATCAAATATATATGATCAAGTAAATGATCTTGTTTATAGGAGTGATAATCCAAATATTTTATTTGCTGCAAGTTTAAGAACAGGTATTTATAAATCAACAGATGGAGGTTCAACTTGGACAAAAATAAATAATCTTCCTACATCAGGCTATTTTAGGTCTCAATTAGCAATTTCAAGTAGTAATCCTAATGTCATTTATGCTGCTTTTGGCTCTAACAATTATTACTTATATGCTTTTTATAAATCTACTGATGGAGGCAATACTTGGATACAATTAAATGTTCCTGAATATCTTTGCGGTCAAGGATTTTATAATCATGCTTTGATTGTTAAACCAAGTAATCCAAATGTAGTGATAGCTGGTGGAGTTCATAATTATGGTTCTTCTTGTCAATATGGAATTATAAAAAGCACTGATGGAGGGAGTAGTTGGACGGAAATTGCAAAAAATATCGTTCATCCTGATATTCATCATTTTGCATATGGTCCTGATGGAACATTATATGTGGCAACAGATGGTGGAATATGGAAAAGCTATGATGATGGAAATACTTGGATAAATATAAATAAAGGACTTGGAACATTACAATTTTATACGCTTGCTATTAAACCAAATGATGAATGGGTTATAACAGGTGGCACACAGGATAATGGAACACCAATTTTATATAATTTACCAGTTTGGAGAGAAGTTAGTGGTGGTGATGGTGGTCCTACGATTTTTGAATTACAAAATCCGAATTACTTTTGGACAAGTTATATTTACTTATGGTATTTTAGTAAATATCAATTAACAAGTGGATATCCAAATCCATCTTGGCAGTATCTATTTTATAAGCACCCATGGTTCAACGATAGAGCTGACTGGGCTAATGGGGCAGTTGATGTTCATCAAGATGGAACAATTATTGTAGGAACTTATAGATTGTGGTTTTCAAACGATGGTGGTTATAATTGGAGTACTATTAGTCCAAGTTTAGCAGGAGCAACAGGTGTTTTACTTGCTGCAAAATTTTCATATACAAATTCAGATACAATTTATACAGGTTCTAATCAGGGGCATTTTTATTTTACATATAATCAAGGAGCTAATTGGATAAATAGATCATCTAATTTAAATGTTTCTTCAAGTCCAATTAGAAAAATTATCGTTAATCCGAATAATAGCAAAAATGTTTATGTATGTGTTGGTAGAACAAATAATAGAAAAGTTTTATACTCAAATGATGCAGGACAAACCTGGACTGATATAACGGGAAATTTACCTTCTGGCAGAACTTGTAGGACATTTGCTATAGATTTTCAAAGAAATACTATCTTTGTAGGGATGGAGGATGGGGTTTATTATTCAAACAATAATGGACAAAATTGGCAGAAAATGGATGGAATTCCTAATGTTTATGTGTTTGCTATGGATATTGTAAATAATAAACTTATTGTTGCAACTCATGGAAGAAGTATGTGGAAGCTTGATATTCTTACAGATAATAGGGAAATTGCTTTTAATGATTATATTATAAAAGGTAATAGAGTCATCTTTGGAGGTGAAGTTGAATATAAAATTTACAAAGCTAATGGAAGTTTGTATATTAAAGGAAAATCAAAAGAAATTTTTCTACCAAAAGGTATTTATATTTTAAAGACGAAGAACTTATCAAAAAGGATTGTAATTTACTAAAAATTGAAAAAAATTTTATTTTTAATGCCTTACTTTATAAGGGATAATTTTGGTGGAGGAGCAGAGGTTCAAGCTTACTTAACAGCAAAAAATTTAGTTAATTTGTTTGAGGTTTATTATCTAACTTCAAATCCATTAAAAAAAGAAAAATTTGAAATAATTGAAAATATAAAAATTTTTAGAGTTTTAAAAAACACAAGCATTTTTGGTATTCTTGACTTTCCAAAAGTTATTTATTATATTCTCAAAATTAAGCCTGATATTATATATTTGAGAATGAACTATCCATTTCTTCTTACTGTTGGTATTTTATCAAAAATTTTAAGAATAAAAACATTTTGGTTTTCAACAGAAGATATTACAATTGATTGGTTTTATAATACAAAAAATTTTTTTAAGGCTCTTAAAAACTATAAAAAAATTTACAAAATTCCATTTCTCCTTATAAATTATCTTCTTTATGACATTTGTTTTTCACTTGGTATTTACTTAATGGATAAAAGAATCGTTCAAAACAGATTTCAAAAAGAAAAATTAAAAAGAGCTTTTAGATTAAATGCTGAAATTGTTTATTCAATTATTGAAATTAAAAATGAACTTATTGAAAAGGATAAAGAGCCTTTAATTTTATGGGTTTCTCATCTTTCTGAAAGAAAACAACCATTATTGTTTCTGGAAATAGCAAAAAAAATGCCAGATTACAAATTTATAATGATTGGCTCCGATAGTCCAAATTTTCCAAAAGAAATGATTTTAAATAATAAACCGAGTAATTTAGAATATCTTGGGAAATTAAGCCTTGAAGAAACAGAAAACTATTTTAAAAAATCTTGGATTTTTGTCAATACGAGTAAAAGGGAAGGTTTTCCTAATACATTTTTACAGGCATTTAAATATAAGGTTGTTGTTGTTTCTTTAAATGTTGATCCTGATGATATTTTAAAAAATTATAAAATTGGTTTTTTGACAGAAAATTTAGAAAATGCTATAAGTATTATTGAAAAATTGATTAAAGATGAAAATTTAAGAAATGAAATTACAAGTAGAGCTTATGATTATCTTCTGAAATATCATTCAGTTGAAAATGTTTTGAAGCTTTTTAAAAGTGAATTAACAAAATGAGTTTTATTCCTAATTGGTTATAGGGGATTTGTCCTTATTATTTACTAAATAAAGCAAGAAAAACTTTTTTCGGTAGGAAGTTTGCCATCTATTAATTATTTTTTATTTTAGTCTTCGGCAGAGAGCTTTCTAAAAGCAACTCTAAAAATACATATTTTTCTATATTTCCCCACCCACCCTGTCTTCAAGGCTACGCCTTTTGGGCAAAGCATTTATTTTTCTTTATTCTTTTGCTCTAAAATTAAGCTTTCTGCTTATAAATACCCATTTTTCTTTCAGGGGGCAAAGTTATTTAAATTACTTATCAGACAAAGCAAAAATGTCCTTATTCTGTTTAATGAATGGATACAAGAAAATGAAGATAAAAATAATTTAAAAGTAAGACAAAGAACTTTAAAATTTTCAACCTATGAATAATGTTAATTTATCTGCTATTGAAGAAACAAGAAAGAAAATTTTAAATAATGAAATTCCTTCAAAAAGAGAATTTATCGTAGAAGGTGAGTGGATCTTTGATAAACATATTCAATTTATGGCTAAAATAGAATATCCTAATGGAATAGCTGAAATTTCTACTGATCAACCTCAAATTGCAGGTGGTCATGGTAATGCTCCCAATCCTATTCAAATATGTGCTCTTGGAATGATAAGTTGCTATGCTACTACATTTATGACGATTGCTACGCAAATGGGTGTAAAAATTGAAAAATTAAAAGCAAAAGGATATATTTTAGTAAATATGAAATCCACTTTTGATATTGAAGATGTTCCACCTGTTGAAAAAATTTCAATTGAACTTGAAGTAAAAACTAATGCTAATAAAGAAAAAATTGAAGAAATTAGAAAATTAGCTAATAATAAATGTCCTGCTGCTTATGTAATTCAAAATAGTGTTCCCTTTGAAAGTAAAATAAATTATGAAAATTAAAGTAAAGTTTCCAAGTGGGGAAGAAGTTATTTATGAAGTAAATGAAAATAAAAGTTTAATAGAAATTGATGAAAAATTTAAAAATTACATCGTTGCCAAAAGGGAAGATGGATTATTATTTGACCTAACAAGACCAATTTTTGAAGTTCTAAATAATGATGAAGAAATAGAAATTTTAGATTTTAATAGTGATCAGGGCAAGAAGGTCTTTTGGCATTCATCTGCTCATATATTAGCACAAGCAGTTAAAAGATTATATCCAGATGCTAAACTAACAATAGGACCTCCAATAGAAAAAGGATTCTTCTATGATATTGATTTTAATGGAAAAACATTAAGTGAAGAAGATTTGAAGAAAATTGAAGAAGAAGCTTATAAAATTATTGAAAGTGATTATTATGTTAGGAGAGAAGATTGGGATAGTGAATATGCAAAAAAGTTTTTTAGTGAAAGAAATGAACCTTATAAAGTAATGTTAATTGAAGAATTTAATGAGAAAACAGTTTCAGTTTATTTTCAAGGAGAGTTTGTTGATTTATGTAAAGGACCACATATTCCAAGAACGGGGCTTGTTAAAGCATTTAAAATTTTAAATGTTAGTGGAGCTTATTTTAAGGGTGATGAAAATAATCCTCAATTACAAAGAATATATGGAGTTTCATTTCCAAGTAAAGAATTATTAGAAGATTACTTATTTAAGCTTGAAGAAGCAAAAAAAAGAGATCATAGATTTCTTGGGAAACAACTTGAATTATTTGATTTTTTTGAAATTGCAGGTAGCGGATTTGTTTTCTTTTATCCAAAAGGTGCAATTTTAAGGAAAATTCTTGAAGATTTTTCAAAAGAAAAACATCTAAAAAGAGGATATAAACTTGTTTGGACACCTCATGTTTTAAAAACTGATATTTGGAAAGTTTCTGGACATCTTGAATATTATAAAGAAAATATGTTTTTAATTGAAGGAAAGGACGAGGAATTTGGCGTTAAACCTATGAATTGTCCTGCTCATATTCTAATTTATAAGTCAAAAAAATTTTCTTATAGAGATTTACCTTTGAAACTATTTGAAGTTGCTACTGTTTATCGTTATGAAAGAAGTGGAACATTACACGGACTTTTGAGAGTTAGAAATATAACCCAAGATGATAGTCATATATTTTGTGCAGATTATCAAGTTGAAGAAGTTATTATTGATGTTCTTGATTTAATGAAAGAAATTTTAAATAAGTTTGGCTTTAATAAGTTTGAAATTCAATTATCAATTTATGATAGAAATAACTTTAATAAATATATGGGGACAATTGAGGAATGGGAAAATGCTCAAAGTTCATTAAAAAATGCTCTTGAAAAACTTAATTTAAGTTATAAAGTTTTAGAAGGTGAAGCTGCGTTTTATGGTCCAAAAATTGATGTCCATTTATATGATGTTCTTGATAGAAAATGGCAATGTACTACAATTCAATTAGACTTTAATTTACCAAGAAAATTTAACTTAACATTTGTGGATAGAGATGGAAAAGAAAAAACGCCAATTATTATTCATAGAGCAATTTTTGGTTCAATTGAAAGATTTATGGGTATTTTAATTGAACATTATGGAGGTGAATTTCCATTTTGGCTTTCACCAACTCAAATTATTATAATTCCTGTTTCAGATAAATTTTTAGATTATGCTCAAAAAGTTTATAATTATTTTTCTGATTTTAGAGTTGAAATTGATAGCAGAAAAGAAACTGTTGGATATAAAATTAGAGATGCTGAAATTCATAAAATTCCATATATTTTTGTAGTTGGTAAAAGAGAGGTTGAGAATGAAGGGGTTTCAATTAGGAAAAGGAAAGAAGGTGATATTGGATTTAAGAAATTATCAGAAGCTTATGAGATGCTAAAAAGGGAGAGTTAAGTTTTTTAGCTACGTCTAATAATTCTGAAAGCATTTATTTTATTTATATTTTGTCCACTCGCTCATCATATGAATAAGCCTTACTTTGGACAAAGCTAATTGTAAAATGAAACTAATGATTTTATGGGGTGAATTTAAGGGGGGCTCTGAATATTTAAAAGCAGTAGGCTTAAATTCAGGGTGAGCGGGCAAAATATAGGAATGACTATATTTTTAGAATTACTAGACACAGCTATTTTAGATAGATTTTTATAAGTTGTTGATAATCAATCAATTAACATCATTTTAGGATGGCTTTAAATAATTGCCTTGTCTGATAATTCCAAAAATATGCTTAAAAATTAAAAAATCATTTTACTAAATACAAAACACTTGTTTCACCTTTTTTGTAATTTTTAAGGATTGAAAATAAATTTAAATTTAATTTTGTTTTTGATGATAATTGAAGAACAAAAATTCCATTTTCTTTAAGTCTTAAATATCCATAACTTAAAAGTTCATCATAATGTTCATAATCATAAGGTGGGTCAGCTAAAATAATATCAAAACTAATTGAACAGTTTTTTAAAAATTTTATTGCATCTGATTTTATAAAAATTGCTCTATCTTGATAATTCAATTTCTTTATGTTTTCTTCTATTGCTTTTTGAGAACTTCTTGAAATATCAACAAATATACAACTTTTCGCACCTCTTGAAAGTGCTTCAAAACCTAATGCTCCACTTCCCGCGAATAATTCAAGAACTTCCTTATCTAAGATAAAACTACCAATTGTATCAAATATAGACTTTTTAATAAATGATGATGTAGGTCTAATGTCTTTGGGAACTTTTATAATAAATCCTTTTTTTTCTCCTCCTTCAATACGCACTATAACTTTATCTCCTTTTTTAATTTTTTGGGAATAACAATTAAAAATTTTCCTCTTTTATCAAATTCAAAAATTTTTGGATTTTCAGAAAAACTTTCATTTTTAATTAATCTACCATTTTTATCATAAATAAGAATTTTACCATTGTAATCAACATTTTTATAAATAAAAATTTTTTTACTTTTTGTAGAAATTACAAAATCAAGTGTCCCCAAAATTTCACTTTTTATTTGGGAAATTTTCCCACTATCAATTGTAAAAACAAAAAATTGTTTAAAGCAATAAGCACTAATTGTATCTATTAAAACAACATTATTTTTAAATTTTTTAGAATTTTCTTTATAATCAATACAATCAATTTGAAGCTTATAATTACCACTGGCAGAAATCTCTAATCTATAAATTGTTCCAGGATTTAATTGAACAACTTGCCAAATTTTGTTTTTATCAACATTCCAGAATTTTGGTTTATATTTATAATCCTCAAAATTCAAATTTTTTAAAAAATTACTTTCAATTTTATAAAACTTAATTTTACAAACTTCTTCACTGTTATAAAAAATTAATTTAAAAATTAAACTATCATAAGTTCCAAACTTCTTAATTTCGATTACTTGAAGGTTTAAGCTTTTTTGAGCATTTACTTCTTCATCCAGAAGTGAAGCTTTAAATTTAAATTTATAGCATTCATTTAAATAATAAATTTTTACGAAAGGGTCTTTAACATTATAAACAATTTGAGTTAAATAGCCTTTATCATTTGTCCAAAATACCAAAAAGCTATCTTCTTTTTCAATATCCAAGTTTTCAATTTCCCAAAATTCATATCCAATTTTTTCAACTTCACTAAAATCACCATTTTTTAAAAAGAAAAATAAACAAACTATCATTTCAAGAATTCTTTAATTTTTTCTAAATCTGATTTTATAATTGGTGTTAAATTTGGATTTCTTAATGCAGCAGCGGGATGATAAGTTATTAAAAGTGGAATTTTATAAATACTTTCAATAATTTTGCCTCTATTTTGAAGTGCTTTTTCTGGTGGTCTTGCACTTAAAAGTCCAGCAGAATACCTTCCAAGCGCTACAATTAACTTTGGAGATATTATTTTTATTTGAAATTCTAAATAAGGCTTACATGTTAAAATCTCAACTTCTTTTGGGTCTCTATTGTTTGGAGGACGACATTTTACAACATTTGTTATAAAAACATCTTTATCTCTATCTATGCCTATTTCTTCTAATATACTTGTTAATAGTTTTCCAGCTTTTCCTACAAATGGTTTTCCTTTTTTATCTTCTTCAAAGCCAGGTGCTTCACCTATAATGAGAATTTGAGAATAAGGATTACCACTTCCAAAAACAAATTTTGTTCTACTTTTATGTAATTCACACTTCGTACAATTTTTAATTTTTTCTTCAAAAATTTTCAAAATTTTCTGCTTATCAAAATAATTTTCAGGAAGAAAAATTTCTTTTATTCCATAAATTTTTAAAAGAGCCTCTAATTCATTCATTCTTTTCAAGAATTTCAAGAAAATTTAAAGCACCAATCTCTTTAAAATGTGCTTCAAGATTATAGTAAAATTTAAATTCTTCTTCACTATAAGTTTTTTTACTATTATAAAATTCCAATAAATCAATTTTATATTGACTATTAAATTCTTCTTCAAAATTAATTTCTTTTAGGTTTTCATCTTGCTTTATAGCACAACCTACAATTTTTAAGTTATTTTTTGCATATTCAAAGAACGCTTTCGCCATACCTATACTAAAAAATGTTATAACTGGAATATCTCTTTTATCTGAAACTGGAATTAAGGTAATAATGCCAAATTCAGCATCATTTATAATTTCATTTGGATAGATTGGAAGTCTTTTTAGGAATTTTAAAATTTTCCCTTTCAAATTAATAACAAATCCAATGTCAGTTTTTGTAATAAAGTTTGTCTTTTTAATGAAGTTAATAAACCTTATGATATCATTATTTTCAACTGTAAAGAAAAATATATATTCTTTATAATCAAAGCCGTCCCAATTTTTTGTAAAATTTATTTGATTTATGAAATTTAAATAATTTTGATAGGGTTGTTGATTAAAATCTAATCTATTTTTTAGAAAGTAAGGAACAATAAATGATAATTCTTCAAGCAATTTCAATTCTCCACTATCTTCATAAATTCTTGAAATAATAATGTCAAACTTTATTGGCTTTAAATCAGAAATTACTTCATAAGTTTCACCATTTAGGATATTTCTTAATTTAATTTTGTTTTCGCTTATAGAACCTAAAAATTCAAAATAACCTGAAAAACCATCTTTTAATTTTAACATAAATTCGTAATGTTTCTTATTAAATAAGTTTTTTCTAGTTTCAAAGAAATCTAAAAATATATCATCATTTAAAAGTGCTAATTCAATAATTTTCTTTCCCTCTGCCCACCTTTTAAAGTGAATATCCAGTATATCATCAAACATATTTGAAAATTTTAAAGGATAATTAAAGAATTAGGTGCTGTGTCTAGTAATTCCAAAATTATTTATTTTACTATTTTTGCCCACTCACCCTAAATTTAAGCCTTTGGCTTATAAATTCCCCATCTTTTGCTTTGGGGGGCAAAAGCCCCCCAATGCCGAAAAAAATGATTAAAGTTTTTAAAGCTCTGTTTTATTACTTATTAAATTTTTGAACTTTTGAAAGGGGGTTTCCGAACACTATCAATTAAAAAGGCTTCAAAGCATAAAAATGGGTATTTATAAACATTTCGCTTATTTTCAGGGTAAGTGGGGAAAACATAGAAAAATAAATAATTTCAGAATTATTAGACAAGTCATCCAATCTCTAACCTTTAAAATTTTAGTATGATGTTTTTTCTTTTAACCTTAAATGATCAAAATCTATACTTCAAAGATAGGGTAATTGCCCAAATAAAAAGAGAATATCTTCCCCTATTTGAATTGAGAGATATGAAATATGTAAATGGTGCTCTTACAAGGTTTTATAAACTTCCAAATAGTGTAAATAGTGTTTTAAATTCTCAAAATATAAAGTCAGTTGAAGGTCTTATCCTTGGTAAAATCACTCCTAAGGCTATTGAATTTGGTCTTGATAGGATAATCGTTATTTACTTTAATTCAGAAGTTGATGTTTATAAAGTGATAAGAGATCTAGAATCAACAGGAATGTTTGAATATGTAGAACCTTGGTTTATTTATAAAATGGATATTGTTCCTAATGACCCTCTTATTTCAAATCAGTGGCATCTTCCAAAAATTCAAGCATTTAATGCTTGGGACATTACAAAAGCAGATAATATTGTAGTTGCTGCTATTGATGGTGGTGTTGCTTGGGACCATCCTGACCTTGGAGGTATAATATGGAATAACTTAGGTGAAGATGCTAATGGAAATGGTAAAACGCTAATTTTTAATGGTTCAACCTGGCAATTTGACCCTGGCGATCTAAATAATGCAGATAATGATGGTAATGGTTTTATTGATGACTTAATAGGCTGGGACTTTTATGGCAATGATAATAATCCAAAACCAAATCCTTGTAATGCTACTTATGACGATCACGGAACACATGTTAGTGGAATTATGGCAGCCTGGACTAATAACAATGTTGGTGTTGCTGGTGAGGCTTGGAATGCAAAAGCTATGGCTCTTCAAACAGGAGCCTGTGGATATATCTATAATGCAATAAATGGTACTTATTATGCTGCTAACAAAGGTGCTCACATAACTAATCATTCTTATGGAGGTCCAAATTATAATAATTCTGCAAGAAACGCACTGTTATATGCAAGAAGTATGGGTGCAAATAATTATGCAGCAGCTGGGAATGAAGGTGCTGATGTAGGTTCATCGCCAAGGTATCCTTGCTGCTATAACGATGCTACAATATGTGTTGCAGCAACAAATCAGAATGATCAAAAACCTAGTTGGTCAAATTATGGTTCTTGTGTAGATGTTTCAGCACCTGGTGACCCTGTTTATTCCACTGCTTGGAACTCTACAAGTAATAGTTTTATTTATGCAGCTTATTCTGGAACATCTATGGCAAGTCCATCCGCTGCTGGTGTTGGAGCAATGATAAAGGCTGCAAATTCTAGTTTAAGTGTTGATGAAGTTGATTCAATCCTAATATGCTCTACTGATAATATAGATGCTCTTAATCCATCTTATGCTGGAAAACTTGGAAGCGGAAGAGTGAATATGTTTAAAGCAGTTAGAATGGCTAAATTTGCAGGTGTAAGTATTTTGAAAATTAGAGTTGATGATAGTAATTATAATAATAATCAGAGAGCAGAAGTTGGTGAGCAGGTTAAACTATTCTTAACAATTTCAAATCCAAGATGTTATAGAGATGCTTCTAATGTTAGCTTACAGCTTATAAATGATGATCCAAATATAAATGTTGTAGATGGAGATATAAATGTTAGCAATTTAAATATGGGACAAATTTTAGAACCTTCGGATTTCTTTGAAGTTAGTGTAAGTGGAACTGAACCAAGATTTTGGGATTTTAAAGTTAAAGTTAACTCAACGCCTCAAAATGCTGATACAATAATAAATTTAAGATTAATTATTGGATTTCCTAAAATTCTTGTAGTAGATGCTGACACTTTAACGAATTTTGAAACCTACTATACTTCTGCATTAGATAGTTTAAATAAAGTTTATGAACTTGTTAGATTTAATGAACCACAGTTGTTTAGATCTAATACAAGAGAAATTATCATTTGGCATACAGGTAATAGAAATACTGATGTTTTAACATCAGCAGAAAGAGATTCTCTAATAGCTTGGTTAAATTCAGGTAAAAAACTATTCATTTCAAGTCAGTACTTGGCAGAAGATCCAATAGGAAGTCAATTCATTCAAAGTTATCTCGGTGCTAATATCGTTCAAACAGGTATTGCTTATAAGACAATTGTTGGAGAAACGGGTGATCCTGTTGGAAATGGTTTAAAATTTAGATTAGTAAATCCAGACGGGGCACAAAATGCAAATTCTGATGATAATATAGCACCTAATAATCCTAATTCAAGAAGAGCATTTAGATGGACAGGTGTTACAGGAAGTGGAGATTATGGTGGAGCAGTTGTTTATCAAATCCCATGTAAAACAGTTTTCTTGGCAGGACCTTTTGAAGCAATAAGTAATACCCAAACAGGTTGGAATAAAAGAGAAGAGTTCATGTCAGCAGTTCTTAATTGCTTTATAAGTTCATCTGATGAAGTTGGACTAATACCCTTTGGTATATATCCATCTATTAAAAATTCACAAATTCTAATTAAGTATCACTTTAAGCAAGCTCAGAATTTAAATATCTCTCTTTATTCAGTTAGTGGTTATAAAATTCATCATTCAGAAATTAAATCAGCTCAATATGGAATACACAAAATCCCTATTAAGTCAAAAGGAATATATATTTTAAAAGTAAATGAAAGAACTTATAAATTAATAAATAATTAAGTATGAGACTTTTTGACACCTTATCTTCAAAATTAAGGGAATTCAAACCAATTGAAAAAAATAAGGTTAGAATGTACGTTTGTGGAATGACAGTTCAAGATGTGCCCCATGCGGGGCACCTTAGAACCTTTACAAGTTTTGATGTTTTAAGAAGATATTTGGAGTATAAAGGATATGAAGTAATATATGTTCAGAATTTTACTGATATTGACGATAAAATTATAAATAAATCAAAAGAACTAAACATTGATTGGAGAAAATTAGCATATAAATATGAAAGCGAATATATTAAATATGCCAAGATAATGAATTTCAAAGATGTTGAATTTTATCCAAAAGCTACGCTTCATATTCAAGAAATTATAGAAATTATTCAAAGTTTATTAAATAAAAACTTTGCATATATAAGTAATGGAAATGTTTGGTTTGATGTTGAGAAATTTGAAAATTATGGAAAACTTTCAAAAAAGAGCTTAGATGAATTAATAAGTGGTTATAGGATTGAGCCTGACCCTTCAAAAAGGAAACCTTATGATTTTGCTTTATGGAAAGCATATAAGGAAGGAGAGCCTTATTGGTACAGTCCTTTTTCAAAAGGAAGACCAGGTTGGCATATTGAATGCTCAGCTATGAGTATTACTCATCTTGGAAAAACAATAGATATTCATGGAGGAGCAGAAGACTTAATTTTTCCTCATCATGAAAATGAAATAGCTCAAAGTGAGGCTTTTACAGGTCAGGTATTTTCTAATTTTTGGATTCATACTGGCTTTTTGACAATTGGTGGTGAAAAGATGTCAAAATCAACAGGATTATTTTTCTCTGCAAAAGATTTATTAGAACATTATGAGCCTAATGTTATAAGGCTTTTCTTTCTAAAAGCTCATTATAGATCACCTCTTGAATTTTCAAATGAATTATTAGAAGATGCTAAAAATAGTTGGCACAGGATTAAAAATTTCTTATTGGAATTTAAGGATGAAGGAAAAATTTATAATGAATTATTAAAACAATTTGAATTAGCTATGGATGAAAATTTAAATACACCAAAGGCACTTGCTATTATTTTTGAACACATAAACTTAGCATATAAAAATTTTGAAATTGCAAATGACATTGCATTTACAATTAGAATGATTTTAAATGTTTTAGGGTTCAATTTGGATTTTGAGAAAAAGAATAACAAACTTGAAGAATTAATTAATTTAATTATAGAAGTTAGACAAGATTTAAGAAAACAAAGAAATTTTGAAATTTCAGATAAAATAAGAAATAGATTGAGAGAAATTGGTATTATTTTAGAAGACACAAAAGAAGGAACAAAATGGAAAATAATTTGATTGTAAGTATAGAAACTGCTATTGAGGAAATCAAAAATGGAAATATAATTATTATAGTAGATGATGAAGATAGAGAGAACGAAGGTGATTTTTTTATTCCAGCTCAAATTGTTAAGCCAGAGCATATTAATTTTATGGCAAGGGTAGGTGGTGGTTTAGTTTGTATTTCAATAAATTATGAAAGATTTCATATGCTTGATTTAGAGGTTCCTATTGAAAATACTTCAAAGTTTTCAACGCCATTTGGTTATCCAATTGATTATAAAGATGTTAAAACTGGAACATCTGCATATGAAAGAGCTTTAACTGCCAGAATGGTTTGTGATGAAACAAAAGGAAAAGATGATTTTATAAAACCTGGACATTTATATACATTGTGTGGTAGAAAAGGAGGGGTTCTTGAAAGAGCCGGACACACGGAGGCAAGTGTAGATTTATCTAAAATTGCTAATTTTTATCCCGCTGGTGTTATATGTGAGATAATGGATGATGATGGAAATATGGCAAGAATGTCAAAACTTATTGAAATTGCTAAAAAATTCAATCTTAAAATTACGACAATTAGAGATTTGATCGCTTATAGATTTAAAAAGGAAAGGATTGTTCAAAAAATTTTTGAAAAAGAGGTTAAAACTGAATATGGAGAATTTAAACTTCACACTTATAAGGATATTTATAATAAAATTCATTATGTTCTTGAAAAACCAAGTTCTGAAAAAATTAAATTTGTTAGAGTTCATAGGAGGTTTATTTTAGCTGATGAGTTATTTATAATTGATGATATTAATTATGGAAAGAAAAGAAGAGCATTAGAGATAATTTCAAAAAATGGGGGAGCATTTATTTATTTGGATGTAGATGATAATTTAAATGAAAAGGATAAGGTATTTAGAAACTATGGAATAGGTGCCCAAATTATTAGAGATTTAGGATATGAAAAAATTATTGTGATAACTCCAAATCCTTTAAACTATAAAGGTATTGAAGGATTTGGAATAGAAATTGTGGATTTTATTTTTTAGAAAACAGCTGATTTATTGTGGGGGTTTAATGGGGCAAAGCCTCCCGTAGGCAAAAGTTGGGATATTTATAAGACGTAGCCTTATTTTAAGAGCGGGTGTGCCAAATTACTAGACACAGCAGTTTTTTAATGCTTAATTAAAGAAAAATATAGTTTTTTGATATTTCAATATTTTCGTGAGTTGTTATAATAAAAATTTTATTTTTTGATAAAGATTTTATAACTTCAAGAGAAATTCTTTTTGAATCCTCATCAAGCGATGTAAATGGTTCATCAAGTAAATATAGTTTTGATTTTTTTGATAATGCTCTAATAATACCTATCTTCTGTAAAGAGCCCCTTGAAAGAAGTTTTACCTTGTAGTTTAAAAATTTTTCTAATTTAAAAATTTCTACTAATTTCTCATCAAATCCAAAAAATTTTAAGTTTTCTAAAACAGTTAATTCCATATAAATTCCAAGTTTATGCCCAAGATATGAAATTTCAAAATTATTTATGTTTTCATAAATTACTTCTCCTGATGATGGTTTTTCAAAACCTGCTAAAATTTTAAGTAGTGTTGTTTTTCCTGAACCATTTGGACCTCTTATTAATAAAATTCCACTTTCTATTTCAAAACTTACATTTTCAAAAATTATTTTATTATTGATTTTTTTCGTTAGATGTTTTACTTTTAGTTTCATCTTTATTTCTTGATTGTAAAATTAAAATGATTATTACGATAATGGCAATAACAATTCCAGCAATAACAAATCTATTTTTATTTATCAAATTAATTAGATCAAATGATGGCATAACGCTTGCCTGAACACTAAAAGGTTTATTTCCTCTATATAGTTGTATATCTATATTTCCCATTTTTTGAATATCTCCTTTTGATAAGTTTTTAATATTATGTTTTAAGTCTTTTCTTATTGCTACGGTGTAATTTATATTACCAAAATTCCTTTCAAGCAATAATTTCTTTTTAACCATATAAACGAAACTAATAAGGTTGTTATTATTTGGAATAATAAATGGTTTAATTAAAAGACTTTCACCAACAATTTGGACACTATCGTGTGGAAGACCATTATATCTAAAATTTTCAAAGCCTTTTGGAAGAACTAATTTTATAGGTTCTTTTGGAATTAAAGCATTATTTGAATTTACTGATAAAATAATATCCTCTGCTACCATTATTATACTATCTTGATTTACAATAAAAGCACCATATTCTTTAAATTGAACATTACCTTCATTGCTAACTTGATATACAAATAAACTTTCATTTTTAATAGGTAAATTTATAACAGGACTATAAAAACTAAATCCCTTATAATCCGTTTGAATACCAATTGCTTTAACTGAAGTATCTTTAATTTCAAATTTCAAAATCCCATTTTTAACTTTATAACTATCTATTAATTCAACATTATTTTGTGTAATTTTAAATATATATGATACTGCGGAATCAACAGGTTCATTTTTTGTTCCGTCTATAACTTTAATTTCATATAAGAAAGTTAAGAAAATCATTTTGAAATTTTAAAGGTTTTAACACTTTCGCCCTTCTTTAAAAGAGCAAAATTTTCAGACGATATTTTTTCTCATTTATTTTAACATTTAAAACATAAATACCCCTCTTAACTTTAAGTTTTAGCTTATAATATCCTTTGCTTAGGAAGCTCTCATAATTGCTTATTAACCTTCCACTAACATCATAAATTTCATATTTAACATTAGTGCCTTTTTCAAGATTTAAAATTAAATAAGAATTTTTATTATCAATTTTAAAAACATTTTTTTCACTCAAATGAGTTGAATTACACTTTATTGTATCTTTTGAAGCAAAAATAATGAATTTTAAAATAATACTATCATTTACATTTAGAAAGTAAGGACCTGATGATATAACAATTGAATAATCATTTGGATTTAAGTTAATGCTATCTCCGAGTGTCCCATTTAGTAGATTGAATTTGTTTGTTTTATTTAAAGTTATATTATTTGGAAAAATTCTGCTTGATTTGAAAATTCCATTTATTAAAAAAACTCCTATAAAATAATTGTAATCATTTGACTTTAAAACAATCCCACCATAATTATTTGAGCATCTTAAAGACCAACCAAAATCATTATTAGGATTTTTAATGTCAAAATCCATAAATAAACCAAATAAAAAGTTGTTTATAAAATTGTTAGAAACATTCTTAATAGTATAAATCAAATAGATTATGCTGTCATTTTGCTTTCCATAAAAATTACCTATAACTTTAATTTTCCCATCACCTGTAATGAACTTATAATTTTCATCTAAATAATCATTTGATTTATATATTCCCCAAATGTTATAAATGTCTTTTGAATTGTAAAAATTATCACTTAAATAGTTTTCGGAATTTCCAAATGCTATTGAACCAAAATATAATAAATTTGAACTATCTTTTGGAAATTTAAATTCTTTAAATTCTCCATTGTTTGAAAACGATAAGCTTGAAATTGTTGTGTCAATTGTAGCAGTTCCGATTGGTATTTCTCCAAGAATTACTTTAAACTTGTAGTTTTTATTTGAAATTAAAAGATTAAAAATTACACTATCACCATCATTAAAATTATTAGCTAAAAACTTAAAACTATCACCAATAGCAAATGCATTTATTTCAAATTGTGGTGGTAAGTTTCCAAAATAAATTGAATCTTTTATTATATTAACATTAACTAAGTTTGAATTTGTTGAAATTTTCGCATATATATTTTTTAGTGTATCATAACCCACATTTCTAATTTTTATATCTACATAAACTGTTTCATTTGGTTCAATTTTTCCATTATTATCTTTATCATAGATGTTTTTATCTATAAAAACTAAATAAGCAAAACTTCCATAAGTTATACTTTCAATTGCTTTTAGAGCATTTATCCTTCCCCATCCGCAATTGTTATTTGGCCAAATAACTTCATTACAATTCCTATCCCTTGCTATATCTGTTATAATTTGATAAATTTGATAATAGCTTAAATTTGGGTTTTTTTCAAGCATTAAAGCAATTACGCCTGAAACATGCGGTGCAGCCATAGAAGTCCCATTTCCATATCCATAACTTCCATTTCTAATTGTTGAATAAACATTTCTGCCTGGTGCCATAATATCTGGCTTAATATAATTCCAATCAATTCTTGACCAAAAAGAAATATCATTGTATGGTGTATTATTTGGAGCTGGACCTCTACTTGAAAAATTAACAACTGTGTCTGAAATATCAACTGCTCCAACACCAATTACAAATGGATAATCACCAGGACTATAAATTGTCCCTGGATTTGGTCCTTTATTACCAACAGCAAAAACAGGTACTATATTATTTACCCTCCATCCATTCCAAATAGCATTCCAAAGCCAAGTATCATTACCTGGATATATCCCCCAAGAATTGTTTATAATTCTAATATCTAATCCATAATTTGCTTTAAGTTCAGCAAAAAATTCAATACAAGATAAAATTGAAAAATCACTTCCACTACCATACTTATTAAATGCTTTACAAGCTATTACTTTTGCTTCTGGTGCAACACCTATATTTGAATCTGCAACCATCGTTCCAATCGTATGTGTTCCATGGTTATGGTCATCATAAGGATAATTTTGGTAATTTACTGCGTCAAGCCAATAACTCAAAATTTTTCCTCTTAATGCCGGATGAGTCGTATCAACCCCTGTATCAATACTACCTATTATAACTCCTCTTCCTTTTATATTGTACTTAATCCAAACACTATCTGCTTTAATTAATTTAATTCCATAAGTTGGAGTATCAAGCATTATTCTTGAACCTTCTTTTATATCTGAAAAAATAAAAAAATTATCTTTGTCATAATAAATTTTTTCTATATCTTTTCTACTTTCTAATTTCCACAAATCTCTAACTCTTATTCTAACCCAAATAGCGTTAATTACCCAAAATTGTTTAAATTCTAATATATCAAGTGTCTTTAAATAATTCAAAAAATTAGTTTGACTATTAAAGTGATAATATTTTAGAGAATTTACATTATTTAAGTAATTAGAACTTTCTTTTAGAACTTTTTGGTCCTTTAATACAATAAGAACATCAATATAATCATCATTTTTATATGATTTAAGCTTCTCTAATAGTTTGGTATCAAAAATAGAAATTATTAAGAGCATTTTCAAATTTTAAAGTTAAGAAAAAAAATAATTCTTGCTTTGTCTAGTAATTCGGAAAATATAATTATTTAATAAGCCTTCGGCTTTAAAATGCCCATTCTTACGCCTTGGGGGGACTTCACCCCTCTAAATCCTCTGCATAAAAACTATAATTTATGTCCTTCTTAATAAGGTTTTTTCATAAATTTATTAAATAAATTACTTTTTCAGTTAAGGCAAGCAAATGATTTTTAAAAATTAAAACTTTCTTCACATTCCTTATATTTGGATATTGATAAAGTTGTTTTTTGTCTAATAAAATTTTAAAAAGCCCATTATTACTTGCAACAAAAATTTCATTATTATAAAAGGAACAATCATTAACATTCCCTAAATTGAAATTATAAACTTCATTATTATTTAAATTTTCAATACCATATCTTGAACAAAGATAATTCAAGCTATCAATAACTTTAACGAATTTATCATATTTCTTTAAAAACATTACACTATCATTCTTTAAATAAACATCATAGGCTAAATCATTATAAATTTTTTCTAAATTTTGCCCATCAAATTTAAAAACACCATCATTTGTCAAGATATAAAAATTATCTTTCATTTTTTTTATTCTATTATAATTAACTGCTTTCATAATGGCAAATGCTTGACCTTCTTCAATCCGATATATATTATTTTTACAAAAAACATAATTTTCAATAATTTCTGCCTCATTTGAACAAGCATCAATTTTTATAAAATCGGAACTATTTAAATTCTCATCAATAATATCAATACCTTTATCACCTATTATGAAAATTTTATTATCCTTAATATAAGCAGATTTATAAATTTTGTTAAATGTTCCAACAATAACAGAATCTTTCATCGTTAGTGAATTTTTGTAATAAATTCTTAATCCTAAACCATCTGTTCCAATAAAATTATAATCACCATATTCATATGAAAAATTAACATTTATATGACCTTTCTTAAAATTCCAAATGGATTTATGTGGAAAATTTATAGTATCAAAAGATGACCAATAAACTTTTCCTGAAAAATTATTTTCTTCAAATCCAGCATCATTTAAAATTTTTCTATAATTCCCATAATCTAAAACAATTTTATAATCTTCTGAAATTCCAAACTTTCTTGGTTTTTGGACATTTTGTTTGATTAGAAATGGGCTTTGTCCTAGTTGCCAATTTAAACTAATTTTGTAAATACTATTTTCAGAAAAATAATATATCCAATTACCATTATAAGTGATAAAATCAACCTTTGAATTAGTAATGTATTGATTTTGAATTTTATAACTATTTAAATCTAAAACTAAAATTCCAATTTCGCTTCCCAAAAAAATTTTGAAATCTTTTATGAAAATTGAATAGACATAACTAAATGGGGCTATAAATAGCAATTTAAAATTTTAAAGTCTTAAAAAAGTGCCTTGTCCAATAATTCTAAAAATATAATTATTTCTATATTTTTCCCGCCCGCCCTATAATTGAGCCTTCGGCTCTACTTACCCATATTAATGATTTTCTTAAAATTTCATAAGTTATTGATTATCAATTATTTAACACCATTTACTAGACAAAGCATTAAAAAAGTGCTGTATCTAGTAATTCTGAAAAACAGATTATTTCTATTTTTTGCCCGCCCACCCGAAAATAAGCCTTTAAATAAAGCAATTAAATTATGTAATATAATTAAGCTTTATTTAATTACCTTCCTTTTTAGGAGTTTCAAAAATTTTATAAAGAATTTGTCTTATTTCTCTAATATCATCTTCTAATTTATCAAGCCTTCTGTTAATGTCATCTATACGTTTATTTAATAAATTAGCAACAATACTAATAAATACAAAAAGACTTGCTATAATTGTTAAAGCTTGTATCCATTCCATAAATATGAAATTTTAAAGCAGAAAAATTTTGCTGTATGCTGTGTCTAATAATTCTGGAATTATTGATTTTTCTTATTTTTCCCACCCACCCTAATAATAAGCCTTCGGCTTATAAATGCCCATTTTTAGGCTTTGGGGGGCAAAGCCCCCCATTAAATCTATAACTTCTTTAAAATTTTTATAAACTATTGATAATCAAGGACTTATCATTATTTATTGGACAAAGCATTGCTGTAAGCTTTCAGCTTCCTAACGCCCCCTTTAATAAACTCCCTATAAAAACCATAATTTCAGTAATTTTTTATAAGTTATTGATAATGAAAAAATTAACGCTAAAAAAGTGTCTTGGTAATTACTTTCTTTTAGTTTTCCAAAAAAGATAAGCTTTTATGAATTCATCTATTTCACCATCTAGAACTGCTTCAGGGTTTGTAATTTCTAATTCTGTTCTATGGTCTTTTACAAGTTTATATGGGTGTAGAATATATGAACGAATTTGATAACCCCAGCCAATATCTGTTTTTTGTTTTTCAAGCTCTTTAATTTTTTCCTCTTCTTTTTGCTTATAAAATTCATATAATTTAGCTTTTAGAATTTTCATAGCTATTTCCTTGTTTTTGTGTTGGGATCTCTCACTCCTTATAGTCACTACAATTCCTGTAGGAATATGTGTAATCCTAACTGCACTTTCAGTTTTATTAACATGCTGACCACCAGCACCACTTGATCTAAATGTTTCAACTTTTAAGTCATTTTCATTTATTTCAATTTTAATATCTTCCGTTTGAGGATAAACAAAAACAGATGCAAATGATGTATGTCTTCTGTTATTAGCATCAAATGGTGAAATTCTTACAAGTCTATGAACACCAATCTCACTCTTTAACAATCCATAGGCATATTTTCCTTTTACAAGAATTGAGACACTTTTTATTCCCGCTGTTTCACCAGGCAAAATATCAAGAATTTCATATTTAAATCCTTTTCTCTCTATCCACCTTATGTACATTCTCATTAGCATTTCAGCCCAATCATGACTTTCTGTTCCACCTGCTCCTGGATGAATTTCAATAATTGCATCTGAAATGTCTTCCTTTTCATTAAGTAAAAATTTTAATTCAATTTCATTTAATTTTTTTTCAAAAAATTTTAGTTTTTCTTCAAACTCCTCTTGAAAATCTAAATCTTCATTTGATAGCTCATATAATATCAATAATTCATCATATAATTTTTTCATAGTTTCAATTTCTTCAACTTTATTTTTCAAATCGGAAAGTTCTTCCATTAATTTTTGTGCCAATTTTCTATCTTCCCAAAATGAACTATTTGAAGATAAAAGTTCAATTTCTTTAATTCTGCTTTCTATTTTATCTAATTCAAAGATAGTCTAAAAGTTTTTTAAAGCGATTCAAAATTTCCATAAGCTTTAAAATTTTAAAGCTTATTTTCATTTGGAGGGATGGCCGAGCGGACGAAGGCGGCGGCCTGGAGAGCCGTTATCCCCTTAACTGGGGATCGTGGGTTCAAATCCCACTCCCTCCGCTTTTATGAATGGAAATCCTTTTGAGCATCCATTATTTATTTATTATAAATATCCTCGTTATAGAGGAAAATTAAAAGAATTTAATAAATTTTATCATCTTGGTAATCCAAGTTGTGGAGATGAAATAATTTTTTATGTAAAAGTTGAAAACAATAAAATTAAGGAAATTAGTTATGAAGGTCATGGATGTTCAATAAGTCAAGCATCAGCAGACATTTTATCAGAATGGTCAATAAATAGAACAATTGATGAAATTTTAAATTTAAAAGAAAATGAATTCTTAGAGATGCTTGGAGGCGTTATACAAACAAGACAAAAATGTGCATTATTAAGTCTTGAAACATTAAAAAGGGCTTTAAAAGGAGGAGATGAAAATGAAAGATATTAAGGAGATAGGGGAGGCGGTATTTAGTTCTGGACTTGAGAATATATATTTTACGGAAACGAGCTTGTGTTATATAGATGGTGAGCATGGAAAATTATATTATCTAGGTATTCCAATAGAAGAAATCGCTAACAATTCAACATTTGAAGAATCTGCTTATTTGTTATTGTATCAGAAATTTCCAAAAAAAGATGAGCTTGAAACATTTATCGACAAATTAAAAGAAAATAGAGACATTCCTGAAATTTTATTAAAGGAAGAAGAATTAATTCCAAAAAGTGCTCATCCTATGGATGTTTTAAGAACAGTTGTTTCTTTTGTAGGAATGTTAGATGAAAATGCTATGTCAAAAAAAGAAGATGATATTATTGAAAAATCAATTAAATTAACTGCCATATTACCAACAATTATAGCTTACTTTCATAGAATAAGAAATAACCTTGAAATTATAAGACCAAATAAAAACTTAAATCATGCAGGAAATTTCTTATATATGCTAAGAGGAAAAGAGCCTTCTGATATTGAGATTGAAGTTTTTGATAAAACATTAATTTTATATTTAGAGCATGGGATGAATGCTTCTACATTTTCAGCAATTGTTACTTGTTCAACACAATCTGACTTATATTCATCTATTGTAAGTGCAATAGGAACATTAAAAGGTCCTCTTCATGGAGGTGCTAATGAAGAAGCTATGAAAATGTTATTTGAAATTGAAGAAAAATATAATGGAGATGTTGAAAATTATTTAAAAGATAAATTGGCAAAGAAAGAAAGAATAATGGGCTTTGGACATAGAGTTTATAAAGCTTATGACCCAAGAGCAAGAATTCTTAAAAATCTAGCTTTAAAATTGGCGGACTTTACAAACAATCGCAAATGGGTAGATATGCAGATTGAACTTGAAGAGAAAGCAGGACCAATTCTTGGAGAAAAGAACATATATCCTAATGTTGATTACTATGCAGCAAGTATTTATTATATGCTTGGAATACCATTTGACTTATATACCCCTATTTTTGCTATGGCAAGAGTTGTTGGATGGTGCGCGCATGTTTTAGAGTATTGGAAATTAGGAGGTAGGCTTTTAAGACCAAGGGAGAAATTTAAAGGCGAATTGAACAAGCCTTATATAAAAATTGAAGAAAGGAGGTGAATCATGGAAGAGATTAAAAAAAGATGGCTCTTAGCAAAAGAAGAGGAAGAAGATTGGGAAGATGAAGATTGGGATGACGAAGAATGGGAAGATGATGAAGACTGGGAAGATGACGAAGAATGGGAAGACGATGAAGAATGGGAGGAAGAAGATTGGGAAGATGAAGAGGAGGAAGAGGAGTAGGGTGGTTTATCCGCCCTCTTTTTAAATAAAAAATGCTTTTTCTTATTGGACAAATAATTATTGATAGCATAAAAGATGAACATTTAAAGAATGATTTTATTATAAAACTTGTTGAACCTGAAAGTTTATATGTAAGAATTTCCAATAAGTATTATTATTTCTATATGGGTTATATTCCATATGAGATGCAACTTCCAGAAGGTTTTTATTATATTGAATATGAAAATAAAAAAGATAGCTTTTTTTTAAAGGGGGGTTATGTTTGGGTTTTTAAGTTCCCAAGTTATCAGAAAGAAAAAGTGAAACATAAAAGTTATGAGTATCAAATTAAGAAAGAATTCAATAAGGACATAAATAGGGATAGCTGTTATATTGTCCTTGAAGGGGAAGTAAATGAAGTTATTTTTGAGACAGATAGCCAAAAATTAACTTATAAAGTTCCATCGGAATTTTCATTTCCTGCTAAAAAACAAGTAAAAATTTTAGCAAAAAATTTAGAAAAGGAAATTTTTTTAGAACCCCAGTTTATATACTATATCAACATAAAAGCTAAATGAAAAAATTTTTACTATTTATAATCCTTTCTTCTTGTTCAACAATAAAACTTACAAAAATTCAAGAAAAGAATTTTGAAGAACTTGATATAAATTGTGTAGAAAATTCAATAAAAAACGATAGTATTTTAACAGTTGCAAGCTATAATGTTGAAAATTTATTTGATGATGTTGAGAATGGATACGAATACAAAGATTACTCACAAAAAACAAGTAATTATTCAAGAGCATTTTTCCTAAAAAAAATTGAAAACATAAAAAACGTTTTAAGTGATTTAAATCCTGACATTATAGGATTACAAGAAATTGAAACAAGAAGAGCAATTGAAGAATTATTTAATCATATAAAAGATTTAAATTATAAATGTTTTGTAATAGCAGATAAACCTCAATTTTCTATTGTTAAAACAGCCTTAATTTCAAAATATAAAATTGTTAAAGCAATAGGTTATAAAACAATCCCTGATGTTAGGAATATATTAATGGCAAAAATTTTAGTAAATAAGGACACCTTAGTAATTTTTGTAAATCATTGGAAAAGTAAAGTTGCTCCTGAATCCGAAAGAATAAAAATTGCAAAAATTCACAGAAAGATATTAGATAGTCTTTTTAATATAAATCCGAAAATGAAAATTATATCACTTGGAGATTTTAATACAAACTTTGATGATAGCGAAAGCGATGTTTTGGAAGGTGATGCTTTTAACTACAAACCAATTGTTGGCTTAAAAGAATTTCTTACAAATAAAAATTATTTGTACGACTTATGGAATGAGTTAAGAAATAAAGAAATAGGAAGTCATTATTTCAAAAATAAATGGGGAACATTAGACCATATTTTAATTAGTCAATCTCTTCTTGATACTAATTCAAACATTTTTTATATAAAAAATAGTTTTAATGTTTTTAAAGCAGATTATCTATTGATTGATGGGATACCTTATAGATGGCAAGTTGAGTTTGAAGGCAATTTTACTATTCATCTTGGAAAAGGGTTTTCAGATCATTTGCCAATTTATGCTAAATTTAAAATAAGAAATTAAATAGAAATAGGGCATTTGTAAGGTGTAGCCTTATTTTCAGGGTGGGAGGGAAAAACAAAGATTTCAGAATTATTGGACAAAGCAGAATTAAATTGCTTTGTCCAGTAATTATTGTCAATCACCTGATAATCAATAACTTATAAAATTTTTAGGGAAATTATTGATTTTATGGGGGGATTAAGGGGGGCGTTAGCCCCCCATAACCGAAAAATGGGTATTTATAAGGCGAAGCCTTATTCATAGGGTGGGTGGGGAAAATATAGAAATAATCATTTTTTTAGAATTACTAGACAAGGCAGAATTAAATTGGCTTTAAAATTTTCAAACTATGAAATTTTTCATAGATAGTGCTAACATTGAAGAAATAAAAAAATTGAATGATTGGGGTATAATAAGTGGCGTTACAACGAATCCTTCTCTTTTAGCAAAAGAAAAAGGAAATCCATATGAAATTTTAAAACAAATATGTGAAATTGTAAAAGGTCCTGTTTCAGCGGAAGTAACAACTTTGAAGTTTGAAGAAATGATTGAAGAAGCACAAAAATTAGCTGATATTCATCCAAATATTGTAATCAAGATTCCATTTACAGAAGATGGTATAAAAGCTATAAAGTACCTTTCTGATAGAGGAATAAGTGTTAATACAACGTTAATTTTCAATCCAATTCAAGCTCTTATTGCAGCAAGAGCAGGTGCAAGATATGTATCTCCATTTATTGGAAGACTTGATGATATTGGCCATGATGGGATTTTAATTATTAAAGAAATTGTTGAAATATTTACTATTCATGATATTGAAACTGAAGTAATAGCTGCAAGCATCAGACATCCAAGACATGTTTTACTATCAGCTTTATATGGAGCTCATATAGCTACAATTCCACCTAATGTATTTTATCAGATGATAAAACATCCTTTAACTGATATTGGACTTGAAAAATTTTTAGAAGATTGGAAAAAGAAGGAAAATTAAATGATCTTTCTAATTCTATCATCTGATAGTTTAAAACTTTTAGATAAAGTAATTGCTGTTGTAAATGATGAACCAATTTTCTATTCTGAATTAGAAGAAGCTTATAGAAGCACAACATTACAGGAAAATGATTCAATAAAAAATGAAATTTTAAAAAACTTTATAAAACAAAGAGTGATTCTTGTTCTTGCTAAGAATGATAGTTCATTATCGGTTAGTGAAGAAGAATTTAAAAACTTTTCAAAAAATTATATTGACAATATATATTTCCAATATGGAAGAATTGAAATTTTTAATAAAATTCAGTCAATGGGTATAAATCCAAATGATACAATTGAAATTAAAAAAATTTTAAAAAGTTATGAAATCCCAGATAGTTTAATAAGTTTTTCTGACCCTGAACTTGCTAATAAAGTTTTCTTATTTGTAGGTAAAAAAATTTTTGATGAAGAACTAAAAAAGAACAATTTAACAATAAAAGAATTTATTGAAAATCAAAGAGAGTTTATAAAGAAGCAGATACTAATTCAAAAATATATTTCAAAATATATTGTTCCTGAAATTACAATAACTGAGGATGAGATCAAAAATTTTTATGAAACACATAAAGATTCCTTCCCAAAGCAACCAAACATTTATTATTTAGAACAAATTGTAATTCCTGTTTCCGTTTCATTTGAACAGGAAGAAAAGGCATATGATAAAATTAAGGAAATTTATAAAAAATTACAGAAAGGAGAAAATTTTGATAAATTAGCAAAAAAATTCTCAGATGATAGTATTATTGAATTAGGTTGGCTTAAAAAAAATTACTTATCTCAATTGCTAAGTCAAGATTTGATTTTAGAAATCTTTTCAACACCAAAAGGTTCTTGGACAAGACCCATAAGAACACCCTTAGGTTATAATATATTTAAAGTTAATGATAAATCTTCTGATTCCGTAAAGCTTAGTCATATTCTTATTAAGGTTAAACCTTCAAAAGAAGATATTGAGAAAGCAAGAGAAAAAGTTTTAACTATTCTTGAAAGTGCTAAAAAGAACTTTGAAGAAACTGCTAAGGAAAATTCATTTGCTCCAACTGAAATAGGATATGTTCCTGAAAATGCTATTCCAAATGATTTAAAACCATATTTTAAGGATGTTAAAGAAAATTCAATTATTGGACCTATATATAAGGATGGCTTCTATTTAATTTTAAGAGTTAAACAATTTATTCCTGAAAAAATTACAAAATATGAAGATGTTAGAGAACAAATAAAATTTATCTTAATGAATAAAAAAATTGAGGAAAAAATTTCCGAGATTTACGAAAAAAATAAAGATAAAGTTTTAATAAAAATATATAAATGAAAATGCCCCCGGGGGGACAGGGGCAAACAGGAGGTGGGAGCCATTACTTTTAGCAATTATTTAAAATCAATTTTTATTTTGAGGGGAGGGCTATATTGTAAAATTCTATAATCACTTGCTCTTATTCTAAAAAACCAATAATTTCCATCTGTATTAAAAATTACATTTAATACATCATCTTTTTCAATAACTTCATAAGGATAGTTATTCTCATAAAGAAAAATGAACATTTTATATGGAGAATAAACTGGTATTTCAATTACACCATTTTCAATAACATTATCATTTAAGTAATAAATATAGCTATTTTCGTAAAACTCCATTCTTGATTTTGAACCATTAGGTAAATATCCTTCATATATTGTTTTATCCTTACTTTCGTAATAATCTCCAAAGATTTTATAGCGAATTCTATTTGATTTTGATTTATAGAATGTCATTTCAAAATTTTCATTTAATTGAATATTTTTGTAATAGTTAGCAATATCTGATAAGTCAAAAGAAAAGATAAAAACTATCATTGCTTAACCTCCTTCTTTAATAAAATTTTATATGTTTTGTTTTCTGTTTTTAGAAGATATAAGCCATCTTTTAGATTTAACTTAATTGGTTTATCGTAAAAAACTTTATAAATTTTCTTTCCATCAAGATTATAAATCTCAATAAAACCTTTATAATTTTCTATTTTTAAATAGCCTTTTGAATATGATATATTCTCTTTTACTTCAATAGGTGTAGGAAATTCTGCCGCATCACACATCCAAACATTTGTATCACAACTAAAATCACCTTCTACAATAACCATCTTCCCTGTATTGTCGGGATTGAGATAGTACTTAGCAACTATTAAATCAGAGCTGATTGGAGGCTCACTAGCACAACCACCAGCCTGCCAAACAGGAGAAGAAAATCCATTTGTTCTACTATAACCAGTTGGATTTCCGCAAGAACATTCTGAAATTAAAACATCCCAAACCCCATCACCATTTATATCTGTAATTGTAGGAGCACCGCAATAAGCATTTGATGTTGAAGCAACGAGGGAACCGTTTGATGCATCTATAATAAGCAATGAACCTGATGAATTCACCGCTATACCTAAATTATTTCCATTTAATATCGGTCCAATAGCAATAGCAGAACCCGTTGAATAATTTGAACTCCATAAAACATTAAATGAACTTCCATTATATTTTAAAGCCAATATTTGAGAGCCAGTCCTTACAATTAATTCATCTTTTCCATCACCATCAATATCATATGCAGTTAAAACATTAGAATAAAAATCATAATCAAGTAGATTAGGAAAGTTTGAAGGAAGTGTATAAGAAAACTTAAAACCACCATCACTTGCTCTTCTTACATTAATTATATTTGGAGCTACGGGAAAAGCAATATCCCAATCAGGGTCATTATCAATCTTACCAATAACAGGTATTCCAACAGTATTTCCTAAATCATAATTCCATATTTCACTATAACTATTAGAACATCCATTTATTGAAACTGCTCTATTATTAACACCTCTATATATTTCAGGACAACCATCATTATTAACATCTGCTATTGTTAGTCCCGATGAACAAGGATTATCATTTGAACAATCTTGTTTTTGGTAAATAACTGAACCACTTCCACCACTTACACTAACAGCAGTAAAATATCTTTTAGGACTTCCAAAGAAACCCTCCTTATAATCAACACTAAATAATCTTCTACCACTATTTGTTATAGCACCTGCCATAAAAGCATCTAAATTGGCATCAGTATTTGAAGCAGAATTATTCCAATATAACTGCCATAGATAAGAGCTTGAATTAGCAGGATAAGTTCTTAATCTAATGCCAATACTAATAAAAGGACATGTATAATTTCCAGCACCAAGAACCTCATTAACGCCATCTCCATTTACATCCATTACAACATTAACAACATTATTACCACCTTGACCAAAACAATCTGAACTTGTTCTATCATTCCATAATCTATCTGCAATAGCGGGATTGTTACACTTCCAAGCGGATTTTCCTGTTTTCTTAAAGTCATGTCTTCCTTGAAGCCAATCTGGGCTTTCTGGTCCATATAAACTCATTTGAGAGAAAAGGGAAATTAGCATAGTCCGAAAATTTTAATTCATATAAGTGTGAATTTTCAAGCTTTTGTAAGTATAGTAAAATATACCATTTCAATACCATAAAAATTTTTTTGCCAAACAATTTCATATTTTTTCAATTTTTTAAACACTTTACTTTCGGGATAAGGAAATGGTTCTCCAAATAATTTTTCATATGTTTCTTTCCATAATTCAGGGTCATTCCATTCCCATTCTCTTCTTGTAAATTCTTCAATTTATTCTTTTGTTTTGCCATATGCTCTTATTTCAACAACAAAATGCTTTGTCTAGTAAATAGCGTTAAATCCTTGATAATCAAAAATTTATGATTACTGAAATTATAGATTTTAATGGCGTTTTTATAAGCCAAAGGCTTATTTTTGGGTGGGTGGGGAGACAAGGCACTCCACCTTCGCTTTGTCCAATAATTATTGTTAAGCGATTGATAATCAATAATTTATAAAATTTTTAAGGAAATTGTTGATTTATTGGGGGGCTTCGCCCCCAAAGCAAAAAATGGGTACTTTAAAGGCGAAGGCTTTTGAAAAATAAATAATTCCAGAATTTTTGGACACAGCGCTCCGCCTTTGCTTTGTCCAATAAATAATGATAAGTCCTTGATTATCAATAGTTTATAAAAATTTTAAAGAAGTTATAGATTTAATGGGGGGTCTAATGGGGGGCTTTGCCCCCCAAAGCCTAAAAATGGGCATTTATAAGCCGAAGGCTTAATTATAGGGTGGGTGGGAAAAATAAGAAAAATCAATAATTCCAGAATTATTAGACACAGCACTCCGCCTTTTAACTTTTACTTTAAAATTTTAAACTTATGGAAGAAAATAGAAATAATGAAGAAGAATTAAAAGCAATGGTTATGATACTTAAAGAAATAGAAGAAATTTGGTCGGATATAAAGAACATAATGAAAGATTATTCAGATAAAGCAGAAAGAGTTTTTAAAATTTACGATATAATAAACAAAATTAGTAAATTCATGACAATTTTAACCGTTGTAAATATAGTGCTTTTTCTTTTATTAGTCTCCATTATTGTTTTGTTTTCCATAAAAAAATGATAAAAAAGGTTCTTATAGCAAATAGAGGAGAAATTGCTGTTAGAATTTTAAGAACACTAAGAAAAATGAATATACCTTCTGTCGTGGTTTATTCAGATGCAGATAAGAACGCTCTTCATGTCTTATTAAGCGATTATGCTTATTATATAGGATCTTCTGAAAGTTCAAAAAGCTATTTAAATATGGAAAAAATTATAGATATTGCTCTAAAATCAGGAGCTAATGCAATCCATCCTGGTTATGGCTTTCTATCAGAAAATCCAGAATTTGCTAAAAAAGTAATTGAAGCGGGTTTGATTTTTATAGGACCAACACCAGAAAGCATGCAATTAGCAGGTGATAAAATAACATCAAAAGAAATAGCTAAAAAATCAAATGTTCCAATTTTACCAAGTTCTCCGAAAATAAATTCTTATGAAGATGCTAAAAAATATGCAAAAGAAATTGGTTATCCTATTATAATAAAGGCTTCAAAAGGTGGCGGTGGTAAAGGTATGAGAATTGTTTTTAATGAAGATGAATTATTAGAAAAGTATGAAATTGCTGTAAAAGAAGCAGAAAGTTCATTCGGAGATGGAACTGTTTATTTTGAAAAATACATTTCAAAACCAAAACATATTGAAGTTCAAATAGTAGCAGATAAATTTGGAAATGTAATTGCTCTTGGAGAAAGGGAATGTTCAATTCAAAGAAGACATCAAAAAATTATTGAAGAATCTCCAAGTCCATCAATTGATGAAAAAACTCGTGAAAAAATTATTGAAAGTGCTATAAATTTTGCAAAAGCTATAAATTATTTAAATGTCGGAACAGTTGAATTTATATTAGATGAGAACAAGAATTTTTATTTCTTAGAAATGAATACAAGACTACAAGTAGAGCATCCTATTACAGAGTGGAGATATAATATAGATTTAGTTGAAATTCAAATAAAAATAGCAAATGGAGAAAATATAGGTTATCTTTCAAAATTAAAACCTAATGGACATTGTATAGAAGCAAGAATATATGCGGAAGATCCGTTAAATAATTTTGCTCCAAGTTTTGGAAAAATTGAATTTTTGATAGAGCCATCTGGACCATATATTAGATTAGATAGTGGAATTTATACTGGATATGAAGTTCCTATGTACTATGACCCTATGATTAGTAAATTAATTTCATATGGAACAACAAGAGAAGAAGCAATAAACAGAATCATAAATGCTCTTAATGAATATAAAATCTTTGGCATTAAAACAAACATAGATTATTTAATAGAGATTTTAAAAAGTGAAGAATTTAGAAATGGAACTTACACTACAAAATTTACAGAAGAATTTAATTATAACCAGAAAATACCTTCAAAAGAAATTTTGAGTGTTATTTCCTCAATTAAAACTAATAAGAAATTCCAAACTAAGAATAAAACTTCATATTGGAAATTGAAAGTTAATAATTGGGAAATCTAATCAGCCTTATTTTTCGTGGGGTTATTAGGTGGCTTTGCCAATTTATGTGGAAATAAGCCTAAATAATGATATTTTTAGAATTACTACACAAAGCAATTTACAAATATAATTTTTTCATAAATTGACCTTGCTCTATTCTCACTTATATCTTTTTCCTTAATAAGAGCTTTACCATCCTTAAATAAAATAATTGAAGTTGAATTACATTTTATATTCAACATAATTGGATTTATCGTTAATTGACAATTTTTAAAACTTTCCATAATTTTTTTAAAATCTAATTCTATTGGATTTTTGATATAAACTTGTGCAGTATCATTACCGCACAAAATTTCAATTCTATAATCAATATAGAAGTTATGAAAAATAGATGATTTTTTCATTTTAAAAATCTCACCATTTTTAATATATGTTCCAACTTCTAATTTTTCAATTATTTCATCTGAAATTTCAACTCTATCGTCAATTTCTATATTTTTAAAAAGTTCAATTAACTCATCTAAAATTGAAAATAAACTATAATCCCTTGAAAACTTTCCTAAAATGTAGTTTTTTCCATTTACAAAGAGGAAAATTCCAATATCATTATTATTTATAACTTTTTCAAAGTCCTTAAATTTACTAAAAATATCAAACTTTAAATTCTTTATCATTTTGGTTTTAATTGAGGAAATGGAATAATATCTCTAATTGATGATTTATTAAGTAAAATCATACATATTCTGTCAATTCCAAAACCAATACCACCTGTTGGTGGCATTCCATATTCAAGAGCTGTTAAGAAGTCCTCATCTATTTCTTCGGGTAATTCCTTATCATTAGATAAATTTCTTAAATTTATTTGCTCTTCAAATCTTCTTCTTTGTTCAATTGGATCATTTAATTCACTAAAAGCATTAGCAATTTCAAATCCCGCTAAATAAATTTCAAACCTTTCAACTCTATCTTTGAATTCTCTATGAATTTTGGCAAGAGGTGAAATTTCTATTGGATGGTCCATTACAATTGTGGGTTCAATTAAATTTTTACCAACTAATTCATCAAATAATTTGTCAATAATTTTCCATCTATGTAATTTTTCAACATTGTGAATGTAATTTTTTGCTTTTTCTTTTAGAAGTTCTAAATCTGCTTCAACTGGATTAAAACCAAGAGCATTTTTCAATTCTTCAATATAAGAAATTCTTCTAAATGGTAATTTAAAAGAAATTGTTTTTTCTTCATATGTAATTTCATCACTACTAAATAAACTTCTGACTAAAAAAGATAAGTAATTTTCTGCCAATTCCATCATATCGTAATAATACCAATATGCTGCATAAGCTTCCATAGCAATAAATTCAGGATAATGAGTTCTATCTATTCCTTCATTTCTAAAATTTTTTGTAATTTCATAAACTTTTTCAAAACCTCCAACTATCAATCTTTTCAAATACAATTCATTTGCTATCCTTAAATATAATTTTGCTTCAAGTGCATTTGAATACGTTTCAAATGGATTAGCATTAGCACCTCCATATATTGGTTGTAATGTCGGGGTGTCAATTTCAATAAATCCATTATCTTCAAAAAATTTTCTTGTTAATTTAATAATTTGTGATTTTTTCTTAAACGTTTCAATAGCGCTTCTATCTACAATTAGATGTAAGTACCTTTCACGATATTGTGTTTCTAAATCTTTCAATCCATGCCATTTATCAGCAAGTGGTAATAAACATTTTGATAACATTTTAAATTTCTTAACGAAAATTGTAATTTCTCCTGTATGTGTCTTAAATAGATGACCTTCAACACCTACAATATCTCCAATATCAAAAAATTTGTCAAAAGCTTTTGCAGTATTTTCTGTGTTAAAAGGGTTTTCTGTTTCTCCTGTTTTTATATAAATTTGAATATCATCAGTCTCATCTCTTAAATTAGCAAATAATGATTTTCCCATTATTCTAACACTCATTAACCTTCCCGCAAATTTTATTGTTTTATCTTTTAATTCATCAAATTTTTCTTTCAACTCCTTTGCACTATATTCTTTTTTAAATTTATATTCATATGGTTCAATACCGATTTTTCTAAGTTCTTCTACTTTTTTTAATCTAATAAAAAATTCTTCAGGTTTATTTAACATAAGTTATGAAATTTTAAAGCTTTAATAAATTGCTGGGTCTAGTAATTCTAAAAATATATATTTTTCTATATTTTGCCCACCCACCCTGAAAATAAAGGCTACGCCTTTAAAATACCCATTTTTCGGCAGTGGGGGGGCTTCGCCCCCCAATAATTCCCCCATTATTTCAAGCATTTTAACGAGTTTTTAATAAGTCTTTGATAATCAATAATTTAACACCATTTACTAGACAAAGCATTTATAAGCCGAAGGCTTAATTACTGGGAAATTACACAGATAATTATATTTTCAGAATTTTTAGACACAGCAACACAGCACTTATGTTTAACTTTAAAATTTCAATTATGATATTCCATCCCTTAATTCAAAAGAAACTTATGAAAAAGGCTAAAAAATTGAATTTAGAGATATTAACATATAAAGAAAACTACATAAAATTACTTGCTGATTATGAAAATTACAAAAAGGATGTTCAAAGAAGAATAAACGAAGCAAAGGAAAATGAAAGAGAAAAGATATTCAAAGAAATTATAATTATTGTAGATAATTTTGAAAGGGCTTTGGAATACCTCAATAAATTTCAAGGTAACGAGGAAATTAAAAAAGGTGTTGAAATGATTTATAAACAGTTAATAAAGTTTTTAAATGATAATGGTGTTGAACAAATTTCCTTTAAAGGAAAATTATTTGATCCAAGGCTATGTGAAGCTTTATTAATAAAAGAGGGAGATGTTGATAATGTTGTTTTAGAAGAGTTTGAAAAAGCATATTTATATAAAGGGAAATTGTTGAAACCTGCAAAAGTTGTCGTATCAAAGAGAATTACATCCTAAAAACAGGCCAAGATTTTTCAGAATAATTTTCAATTGGTTTATTTAAGCAAACTGATAATAGAAAACCTAAAATTTCCCTTGTGTCTCTCGGGTCAATTATCCCATCATCCCAAAGTCTTGAAGTTGAATAATAAGCTGAACCTTCATAATCGTACTTCTCATAAATCTCTTTTCTTATTTTTTCAATTTCTTCACTTGGAACTTCTGAACCCATTCTCTTATATTTATTTTCTGTTATAATTTTCATTACAAGAAATGCTTGCTCTGCTCCCATAACTGAAATTCTACTAAATGGATACATTAGAAGAAATCTTGGATTATAAGCTCTGCCTGACATAGCGTAATTTCCTGCTCCATGGGATGAACCTACAATTATTGTAATTTTTGGAACTTGTGTTGTGCTTACAGCTTGAACCATCTTTGCTCCATGCTTTGTAATCCCTTGTTCTTCATAGAATTTGCCTACCATAAAACCTGTTATGTTTTGTAAAAATATAATTGGGATTCTTCTTTGAGAACAAAGCATTATAAAATGAGCACCTTTTAAAGCACTTTCAGAAAATAGAACACCATTATTACCAATTATTCCAACAGGAATACCTTTAATATGAGCAAACCCACAAACTAATGTTTGACCATAATTTTTCTTAAATTCATCAAACCTGCTACCATCAACAATCCTCGCAATAATTTCTCTAATATCAAAAGGTTTATAAATATCTTTGGGAATAATTCCAAGAATTTCATCAATATCATAAATAGGCTCTTCACTTTCTACAATTTCTATAAAATCAAGTTTTTTTGTTCTATTTAAATTTCTAACTATACTTCTTAAAATTTCAATAGCATGTTCATCGTTTTCTGCCAAATGATCAGTTACACCTGAAACATAAGAATGTAAATAACCTCCACCTAATTCTTCCTCACTAACTTCCTCACCCGTCGCCGCTTTGACTAATGGAGGACCTCCAAGATAAATTGTTCCTTGATTTTTAACAATAACATTCTCATCACTCATAGCGGGAACATAGGCACCACCAGCTGTGCACATACCCATAACGCAAGCAATTTGTGGAATACCTTTACTTGACATAATAGCCTGATTATAGAAAATTCTTCCAAAATGTTCCTTGTCAGGGAAAACTTCTGCTTGTTTTGGAAGAAATACACCTCCCGAATCTACAAGGTATATTATAGGTAAGTTATTTTCAAGTGCTATCTCTTGTGCTCTTAAATGTTTTTTTATTGTTTCAGGAAAATATGTTCCTCCTTTTACACTGCTATCATTAGCGACAATAACAACCTCTTTTCCCTCTACAATTCCTATTCCCGTAATAATTCCAGCTTGTGGAACTTCATTATTATACATATTATAAGCAGCAAGAGGTGATAACTCAAAAAATGGCGTTCCTGGATCTATAAGCTTTAAGACCCTTTCCCTTGCTAATAGTTTGCCTCTTTCTCTTTGCAATTTAACAGCTTTTTCATCTCTTTTGTTTCTAACTTCTTCAAGAATCTTCTTATACTCCTCAACAACAGCCTTATTATGATTATAATTTTCTTTAAATTCCTGGCTATTCGTGTTTATCTGGCTTTTTAAAACCATACAAAAATTTTAAAGGATATAAATAGGAGATTTTTGCCTTGTCTAATAATTCTGGAATTATTTATTTTTCTTTATTTTCCCACCCACCCTATATTCAAGGCTTCGCCTTTAAAATACCCATATTTCGGCTTTGGGGGGAGAAGGCCCC
>CBFGJN010000006.1:0-50086 GCA_965649115.1 Caldifarciminota bacterium | reverse complement strand
CATATTTCACCCCTCCTTACCAATTCCTTGTTATATTCTTGCCAATTTACCTTCCCCATTCCAAAATTTTAAATCCTAAATTCTTAACCCCTAAACCCCCCTTGACATTATTTATTGGACAAAGCAGCTTTGTCTAGTAATTCTAAAACTATTCACCCTATATTTAAGCCTTCGGCTTTACTTACGAAGCCCCCCATTAAACCCCCCTAAAAATCAATAATTTTCTTGAAAATTTTATAAGTAATTGATTATCAGACATTTAGCAATAATTACTAGACAAAGCAGCTTTGTCTTTATTTTTCTTTATTTTCCCACCCACCCTGAAATCAAGCCTTTGGCTTTAAAATGCGCATATTTTGGCTTTGGGGGACTTTGCCCCCGATAATTCCCTCCATGAAAACTATAATTTCAAAAAAATTTTTATAAGTTACTAGACAAAGCAGATTTATTTTGCGTTATAAATTCGCCCCATTTAAAAGTAGATTTATTTCGCCTTGAAAATCCCAATTCTTATGCTTTCAAATTTTTCTCATAAATAAATAAAAACTATTCCAATGATAATTCTATAAATCCCAAAAATTACTAAACTATGTTTTGAAACAAAATTAATAAGCCATTTAACTGAAATATAAGCAAATATAAATGAAGTAATAAACCCAATTAAAAGAACATAAATATCACTATTAAATATAGTGCTTTTTTCCTTAATTAAATCATAAACACTTGCTATTATTATTGTTGGAACAGATAATAGAAATGAAAATTCAGTAGCATCTTTTCTGCTTAATCCTAATAACATTCCACCAATAATTGTTGCACCTGAACGCGATGTTCCAGGAATTAAGGCGAAACATTGAAAAAATCCTATTAAAAGAGCTGTTTTAGTGTCAATTTGTGATTTAAAATATCTTCCTTTCAATAAAAGCTCAACGAAAATAAAAATAATCCCCCAAACAATTAACATTAAAGAAACAACAAAAGGACTAAAAAGATATTGCTTTATAAACTTATAAAACAATAAACCAAAAATTCCCGAAGGAATAAATCCAATTATCATATATAAAATCATCTTTGGATTTGATATAATTTTCCTGAAATATAGAACAATTATTGACAAGATAGCACCTGATTGAATAACAATTTCAAAAGATTTTGTAAATTCATTTTGATTTATTGACAATAATTTTGAAGCTAAAATTAAGTGTCCTGTTGAGGAAATTGGTAAAAATTCAGTAATCCCTTCAATAATACCAAGTATAAGGGCAGAAAAATAATCTAAATTCACTTTAAAACCTCCATAGCACTTTTATAACCTCTTTCAATAATATCTTCTAAGTTAATTTTGAAATCAAGTGGTTCAATATCACTTGTTTCTACATTTATTAAAATGTTAGGTTTATGTGCTTCAATTGTGTGTTTAATTTGTGATCTTTGTAATATGTAAATAGCGTCAAAAGCTGTTTTCAATATGCTATAATCTATTTTTTTCATTTCATCTGCACTTTCAAAGAATAAATTGCTTGAAAGTGTTCCTACAACATTAACTGCTAAAATATAATTAGCACCGAGCATTTTAGCAATACCTAAGGGTAATGTTTCAAAAATTCCTCCATCTACTAAAATTCTTCCATTTATCATAACAGGTTTAAAAACCAAAGGTAGTGAAATTGATGCTCTAATTGCATACTTCAAATATCCATTATTAAAAATGATAGGATTATAAGTCAATAAATCAACTGCCAATATATAAATTGGAATTTTTGTATCTTTAAAAGTTTTATTTGAAAAAATATCTTCAAGGATTTTTTCAATTTTTGTTGAATCAAAAAACTCATTTAGTGAAATTTTAAATTTAATAATGTTTTGTGAAATTAAAATTTTTGCTATGGACTTTATATTTTCAGATGAATAACCAAGAGCATATAAACTTCCTATTAATGAACCCATTGAACAACCAACAATAAAATCAAATTTTAATTTTTTTTCCTCAATAGCTTTTAAAACCCCAATATGTGCTAATCCTTTTGAGCCACCTCCTGAAAGAACAAGAGCTCTCATTTTATAATAAAAATATCCATTTTACAACCAAAAGGATCAACATCTCTAACTAAACAATTAACTTTCTTACCAACATCAAGCCCTTTATAATAAACTTTCTCCGTTATTAAGAATTCAGGAAAGAATAATTCTGACCATTTATCATTTATTCTACAAACGAAACCCTTTATAATTTTATCTTTATAGTTCTCTTTTATATAGACATAAGTCCAAAAGTCCAATCTACTTCTTTGAATAAATTTTTTTCTTTTTTCAACTCTAACAGCTATTCTTATAAACTCTTCTATTTTTTCACTTGAATACTTAGGCTCTAAATTATCTAATAATCTATGTAGATGTTCTTGATTTATTATATCATAGACTCTTCTTAAAGGAGATGTAAATTGTGCATATACATCAAGTCCTAATATATAATGAGGTTTTGGAGAAGAAGATAAAATTGTACTTTTAAATGCATTCATAATTTTATAGTAATATAGTGGGTCATTTTCATTTAAGTTTATATTTGTTTTCTCTTCATAATTTCTATAAATTGCAGGAAAATCATTCTTTTTAAGTAATCTGCTAGCAATATAATTATACAAAATCATAAGCTCGCTTATCACAAAATAACTTTTTGAATTGAGGTCTATTAGCTCGTATTTAACACCATTTTCATCAATTTTAAATTTTTTTATAGGTAAAACGTAATTATATCCACCATTATTTAATCTCATTAATTGAAATTTCCTTGAAATTGATAACAATTTTTTGAAGGGTTCAATTAAAAGAACTTTTTCAAATGTTTTGTAGTTAAATCTATCTTTAAGTTTAATTTTTGCTCTTAAAAATTTATAATTTTTCAAATTGTAGTTTTCATCAAATTCTAAAAGTAATGTTAAAGAATTTTTTATCCCATTGTGTAAAGATAATTTTTCAATAACATCAGAAGGCAGAAGATAGAAATTTTTTTCTGGAAGGTATAAGCTAATAGTTCTTTCAAGCAAATGTAAATTTTTGGATATTTTTAAGGATGAACTGACATCTGCAACATGAATGTAAATTTTATTTCCATCAATACTTATAGCATCATCTACTTCAATAGTTTCATCATCATCTACTGAAAATGAATATAAATTTGTTAAATCAACTCTTTCATAATTTTCCTCTTGTAAATTAACACTAATAGGCTCTTCCATATAGAAAAATGGTAATTCATCATATTTTAAATAGCCCTTCCTTCCTAAGGTCTTATAAATTCTCGTGTCATCAATTGATAAATTACTTTTTATTTCTTCTATAATTTGAATATTCTTACTTCTATAACCATTTTTTAAATAATCAATGAGAATTTCTACCAATTCGTCATCCTTTTTTCCACTCTCAAAATTTGTAAATCTTTTAGACCAGTTATTTACTCTTATGTAATTTTCCTTTATTGAAAAATATGGATTTGGAGACATTGCCATTTCAAGAATTTCTTCACCATATGAATTCTTAAATTCTTCTAGACTTAATTTATCAACTTTATTAACTAAAATTTCCCACACTTCCCTTAATCTACTCATAATGATTGAAATTTTAAAGCCTTATGAGGTAGCTTGACTTTTTTGTAATTTACCCTTAAAATTTCATTTGTGATTTTTATTCTTTTTGATTTGACAGTTTGGCAAAATATTTATATATTTGACCAAAGAACAAGAGGAACGAATGTTTTATTACTTAATAATGATACAATAATAATATCTGGTGGTTATGGGGATAACTTTCCTAATACCATTGTTGTAAAACTTGACCAACTTGGAAATTACATTGATTCAAGAAAAACATCAGATAGTAGAGGAGGGATTGTTCCTGGCGGATATGTTATAAATCCTTCTAATGAAGTTGTTATAACGGGAGAGGGAATTATTGATCAAAACTTAAATAATAAAGATATTACAATTTTGAAAATAAATACTACAAGTCTAACTGTTAATGCTAACAAAGTAATTGGACTAACAGGAGCTAAAAGGGATGAATTGGGTCAAAAAATTTTACCTTATAAATCAGATACATTTATTGTTGGTTATAAAGGTTTTAATAATAATTTACAAAATGTAGGAATTGCCAAAATTATCATTCAACCAAGTCAAATTATATATTTAAATTCAAGAAGTTTTGATTTAACTGTTTATCAATTTTTTGGTTCTATGGCAGTTGTAAATGACACCATTATTCTCATCAGTAATGGTTCTGATAACTATGCTTATCTTTACTTGATTAAAGCTAATGATTATAGTGTTTTAAATTCTACAAGACTTCCAAATACAAGAATTAATGATGTTAAATTTTATAATAATCGTTTCTACATAACTGGAAGTTATAATAATGATGTTTTCCTTGCAAAGCTTGATAGGAATTTGTCAATTTTAAGAGCCTGTTATTTCACGCCAAATAGTTTAGTAAATAATAATGATTATGGAGTTAGATTATTTAATATCAACAACTATGTTTTAATTTTAGGAAATAGTAATAGTTTTGGTGATGGATATGATGTTTTCGCTCTTGTAAGTGATACAAATTGTTCATCTATAATAGCTCAATCAAGATATGGGACGGTAAATAATGATTATATTTATGATGCTTATAGAAGTCCTATTTCAATCGTTGCAGTGGGTGAAAGCGATTATAGTTCCCCTATTTCAATATATGCTATTAGAATAGAGGGGAATGCATTTTTATCTTGTTCTGAAAAGCCTATAAGCTTTGTAATAAATAACATTATGCCTTTAAATCTTAATTTCACTTATAATTTTTCAAGTATAAATGATAAAGGTAATGCCAATTTTGACTTTACAAGTTCAAATCCAATTTTAATAAATAAGTCAATTATATGTACTCCACTAATAAGTAATGAAAATAAAAATTGCTTGAAGTTTGAGATTGTGAAAAATGGGATTAGGATTTATGGAGAAGGGAATTTAGAAATTTATTCTTTAAATGGAAAATTAGTTTTCAAGGGTATTGTTCATGATAACGATTTTATAATGCTTGATAAAGGTTTTTATATAATAAACAGAAGGAAAGTTTTCATTTATTAGAATATGTTCTTTATAGCGCTTGATTTTAATGATTTTAAGAAATTTAAGGAGTTTGTAGATAAGGTTATTGATATTCATAAGTTTTTTAAGGTTGGTCTTGAATTGTTTGTTTCAGAGGGTTTTAAGGTTATAGATTACTTAAAAAATAAACAAGCGATAGTTTTCTTAGACTTAAAACTTGAAGATATTCCAAATACAGTAAAAAAGACAATAAAAGTTTTGGATAATTTTGAAATTGATTATTTAACAATTCACATTTCTGGTGGTAGAGAAATGTTAATTTCTGCAAAAGAAAGCACAAATAAAATAAAATTACTTGGTGTTTCAGTTCTAACTAGTTTAAATCAAGAAGATTTATATGATGTTGGAATAAATCTTCCTATAAGTGCAGTTGTAATGAAAAGAGTTTTTTTAGCAAAAGAATGTAATTTAGATGGAGTAGTTGTTTCAGGAAATTTTATTGAAAAAGTTAAACAAACCATAGGAAAAAAATTTTTAGTAGTAGTTCCAGGTGTAAGACCGGAATTTTATAAAGAAAAAGATGACCAAAAGCAAGTTATTACTCCAAAAGAAGCAATTAAAAAGGGGGCTGATTTTCTTGTAATAGGAAGAGCTATAACAAATTCACAAGATCCAGTTTCTGCTATAATGAAATTAAGAGAGGAGATAAATTATTGATGGTCAATAACTAAAACCTGATTTTCAGACCGCTTATATAATGATAAAGCTTTAAACTTTTAGAAGTGCTTTGTGCTTATTTAGTTGATAATAATATTGAAATTAGAGATGTTGAAATTCCTAAAATAGATGATGGTGAAGTTCTAATTAAAGTAAAATACGCATTAACTGATGGAACTGATTTAAAAGCTTATATAAGAGGACATCCTTTGTTAAGGAACGGACCTTTTGGTCATGAATATAGTGGTGTTGTAGTTGAGAGTAAAAGTTATAAATTTAAAGTTGGTGATGAGGTATTTGGTTTAAATAGTGCTTATTGTGGAAATTGTAAATTTTGTAAAACTAATAGAGAAAATTTATGTTTAAATTTGAAATATAATTTAGTTTTAGGTGCTTATGCAGAATATCTTAAAATACCAAAATTAGTTGTAGAAAGAAATTTATTTATAAAGCCAAAGGAAATTAGCTTTAAGGTTGCTCCTATCATTGAACCATTAGCTTGTGTTTTTAATGGAATTGAAAAATTAAATTTAAATGGTTATGAAAATATCCTTATTCTTGGAAGTTCATCAATTGCTATAATGTTTTTTTTAATCCTTGAAAATTTCAATGTAAAAATTTATTCAAGAAGTAAAAAAAGATTGGAACTTTTAAAAGATAGTCCATTCTTTGAAAAATTAGAAAGAGCCTTTGTTTATGAAATTGATGAAAATTACGATATTATAATTGATACAACGGGCAGTTATGATTTAATAAATAAAATTTTAAATAATCTTCCAAGAGGCTCTAAAATTTTATTATTTTCGGGAATGGAAGAAGATAAGTTTTTAACATTTAATCAAAGTTATTTTCATTATAATGAAATTGATATTTTAGCATCATTTCATCATAAACCTTCATCTGTTAAAAAAGCATATGAGTTTTTAATGGAAAAACATAAATTATTAGAATATCTCATAACATTTGAATTTGAAATTAAAGAAATAAAGAAAGCTTTTGAACTTATGAAGGAAGGAAAGGCTTTAAAATGTGCTTTAAAATTTGAAAAATAAGGAGGTTAAAACTATGAAGATGTTTCATAAAATTGTTTTTGCAACGGACTTTTCTGAAAGTTCCTTAAAAGCAGGTGAGTGGGCAAAGTACTTATCAAAAGTTTCTGGCTCTCGTCTTGAAATTATAAGTGTAACAGAAAGTGTTTCCCCATTTTATAAAATGCTTCTTGGATGGACTACAATTCTTGATGAAAATTCAAATAATCATAAACATAAAATGTTTTCAGAGCTTGAAAAAATAAAGAAGAAATTTTTAGATGATGGAATAAATGGTGTTGATATTTACTTAAAAGAAGGAACACCACATTGGGAAATTGTAGATTTTTTGGATTATACAAAGTCAAGCTTAGTTGTTTTGTCAAATAGCTCAAAAGGTGAAGAGATTGGTTCAACTGCTTATGAAGTTGCTTGTTTAAGTCCTTCAAATGTTTTAATTGTCAAAGGCGAAAAAGAACCCAAAATAAAAAATATATTGGTTGGTATTGATTTTTCAAAGTATTCAAGAAATGCATTTATTATAGCATTAGCAATTGCAAAAACATTTTCTGCAAAAATATATAATGCTCATGTTTTAGATACGAAAGTTAAAAATTTTGTTCCCGAAAACCTTTTTGATGAGTTAATTTTAGAATTAAATTTAGAACTAACGAAAGTTATTGAAGGAATTGAAATAGAACCTGTAATAATAGAGAGTGAAGGAGATGGAAAAGCACTTTCAAATTGGGCTAAAATAAATGATATTGATTTAATTGTAGTTGCTTATAAGGGAATTAATGATAGGACTCAATTCTTAGGACACTTTGCAGATGAAGTTATAAGAAGTTCAAGTGTTCCAATTTTATTAATTAGAAAGTTTTATTGATGTTTAGTGGAATTGTTGAAAAAACTTCAAAAACAATTAGTATAAAAAAATATAATGATGGATTGTTGCTTGAAATTGAAAATCCTTATGAGATTTTAGAAGAAGGCGAAAGTATCAGTGTTGATGGATGTTGCTTAACAGTTGAAAAATTTAATAGTAAATCAATTTTCTTCTTTTTATCACTTGAAACATTAAGTAGAACGAAATTTTCAAAAATCAATTTATATGAGCATATTTTTAATTTAGAAAGGTCCTTGACTTTAAATAAACTTATAGGTGGTCATTTAGTTCTTGGTCATGTTGATTGTGTTGGAAAAGTTATTGAAGTTAAAAACTTTGAAATGACGAAAACTATTAAGGTTTTTTTTGAAGAAAAATTTAGAAAATATCTTGTTTATAAGGGTTCAATTTGTCTTGATGGTGTTAGTTTAACAGTTAATAGAATAAATGATAATTACTTTGAGGTTGTTTTAATACCTAAAACACTAAATCTGACTAATCTAAAATTTTTGAAGGAAGGTGATTATGTAAATTTGGAATTTGACATAATTGCTAAATATGTTGAGAATTTTATAAAAATTCAAAAATGAAATTCTTAATTTTATTGGGGGTTTTAATGGGGGGCAAAGCCCCCCCATAGCCTAATTACTAGACACAGCAATTGTCAGGTGGAACGAGCTTTGAAATTCTCAATTTTAAAAAATGATTTTGGTAAATAACCTAACAAAATTTTATGGGACATTTAAAGCATTAGACAATGTCAGTTTGAAAATAGAAAGTGGAACAATTTTCGGACTTATTGGTCCTAATGGTAGTGGAAAGACAACATTTATAAAACTGCTTGTTGGTTCTTTAAAGCCAAGTTATGGAGAGATTAAAGTTTTTGATTTAGAACCTGTTAAGGAGCGCTCAAAACTTATAAAAATTATAGGATATATGCCACAGGATTTTGCATTATATGAAGATTTATCAGTTGAAGAAAATATAAAATTTTTTGCTAAATTACATTCTGTTAAGGATTACGAATGGGTTATAGAATTTGCTGAACTTGAAAATAAAAGAAATGTTGAAGTTTATAAATTATCAGGAGGTTTAAAGAGGAGGGTATCATTTGCTTGTTCAATTGTTCATAATCCAACATTATTGTTTTTAGATGAGCCAACTGCTGCTCTTGACCCTCATTTAAGAGAAAAATTCTGGAATTATTTTTTAAGGCTAAAAGAAGAAGGAAAAACGATTTTTGTAAGTACACATCTTATGGATGAAGCTTTCAAATGTGATTTACTTGGACTAATTTATAAAGGAAAAATGCTAATAGTTGATAAACCTGAAAATATATTAAAAATTTGAAATTTAAAAATTGAATTAGAGCTTGAAAATGATAAAATTTCTAAAATTTTAGAAAATAATCCAAAAATTATTGCTGATTTTCTGAAACAATTTGGTTTGCATGAGAAAGTAAAAAATCTAAGTTTTAAAATGCCAAATTTAGATGAGGTTATTGTCTCAATTTTTAAAGGAGAGATAGGGGAATGAGAAAAATTATCCCAATTGTTTTCGTTTTGGTTTTTATTATCATTTTTGGTTTCTTTATATCAATTCACTAAACTACATTGAAACAGATAAGGCTTATTTATCCTGCGATAGATTTTTCATAAATTCAAATTTAAATGAAAAAGTTTTAAAAATTTTTGTGAATAAATTTGATTATGTCAAAAAAGACCAAATTTTAGCTATTTTGGATAGTGAAAACCTACTTATTAGAAAGAATGTACTAGAAAATGAATTAAAATCCAAATTAAATATGATAAAAGATGAATACGAAAAGGCAAAAATTTTATATTCAGCTAATAGTATTTCAAAGTTTGATTTAATTAAGGCTGAAAACAACTATATAAAAGCACAAAAAGAATATGAGCTTTCAAAAATTCAAATTGAAAAATTAAATTACGAAATTAAACAAATAAATAATCAACTTTCTCAAATTTATATAAAATCTCCAATAGATGGAATAATTATGGAAAAGAACATAAGTGAAGGTCAGTTTAATGTCCCTAATAATTATGCTTTTATAGTTTGCCCAGATAGCTTTTATATAAGGGCATTCTTTAAGGAGGATTTTTTAAGTAAGATAAAAGTTCCAAACAAGGTCCTGATTATCACAAAAGATGGAAGAAAAGTTATTTCAAAAGCCCATATGATTGAGAACTCCGCTTATTACGATATAAATGAAGATAAGAGATATGTTATATTGAGAATTTCTACAAATAAGGACATAAACTTTATTGAAAATATGAGCTTTAAAGTTAGACTTTATTATAAATGATAGTTTTTATACTTTCAGAAAGAATTTTAAATCAAATAAGGAGGGATAGAAGGTTTTTTGCTTTGTCAGTAGTAGTTCCATTACTTATCATTTTTCTTTTTAAAATTTTTTTTGACACATTACCACAAATGCCTATGAAATTAAGATATGTTGTTCCAATTTCAGCCTTTGTTGTCCATTTCTTATCATTTATATTATCTTCAATAGCATTAGTTCAAGAAAGAACAAGGGGAACACTTGAAAGATTATTTATAAATGGTGTTAGTAAATGGGATTTAATTTTAGGTTATGCACTCGCTTATTCTTTTCTCTCAACTATTCAATCAATTATTGTTATTATCGAGTTAAAATTGCTTTTTAATATAGATTATTCATTTTGGAAATTCTTTCAATTATATTTAATTATTTGGCTTTTGGCTATTGTTTCAGTTCTTCTTGGAACATTTATTTCAACATTTGCCAAGCATGAAGGGCATGTTATTCCATTTATTCCGCTTATTATTGTCCCTTCTGTATTCTTTACAGGACTTTTAATAGATTATCAAGATTTGCCAATATGGGCTCAAATAATAGGAAAATTCTATCCTTTTCATTATGCAGTTAATATATTGCTTGAATTGGTAAGTTCAAATGTTGATTATATTTATATTTGGAAGAATGTTTCTATGCTTATATTTTATATTATTTTTTGTCTATTTTTGGCATCTTTAACTCTAAAAGATAAAGATTTTGTCTAGAATAAATTATAAGGGCATCTTAAAGCCATTGGACAAGGCAATAAGTATTATTTAAAGCACTTTAAAATTTCAAACTATGAAAGCTTACATTTTCATTAGATTAACATCATTTTATAGGGAAGATATGAAAAAAGCTGTTGAACAAATAAGAAAAGTTAAAGGTGTTATATCAGCGGATGGTGTTTTCGGTAATATAGACATTATAGCAATAGCTGAATTTAAGACATTTGAAGAAATAAAGAAAATTATAGAAGATATTTATGCTACGGGAATGGTTAGAGATACGGACACAAGGATTGTTTATCCTTTATGATACATTTTTTATTTTCAACATTTAGCATTATTGCTGTTGATACTATTACAAAGGAAATTGGGATTGGAAGTTGTTCAAAGGTTTTAGGTGTTGGTTTTTTAGTTCCTTGGATAGACCCAGAATATGGAGCTGTTGCGACACAAAGTTTTGTTAATGTGAAATTTGGAAAATTAGGACTTGAACTTTTAAAATTAGGTTATTCTCCAAAAGAAATAATTAATATATTGAGAGCAAGTGATAGTTTATTTGAATTGAGACAAGTAGGGGTTTTAAATATAAATGGAGATGGTTATGCTTTTACGGGAAATAAAAATTTTCCTTATGCAGGTCATATTGTCTCAAGGGGATATATTATTCTTGGAAATTTATTAAAATCTGAAAGTGTTTTAAAAGAGATGGAAAAAGCATTTTTAAATAGCACAAATAAGCCATTAGCCGAAAGAATAATTTTATCATTACAAGCAGGTGATAAAGCAGGTGGTGATAGAAGAGGAAGACAATCTTGTGCAGTTATTGTTAAATTAAAGGATGGTGGATATGATGGAATTGATGATAGACTTGTTGAAATTAGAATTGATGATAGCAAACAGCCAATTGAAGATTTAAAAAGGATTTATAAAAGTTGGCAATATGAATATATGTTAGTTTCTTATATTAGGCTTTCAAGTAAGAATTTAGAAAACAATATAAGGTACCTTTTACAAAATATGAAATTTTCAAAGGACATAAGCTCTGATAGTTATAATAATATAGCTTGGGAATTATGTTCAAGAAATATATTTCAAGAAGTTGGCCTTGAATTTTCATTAAAAGCAAATAAATTATCACCAAAGGATGCTAATATTATGGATACAGTTGCCAAATGTTATGAATCACTTGGAAATTATAAAGAAGCTTTAAATTGGCTACAAAAGGCTTTAAACATAGAAAAAAATAATGATTACTTTAAATCAAGAATTGAACAAATAAGGAGCTTAATAAATGAATGAAATTTTAAAAATCTATGAAGAAACAGGTGCTATTAAAAGAGGTCATTTTCTATTATCGTCTGGTCTTCATTCTGACACATATTTTCAAAGTGCATTAGTCCTACAATATCCAAAATATAGTGAATTTTTGTGTAAAAATTTGGCAAATTATTTTAAAAATTATAAAATTGATGTTGTTATTGGTCCTGCTATTGGAGCTATTATCGTTGCTTATGAAACTGCAAGGTTTTTAAATGCTAGGGCAATTTTTACTGAAAGAGAAAATGGTATTATGAAATTAAGAAGAGATTTCTATATAAATAAAGGGGAAAATGTTTTAATTATTGAGGATGTTATTACAACGGGTTCTTCAACAAGAGAAGTTATAGAAGTTGTTAAAAGTTATAATGGTAATATTGTTGGGATTGGTTGTTTAGTTGATAGAAGTGAAAATGTAAAATTTGAATATCCTTTTTATAGTTTGATTAAAGTTAAAGTTAAAACTTATAATCCTGAAAATTGTGAATTATGTGCTTTAAAAATCCCTATTGAAAAACCAGGAAGTAAAGAATGGAAGAGATAATTGAGTTTCTAAACAATCCTCCAAACAAGAAAGCATTAGTTATTGGTGATTTAATGCTTGATAAGTACTTTTTTGGAAATGTTGATAGAATATCACCTGAAGCCCCTGTTCCTGTTGTTAATGTAAAAAGAATAGAAAATAGGATTGGAGGTGCTGGAAATACTGCTTTAAACTTGAAAAATTTAGGAATTGAGGTTGATGTTATTGGAATTATTGGAGATGATGAGAATGGATATGAATTATTAAAATTATTTGAAAACAACAAAATTAAAACGAATTTTATAATTAGAGATAGTAGAATTACAACAACAAAAATAAGAGTTGTTTCAAAAAACCAACATTTAATTAGAATTGATTTTGAAAATAATAATCCTATTGATAAAAATTTGGAACAAAGAATTTTAGGAATTTTGGAAAATGTTATAGATGATTATGATTTAACAATAATTTCTGATTATAACAAAGGTTTAATCTCTGAAAAAATTTCTCAATTCATTATAAGTAAGTCAAAATTTACAATTATTGACCCAAAAGGTAAGAATTGGAACAAATATAGAAATGCTAATATGATAACACCAAATGTTAAAGAATTATCAGAAGGTTTAAATGAAACAATTGAAAATGAGAATTATATTTTAGAGAAAATGGGAAAATTAGCCATTGAAAAATTTAATTTTGAAAGTATAGTGATTACTCGTTCGGAAAAGGGTTTAAGTTATATTGATAAATATAAGGTTTTACATGTTCCAACTTATGAAAGTGAAGTATATGATGTTTCGGGAGCAGGTGATACTGTGGTTGCGGTTTTGGGATTTGGTATTTTGTGTAATTTAGAAATTGAAAAAATTTTGAAATTTGCTAACTTTTGTGCAAGTATTGTTATTAGACATATTGGAACTTATCCTATAAAGAAGGAAGATATTTTAAACGCGCCCAGAGGGACTTGAACCCCCAACCTGCGGATTCGTAGTCCGCCGCTCTATCCAGTTGAGCTATGGGCGCAAATTAGAAATTTTAAAGTTGAAGAAAAACAGGAATGATTATAATTTTAGGATTATTAGACACAAGGCGAGAAATAACTGATAAGTTATTGATTATTAACAAAAAAGAGGGGGTTTTAATGGGGGGGCGTAGTTATAAGCCGTCCGCTTATATTCAGGGTGGATTCCAGAATTATTAGACACACCAATTACTATACACAGCAATAATCATTTAACTTTAAAATTTAAAATATGCTAATTATAACCTTTTTACAAATTGGAAATTTGGAATTAACCGTTGTTAATGAAAAAGGTGAAGCTATTGGATATTGTGCTTATGAAGTTTATAAAGATACTACAAAAATTTTAGGTGGTTATTGTGATGAAAACGGAAATATAAAAATCAATAATCTAAATTATGGAAACTATAAAATTAAAATTGAATTCTTGGGTTATGAAACGAAAATTTTAAATGTAAATATAAATAAGGAAAATGTAAGCTTAGGTAAAGTTTCACTCAATCCAAAAGGTATTATGTTAAGGGAACAACAAGTAATAGCACAACCTCCAACAATTACTTATGAACAGGGTAAAAGAGTAATAAGACCATCTGAGAATATATCAACTACTGGTGGAACAGCACTTGATGTTCTAAGAAATACACCAGGTGTTAATGTAGATAATAATGATAATGTAGAGATAAGGGGTTCATCAAATATAACATTACTTATAAATAATAGACCAACGAATTTAGAAATTTCAGATGCTTTAAAACAAATTCCTGCAACTCAAATTGATAGAATTGAAATTATTACCAATCCATCTGCAAGATACGAAGCAGAAGGAAATATAATTGTAAATATCATTTTAAAAACTACAAGGGAAGAAGGAAGAAGTTATTCAATAAATGGAAGAATTGGAACTTATGATAATTATGGATTAAACTTACTATATGGAGTTTCAAAAAACAAGTTAAAAATTTCAACATCAATAAACTACAATAAATTTTCATTTAATAGCAATTCTCAGACAAAGAGAATTTTTTCAAATGAAACACTTCTAACGAGTGGGGATTTTAATAGATGGACAAATCCTTATGGTTTAAGATTAAACTTAGATTATGGCTCATTTAGTTTTGAAGGAAGTTTAAATCATTGGGGATTTGGTATGTTATCAAATTCAATAACTAATGGTTCAAATTATTATAAAACGAATTTTGATTTTAAAGTTGGTGGTATCAATAGTTCAGCTTACTTTGGTTATAATAAAAATTTTATAAATGCTGGCATTTATTGGACAATTAGAACTTTTAATGAAAATTCTGAAACTATAAATAAAGATCAAAATGATAATGTAATATACGGATTTAGGAATACAGAAAGCGGTCCATCAAGCACTATAAGATTTAATTTTGATTACGATAATAAGACACTTGCTTTTGGTTATCTTGGAAATTATAACAATTCCAAAGATGATGTAATTTACTATAACTATCAAAATGGATTTATTCCGTATGATAGTTTTTCTTCTAATTTTTATAAAATAACGAATGCACTTTACTTTACCTATAACAAAAGTTTTAATCGTTTAAATGGTCAAATTGGTCTTAGATTTGAAAGAACGGATAGAAGTATTTCAAACTTTAAAAAACAATACAATGATTTCTTTCCCTCTTTAAATTTATCATATAAAATTTCACAATTTAATGAAATTTACTTAAATTATTCAAGAAGAATTGAACATCCAAGACCTTGGTTATTAGAACCTTATGAAGTAAAACTTGACCAATATACTAAAAGAATTGGTAATCCGAACTTAAATCCCGAATATTCCCATAGCTTTGAAATTGGTTTTCAAAATAGCATAATTAACATCTACGGTTATTATAGAAAAAGTGAGAATGTAATTGAACAAATTGTTTCTTATAAGGATAGCTTTTTAATAAATTATCCTGAAAATGTAGGCTTTTCTGAATTTTTTGGCAGTGAATTTTCAACTAGTTATAGGAAAGGGAAATTTTTTGATTTTCAAGGTTCAATAAATTTGTATAAAATGAATTTGTATAGCGATTTAAGAAAAGAAAGCTTTTCTTATGATATTAAATCTTCTATAAGAATTTTATTACTTCAAATTTCAGCAGTTTATAATGCTCCAAGAAAAACTTCACAAGGAGAAATTAAAGAAAATTATTATTTTGATTTAGGTTTAAGACTTCCTTATAAAAACTTCATTTTCATATTTAATTTTTCAGATGTCTTTAAAACATTTACTTTTAATAGTGAAAACTATAATTTTAATTTTTATCAATCTCAAAATATGAGCAGAAAATGGCCATCAATTCAATTTGTTTTAATTTATAACTTTCAAGATTTTAGAAGGCTGAATAAACAAAAGATAAGGGAAGAAAGTGATGATATGGAAGGATTTTAATGAGAGCATTATGTTTTGATGTTGGAGGAAGTTATATAAAATATGGAATTGTTGAAAACTATGAAGTTAAAGAATTTTATATTGAAAAAACAAATAAAGACGATCTTGAAGAACAATTAAATGAAATCATAAAGAAATTTCAATTCTATGCAATTGCTATTGGATTTGCAGGAATTGTTAAAAATAATAAAATTATCTTTGCTCCTAATGTTAAAACATATCAAGAAAAATCGTTAATTTTAAGAACTGACAAAAAAGTTATTATAGATAATGATGCTAATTTATTTACACTTGGAGAATGGACAAGAATTAGGAATTATAAAAATGTTATTGGAATTACTATTGGAACAGGTGTTGGAGGTGGAATTATCATAGATGGAAAGCTATATAGAGGGAAGGGGGGAGCAGGAGAAATTGGTCATATCATTATAGATGAAAATGGACCACTTTGTAATTGTGGAAATATGGGTTGTATTGAAGCTTATATTGGAGAAGCATATTTTCCAAATTATTTTGAAAAGGTTTTTAAAAGAAAATTAAAAGCTGTTGAAATTTATGAGCTTGCTAAAAACAACAATCATTTAGCTATTGAATTTTGGAAATGGTTTTCAAATAAACTTTCAATTTTAATAAATAATTTGATTATGATATTTGAACCTGATGTAATTGTTTTAGGAGGGGGTGTTTCAAAAGCATTTGATATTTTTAGTAAATTTTTAAACTTAAAAGGTAATGTAATTGTTAAAAAATCTGAGCTTGGTGAATATGCTTCTTTAATTGGTGGTTATGAAATGTTAATTCAAAATGATAATTAACTTATTTTCAAAAAAAATAAAAATTTGTTCTTCTTTTGATTTTGAAAATAGCTTTTTAAAATTTTATAAAGTTGATGATGATAATAATTTTGAGGAAATTATTTATGTCAAAAAATATACTGGTGAATCAAAATTTGATGAAGTTAGAAAAGTTATTTATGTAAATGAAAATGATAACCCTTATCAAATTTTAATATATGCTTTAAGAAACCTTTATGCTCTTAATTATAAAGAACATTTACTTCTTCATGCTTCTTCAATATCAATAAATAAAAGAGATGCCATTTTGTTTGTTGGTCCGCCAGGGAGTGGAAAAACAACAATTTTAAAAAACGCTCTAAATTTAGGTTATTATTACATTTCAGAAGATTTAGTTTTTGTGAAAGATGATATTTGCTATTTATCGCCTCCTTTCAAAGTTCTTGATATTAAAAATTTTTGTGAATTTTCAAAAATTTCAGAAATTTATTTTATAAATTTTAGATATGGTGCAAAATTTGTTAAGATAATGTTAAATGAAGAAGAAAAGAAAAGACTTATATTTGAAAGTTTATTTAATACGAAAGCTCTGGTTAATCAATTCAAAACATTTAGAAAACTATTAAAAATTCCTTCATATTATGTCATTTATAGTGATTGTAATGAATTAATAAGCACCTTTTCCTGAAATAACAGCGGGAATTGTTCTAATAATTATAAATAAATCAAGCCATAAGTTCCAATTTAAAACGTACCAAGTTTCAATTTTCAACTTAGCAGAAAAACTTAAATCATTTCTTCCTGATATTTGCCATAAACCTGTTAAACCAGGTCTAACTGACAGAACAATATCCTTATATTCGCCCATATAATTTATTTCATCAATTTGATAAGGTCTTGGACCTACGATTGACATATCACCTTTTAAAACATTAAATAATTGTGGAATTTCATCAATTGAAAATTTTCTTAAAATTTTCCCAATTGGTGTTATTCTTGGATCGTTTTTTAGTTTTCTATACTTTCTAAATTCCTCTCTTAACTCTTCATTATTTTTTAGAATTTCTTCTAATTTTTTTTCAGCATCTACATACATCGTTCTAAATTTATAAATTTTAATCATTTTGCCAAATCTTCCAGGTCTTTCTTGAACATAAAATATAGGACCTTTACTGGTTAATTTTATTAAAATTGCTGTAATAATAATAATTGGTAAAAGCAAAATAATTAAAGTCAAAGAAAAAACAATATCAAAAATTCTCTTGGTTATTAACATATTTTTTGACAAAAGGTTGTTTCTAACTGATACAAAAGATAGAGGCTGTGTAAAGATGTTTTCAATTTGAATATTCAATAGTGGTATTCCACTTTCAGCAAATGCAAATTTCACATTTTTATATTTTCTAAATAATTTTGAAATTTCTTTCAAATCTATTGAAGGATTTAACAAAATTATGTCATCAGCTAAATTTTCATCTTTGACGATTTTATAGCCGAGATAGATATTTTCACTTATAATTCTTTTGGTAAAATCGTAATTTTCATTGCTATTTATAATATAGACATTCCTCAAAAACCAACCTTTCTTAAAAATAAAGCGCTTAAATAAGTACTTTTGAAAAATTAATAGAAAGCTACCAAAAATCCAAAAAACTAAAATCATATATCTTGAAATTGCATAAACATTATATATTAAAGCAAATGTTAAAATTGATAATAACCCAATTGTTAAAACTCTGAAAATTCTATAACTTTCCTCAAAAAATGAAAATCTATTCGTATAAATCCCTTGGAAATATAATAAAATTACAATAAAAACCGGAAGCCAATAAAGATTGGTAATATAGAAATTGAATGAAAATTGAACACCAATTTTAAAAAAAACCTTAACGAAATATGATACAAAGAAAAGAAGATAAAGCGTTAAGAAATCTAAAATTATTAAAATGATGGCAAGCAAACACTTTTACTACTTCCTAAATGCAGAAATACCTGTTAGGTACTCTCCAAGAATTAAAGTATGTATTTCATAGGTTCCTTCATAAGTTTCAACAGCTTCAAGATTTGCCATATGCCTCATTATATGGTAATCAAGCATTATACCATTAGCACCTAAAATTCCTCTTGCTAATTCGCAAGCTATTTTTGCAGCTCTAACATTGTACCTTTTAGCATAAGAAACATGATAATGACTTAATTTATTTTCCATATCAAGTTTTGCTATTCTGTATGCTATTAAGTTAGCATTTTGAGTTAGTGTTAATATATCTGCTAATTTCATTTGAGTAATTTGATAACTTGCTATTGGATTTGAAAACATTATTCTTTCTTTTGAATAGTTTATTGCTTTTTCAAGACAAAATTGGGCTATTCCAACAGCTCCCCAAGCAATTCCAAATCTTGCTTGATTTAAGCACATTAAAGCAGATTTTAAACCTTCGGTAAATGGTAATCTATTTTCATCTGGCACTTCAATATCATTAAGAATAATTTCTCCTGTATCAGATGCTCTTAATGAAATTTTTCCTTTCATTTCCTTTGTTTCATAACCCATTTCCCTTTCAACAATAAAACCTCTAATAATTCCTTCATCATCTTTTGCCCAAATTATAGCAATATCTGATAAATTAGCATTTGTAATCCACATTTTTGTTCCTCTTATTATCCAACTTGAGCCTTTTTTGTATGCTCTTGTTCTCATAGATGAAGGATCACTTCCCGCGTCAGGTTCAGTCAATCCAAAACAACCAATTATTTCGCAATTTGCTAATTTAGGAAGATATTTTCTTTTTTGTGTTTCACTACCAAATTTTAAAATAGGATACATTACAAGTGATGTTTGAACACTAACAAAACTCCTGATACCTGAATCTCCTCTTTCAAGTTCTCTTGTGATTATTCCATAAGCTAATTTATCAAATCCTCCTCCACCATATTCAACGGGCATATAACTTCCAACAATTCCAAGTTCAGCAATTTTTTTAATTAAATGTTTCGGAAATTCACCTTTTTCCCAATAAGCTCCAATAGTTGGTATTACTTCTTCATTTACAAATCTTCTGACATTATCCCTCAAAACTTTATATTCTTCACTTAATTCTTCATCCAAAAGGAAAAAATCCTCAAATTTTAATTTCATAAGTTTTGAAATTTTAAAGCATTATTTTCGGTAGAGGGGCAAAGCCCCTTTCAATACCCCCTATAAATTATTTAAATTATTTATTGGACGAAGCAAAAAATTTCAAGAATGTATTGCTTTGTCAAATAATTCTAAAAACATTTATTTTTCTTTATTCTCCCAACCGCTCTATAATCAAGCCTTTGGCTTATAAAACTTTGCCCCCTTCCAATAAGCCCCCATAAAATAAAAAGATCTTTAAAGTTCCCATAAGTTATTGATAATTAACTGTTTAAATTACTTATTTGACAAAGCAGCAAATTTTTAAAACAATTTATTGCTTCAATTAAGCTTTGTCTTTCTAGCGGTTTAAAATATTTTGGTTTGTGAATTGGTTGATCAACTTTTCTTTCTCCTTTTAATAAAGTGATAATAGTTAAATCAACATCAAAATAAGAAAATAAAGTATGTGTAGGATGACTTCCAAATTTTCCAAGAGTGTATTGAGAATAATCTCCTCCAAGCTGACTTTCCAATTGGAGTAAAACAAAAGATACATTCGGAAAAATTTGTTTTATTAGGGTGCAATCTACTAAAATACGTTTAAGCATTGCAATCTCTGTATAAGCCTTACATTCTATTGAAATTTTAAACTCGTCATCTAAATAAACTTGAATATCCGGCTTTATTCTATAAAAAATTTTATCTAAATTTTTTGATATGTAATCTTTAACCTCAGGATTTTTTATCCGATTAATATAATCGTGCTTAAGAGGGATTTTAATAGTTTTGTTTACAAAACGAAGATGTTGATTTATATTTAATTCTTCTGCTGCAATTTCTAATAATGCCTTACCTATACTTTCTACAAGTTTTCCTTTACCAGCTCTTATTATTCCACCATAAGCTCTTTCCTCAGAGTTTAACGCTTCTGATTCTATATTCCCTACTAGTTTATTGTAAGCCGCAATAATTGAATTTATCTTTTTCTCTGTTTCATTAAATCTCATAATTTTATTTAATTTATTTAAAATAATTTTTCTTCTTCTTTTCTTATGCGTTCTTCGGCTTTTTTACAATACTCTTCAGAAATATCTATCCCTAAATATCTTCTTCCTAATTTTTTTGCAACAACCGTGGTAGTTCCAACCCCGTTAAAAGGATCCATTACTATATCACCTTTATAACTAAAAAGTTTTATTACTCTTTCTGCTAATTCTTCTGGAAACATTGCTGGATGCCCATATTTTTTCATATTATATTCTGGTGGGATGTCCCACTTAGCAAATACCCATTTTTTGAACTCATCAGCAGTAATATCAGCCATTTTTTTACTACCATGATGCGTTAAACTTCCCTTACAGAAGACCTCTAAAAATTCCCAAGTGTATTTTAAATAAGGATTACTCGGACTTTTCCAGCTTCCCCAAGCTGTATATTTACAATTGTAGTTATGTTTATCCCAAATGATTTCTGCTTTCCAAATAAGTTTCTTCTGAATAAAGAAATTAGAAATAATATGATGGATAGGAATGTAATCAGAAAATAGAGGCTGAACATTAATTACAATTCTTCCTCCGTATTTTAAAACTCTGATACATTCATCAAATATCGCAAAAAGCTTTGAAAAATATTTCTCCCAACTAACTCCATCTTTATGAGTTTCATATTCTAATCCAAAATTATAAGGAGGTGATGTAAAAATTAAATCTATACAATTTTCAGGTAGTTTTTTTAAGACCTCTTCACTATCTCCAACTATAATTTTGTTTACAAATTCTTCTGGTAATTCATTATTTTTTCTTGAAAAGTTATGTCCCCTTGCATAAAAATATTTACCTCTTTCTATTTCCTTCTTTTTTCTATCTTTTACTTTTCTTTCTTTATCGTATCCAACAAATATCCTTTTTCTACCCTTTACACCATAACTTTTAATGTTTTCTATTTCTTTTATTAGATTCTCAAAGAGCTCTTTTTTAAGTGGATATTGCTTTATAGAATTTTGAACTTTTCTCTTAAGATCGGTTAGGTCAATCTGTCGCAAATATAAAACTGGCTGTTCATCTTCAAGCGTTATATATAAATCAAGCTTTGGATAATATTTTAAAATTTCTTGTAAAAGATAAAAATCATCTTTTTTTGCAAACAAAAGAGGAATTTTCTTATAATTTTCTTGTGTTATTTCATTATTTCTTAAAACCACATCCTCCATCACCGAAATTTTAAAGCATAAATTTTCAAACTCTTGCTTTGTCCAATAATTCTGAGAGTATATATTTTCCCCACCCACCCTGTGTTCAAGGCTTTGCCTTTAAAGATCCCATTTTATGTCAGGGGGGCTTTGCCCCCCTAATCAATACCCCCTATAAATTATTTAAATTATTTATTGGACAAAGTAATTCTGAAATTATAATTATTCCTCAATTCCCCACCCACCCTATATTTAAGCCTTTGGCTTTAAAATCCCCATATTTCGGTAAGGGAGGCTTCGCTCCCTTTAAAGAACCCCCATAAAACAAACAATTTCTTCGTGTCAATTATTTAAATTATTTATTGGACAAAGCACGAACCCTTACTTCTTTTAACTTTTGAAAAGCGTAGCTTCAAAGAAAATTGGGAACTTTATAATTTTCAAATGATTGAAATACTCCTTATAACCTACTTTGGAAAAAACAAAATACAATATCGTGATTTTGATTGGAAGGTAGCCCAAAGCGAACACTTTAAAGTTTTTTACTATGGAGGAGGTGAGTATCTAAAAGATTTTGCAATTTCAGTATTAGAAGAAGCTTATGAGGAATATAAAACACTAATGCCAAGAATACCAAGAAATAAAATTCCTGTAATAATTTACAATTCAGCAGAAGATTTTAGACAAACAAATGTCATATTTGATATAATAGATGAGGGAGTAGGAGGTTTTACAGAAGTTTTCAAAAATAGAATTGTAGTTCCATTCTTTAATTCTTATGAAGATTTTAGACATGTTTTAAGACATGAATTAGTTCATGCCTTTCAATATGAAGCACTTTCAACAACAGGCTCATTATTATCTAATGTGGCAAGAATTCCTCTTTGGGTAATGGAAGGGATGGCAGAGTACGTTTCAATTAAATGGGATATTAGTGGTGAAACTTATGTAAGAGATTTGGTTCTAAATGATTTACTTCTTCCAATAAATGTTTTAAATTATTATGGAGGTTATATTGTTTATAAGGAAGGACAGGCAATTTTTTATTATATTGAAAGGGAATATTCAAAAGAAAAACTTAAAGAATTTATATCAAATGTTCTTATGATGTACGACCTAAATAGTGCTATTAAAAGAACATTTGGAATTGAAATTGATGAATTTTCAAGAAAATTTAATATATTTTTAAAAGAGTTATATTATCCAACTTTGAGAGATTTTAACTTACCTTCTAATGTCATTAGAATAACGAACAACAAGAAAGGACAAGGTTATTTTAATATTGCACCTGCTATTGATCCGAATGGTTCAAAAATTATATTCATTTCTGATAGAAATGATTATTCAGATATTTATATTTCTACAATTACAGGTTCATATCAAAAGAAAATTGTCTCAGGTCAAACAAAACCTGATTTAGAAAATTTACATCTCTTATCTGCAAAAATTTCATTTTCAAGTGATGGCAATTATTTCACATTTGTTGCAAGGGGAAAAGGATATGATATTATTTATATATCTGATTTAAATGGGAAAATTAAAAGAAAAATAGAAATTAAAACACTTGATGGAATAAATTATCCAAGTTTTTCAAAGGACAACAACTTATTAGCATTTATAGGACTAAAAGATGGTAAACAAGATATTTATATTTACAATTTAAAAAATTCAACATTAAGAAAGATTACGAATGATTACTTTAATGAGTTGTTTCCTGTTTTTTCAAGTGATGGGAATATATATTTTATAAGCGATAGAAATGAAAGCTCATTCAAATTTGGTAATTATGCAGTTTTCAAATATAATTTAGAAAATGATAGCATTTATCAGATTACGCCTTACCTTGGGAAAATTTATTATTTTGATTTAAGAAATGATAAACCTGTTGTTGCACTTGAATACAAAGGAACAATAAATGTTTTTGAATATAATAATGATAAGCTTTACAAATTAACGAATTTTCCAAGTGCTGTTTATAGTTTTTCTTTTGATAAAAGCGGTCAAAAGATGGTTATAAATTTACAATATGAAGGAGCAAGAGAAATTTTTTATATTCCAGAAGTGAGAATTTTAGATAGTATTGAATTGAAAATTGGTGAATTTTCTGAATTTAAACTTTTTGATTATAAGAACTATAAGTATAGAACTGAGCTATCGTTAAGTTGGTTGTCAGGTGTTGCTCTTGGAAGCTCTTTTGGTATTGGAGGTTATATAACACTTGGTTTTAGTGATTGGACAGGAGACAATTGGATTATTTTACAAACGCAATCCTATATTCAAGATATAACTAATGCTATTTTCTTTTTAGATTATTTGTATCTTAAAAAACGATGGGATTTGGACTTATCATCTTATCAGTATTGGTCAATAAGTTATTTAAAAGAATTTGACAAGTATAGTTATGATAAAATTCTTGGAAGTTCATTTCTGATTTATTATCCATTCAATAGATTTGATAGACTTGAATTTGGCTTAACATATAATTATTATACAAGGTACTTAGGAAACTTTACAATTTTTGGTTTTCTTTATGATACGATTTTATATAAAAATGGATTTAGCGGTTATATAGCTTTTTCAAGGGATAAAATTTTGTACTATCCTTGGGGTCCCGTTGATGGACATGGATTTTTTGTCGCTTTTCAACCATCACTTTTATTATCACAAATTAAAAATAATGTAATTTATGGAGATTTAAGATATTATTTTAGATTTGCTAAAAGATATACCTTAGCTTTTAGAGCAATTGGATATAAATCTTTTGGAAAGGATAAAGAAGGAATCATTTTATATGGACCTGACTTGATAAGAGGTTGGACACTTGATACAATTTTAGTTGGAAATAATTCTTTTGTCTCAAATGTGGAATTTAGATTTCCATTTATAGAATACTTAAAACTTGGCTTTCCAATACCTTTGACAATTTCATCAGTAAGAGGCTCTATATTCTATGATATTGGTTCTGCATGGTTTGATAATGATAATTTTAAATTTATTGAAGGTGATAGTTTATCAACACCTAAATCATCTTTTGGTTTTAATATATCTATATTTTTAGGTTTTGGAAATATATATTTCAATTGGGCTTGGAGAACGAATTTAAAATACACTGATAGCAGTCCAAGATTTAACATTTACTTTGGTTTGGATTATTAAAAGATTTATAAGCCAAATAAAAAATAATTGCTTTTTCCAAGGGGGCAGATAGAATTCTTAGACACAGCAATGATCATATTTTTTTATCCTTTATAATTTTCAAACCATGTTAATTTTTCTTTTAAATTGGATAGTTAGGATAGATGGAAGTTTAGATACATTAGACAAATGTTATAGTATTGAAGTTTTTAGAAATGATGTAATTATCGGTGGTAGTTATGGTAATAATATATTTTTAGCAAGATTAAATGGTTTAGATGGAACAATAAAGTGGCAGAAAATTTTAAGTTTTAGTGGTTATGGTAGAAACAGTATAAAAGTTATTAGAATTGATCCATTAGATAGCAATTTAGCAGTTGCTGGAACAGTCTATCCCTTTTCAAATAGTTCAACACCTTGTGGTTATATAGCAAAATTTAGAAGTGATAATGGAAATATAATATGGCAATATATAGATGATGATAATGGAAGTTGTGGTTCAGGTTGGCCTATTAGAGTTGATAGATATGGATTTTCTGATTTAATTATAGGACCTGATAATAATTACTATGCTGCTGGTAGTGATTGGGAAATATGGTATGATGGAAGTTTTAGCAATTCTGCAAGATATATTGTAAAAGTTAATAGAGCAACCGGACAGAGAATTTTTAGGACAATTCCTGGTGGTTTTATGTACAAAAGTATTAAGTCATTAGATAATAACTCAGTTATAGCTGTTGGGCATGGAGATAGAGGTGAAGTTCAAAAATTTAGTATAAATGATGGTAGTCAAATATGGGGTATAACTTATAGTGATAATTCAAGAATATACGCACTTGATAAGTTGTTAAATGGTGATATTATTGTAGGAGGTTGGAAAAATAATGATTTCTACGTTGGAATGATAAATAATAATGATGGTTCAATTATTGCTGAATGGACTAAAAATGGTGCGGGTAGTAGTTTAGATGTTTTAAATGACTTAATTACAATTGGTTATGATATTTATGCTGTTGGATTTTTGAATAATGGATTTACTTTAAATGATGCTTATTTAGTCAAGTTAAATCAATTATTAAATGTTGTTTGGCAAAAAACATATAATAAGGTTCCAAATTCCAATGACTATTTTCTAAAAATTAGAAGAACAATTGATAACAAAATTCTTGTAGGCGGCGTAATTGAAAATTCATTTACAAAAGGAGATTTAGTTATTTATAAAATTGAACCAATAAATGGTGATACAGTTTATAGCTATCAGTACGATTACAATGGTCTTTTGGATATTGCTGTTGATTTTAAAGATATAAATGATACTCTGTACGCTTGCGGTATCTCATATTCCACTACTAATAACTCAGATATTGTTGTTATAAAATGGAATAAATCTGTAAATATATATGAAAGTTTTAGGAATTCAGGTTTTATTTTGATTGGAAATACTTTGAAATTTCTTTCAGATGGAAACTTTGAAATTTGGACAGTTGATGGTAAATTACTTAAAAAATCAAAAATTAAGAAAGGGCAAATTTTAAACTTAAAAAATGGGATTTTTATTATAAAATTTAATTCAAAAATAAGTAAAATTATAATTAGATAGCTATGGTTTTAAGTTTATTAATTAACTATTCTTGTGATTTGGTAATGGTGCCCATGAGGGATGGTGTTAAATTAGCAACTGAGGTATGTAAGCCTTGGCCATTCTTTCCACCATATTTGGTTATCCTTGTTAGAACCCCTTATGATAGGAATGCAGTTGGACTTAATTATTTTAAACCTTTCATAACTGACTATAAAAGATATGTTCTTGTTGTTCAAAGTTTAAGAGGATTTCAAGGAAGTGAAGGGCAGCCTTCTGTATTTCTAACTGACAGCTGGGGCGAATTACAAGATGGTTATGATGCTGTGAATTGGATTATAAATCAAAGCTGGGCAAGAGATAGTATTTGTGGTTCTTGGTTCTCTGCAATGGGAATAACTCAGTACTTACTTGCAGGAACTGGTCATCCAAATTATAAATGTGCTGTTCCATTCGTAGGTGCTCATAGTTTGTATCATTATGCGGCTTTTCAAGGAGGAGAATTTAGAAAACAGCTTGTAGAAAATTGGTTAAATGGATTAAATGTTGGATATTTAATAGATTCAATTGCCAATCATCCAAGTTATGATAGTATGTGGAAAATTTTAAATTTAGAAGAAAGACTAAATTATGTAAATATACCTATGCTTCATTTTGGAGGTTGGTTTGATATTTTCATTGAAAGTCAAGTTGATATATTTAATAAACTTCAATTTTACGGAATGCCTGGTGCTAAAAATAAACAAAAATTAATAATTGGTCCTTGGACACATCTCGGATTTGGTCAAGCAAATCAAGGTGATTTAAGCTTCCCAAACGCTTATATAGACTTTCTTGATTTTAATAATGATTTATATATGGCTATTGGAAGCTGGTACGATTGCCATTTGGCAGGAAATCAATCAGCTTGTAATTACATAAATAGTTTTCCACCTGTTAAATTTTATATAATTGGATTGAACGAGTGGGTTTACTCAGATACATTTCCACCAAGAGGTATTTATTATAGGAATCTTTATTTAAGGAATGGAAATTTAATTAGTCCAAATTATCCAAGTGAAAATAATGGTTATTCTGAATACATTTACAATCCTTATGATCCTACTCCTACAATAGGTGGTAATGAATTATTAGATCCAACTCAAGCAGGACCAAAAGACCAAAGCCCACTTATAAATAGAAGTGATGTTGTTGTATTTCAAACACCAGTTTTAACAGATACATTACTTGTTATAGGAACAATTTATGCAAAATTATTTATTTCGTCTAATAGACTTGATACTGATTTTTCAGTTAGAGTTGTTGATGTTTTTCCTGATGGAAGAAAAATTTTGGTCACTGATGGAATTATAAAAGCAAGGTATAGGTATGGTTTTAATCAAGAAGTTCTATTAAATCCTAATCAAATTGATTCTGTTCTTATAAGAGTAGGAACAACAGCTTGGGCATTTTTACCAGGTCATAGATTAATGGTTATAATCTCTTCAGCAAATTATCCAAGATTTGAAGCCAATCCAAATAATGGAGGTCCATTTAAAAGAAATGATCCAGATAAACTTATAGCCAATAATAGAGTTTATCATAATGCCCAATATCCATCTCATATTATCTTACCAATTTATCAAACAACAAAACTCTCAGAAAGTATTGAAAAATTCTACTACTTAAAAGATAACCAAATTTGTTCAATTAAACCATTTGATATTTACTCAGTAAATGGCTTGCTTTTGAAGAAAAGTTTTAATGGATGTCAAAGTTTTAAAAGAGGTATATATATCTTAAAATATAAACAAAATGTTCAAAAAATTATATTTTAGTGCCCGTAGCTCAATTGGATAGAGCGTCTGCCTCCGGAGCAGAAGGTTGGCGGTTCAAGTCCGCCCGGGCACATCTATGAAAATTTGTATAATAGGAGCAGGTCCAAGTGGTTTAACTACATTAAAAACACTTTTGGAAAATGGATTTAAAGATATTGTTGTTTATGAAAAAAACGATGATATAGGAGGTAATTGGTACTTATCTGAAAATAATAATCATTCTTCTGCTTATGAAACTTTAAATATAATAACTTCAAAGAAAATGTCAAGTTTTTCAGATTTTCCTATGCCTGATAATTACCCAGATTATCCATCACATTGGCTTGTTCTTGAATACTTTAAAAATTATGCTAAAAACTTTAACCTTTATAATTACATTAGATTTAACAGTGAAGTTATAAAAGTAAGAAGAATTAGTGATTATAATTATGAAATTGTTTTAAAAGACGGAAAAGTTGAAAATTACAATGTTGTTATTGTTTGTAATGGACATCATTGGGATCCATATATTCCAAAGTTTGAAGGAGAATTTAAAGGTGAAATAATTCATTCTCATTATTATAAAAATCCAATTCCTTTTAAGGGAAAAAAAGTATTAATTGTTGGAGCAGGTAATTCTGCCTGTGATATTGCAGTTGATATTTGTAGAATTAATAGACATACTGCTATGAGTATTAGAAGAGGTTATTATTTTATTCCAAAATTTGCTTTATTTGGAATTCCTTCTGATTATTTTCATTCAAGGATTCAGTTTCTTCCGAAGAATGTAAGAAAACTATTAATTAAATTACTTCTTAAAGTGATTGTAGGAGATTTAAGGAAGTATGGAATGCCTAAACCAGATCATGACTTGTTTCAAACACATCCTATTGTGAATAGTGAGCTTGTTTATTATATAAAGCATGGCAGAATTAAAATTAGACCTGAAATTGTCAAATTTGATGGTTATAGTGTTATATTTAAAAATGGATTTAGTGAAGAGTATGAAACGATAATTTTAGCAACAGGTTATAAAATAAGTTTCCCTTTCTTTGATGAAAATTTTAAGAAAACATTTCTTGACGATTGTAAAGTTAAGTTATTTTTAAATATATTTCATCCTAATTTTAAGGATATATTTTTTGTTGGTCTCATTCAACCTGATGGATGTCTTTGGGTTCTTTCTGAACTTCAAGCAAAACTTATTTCAAAATTTTTAAAAGGCGATTATAAGCTACCAAATAACTTATCTGAAATTGTAGAAAATCAAATAAAAGAACAATTTAAAAGATATCTAAATACGCCAAGACATTCAATTGAAGTTGATTTTCACGAATATAAACAAAAAATTATGAAATTAATTAGATTATCTAAAAATTGAACTTAATTTTTTTGCATTGGAATAAACATCACCTGAAAATACTGCTGATACAACTGCTATCATATCAACGCCCATTTTAATTAAGATATGAGCATTTTCATAATTTATCCCACCAATTGCTACAATTGGAATTTTCAGTAAGCTTTTAGCCCATTTAAAAATTTCAATGGTTTTCAAAACATCAGATTTTTTTGTTTTTGTTGGGAAAACTGATCCAAAAGCTACATAATCAGCTCCTAAATTTTGAAATTTAATAGCTCGTTCTAAGTCTCCATAACAGGAAACACCAATAATTTTATTCCTTAAAATCTCTCTTGCAAAACTAAAATAATAATCTTCCTCTTTTCCGAGATGAACACCATCAGCATTAACTTCTCTTGCTAAAATTGGGTCATCATTTATAATTAGCAAAGCATTATATTTTTTTGTAATTTTCAAAATTCTCTTTGCTCTTTCAAATCTCTTATTATAATCAAAAATTTTATCTCTCAATTGAACAATTTTTGCACCTCCAATGATAGCAAGTTCAACTTTCTCTTCAAGTTCTTCATCTTTAATTAGAAATTCGTCAGTAATTACATATAAACCCCTTAACATCATTAAATATCTTTTAGAATTTTCAAAATTTCCTTTAATTCTTCTTTTATAGTTTTTGATGATTTTATCTTCGTTTTTTCTTTACTTTCAACAATTTCAATGATTTTTTTAATTGTTTTGTAGGTATAAAATCTTCTATTACCAAATTTTCTATCAGGTTTTATGAGACCCCTTTTTTCCCAATATCTTATCGTTTCGGGAGGAACACCTGTTAATTTTGAAACTTCACTAATTTTATAGTATTTCATAGGACTTTATGATAACTTCTTTTGTAATAAATTAAAGGCTTCTTTTCGTTTATAATTTCAACATTCACAACCTTACCAAAAAATATAAAATGGTCTCCAATTTCAAAATGCTTGTAATACAAACATTCTAAATAACCTATACAATTATTAATGTATGGAATTTTTAAAAACGAGCTTTTGGGATAATTTATTTTAAATCTCTCAGATTGACTAACTTCTTTATTTGAAAATAGTCTTGAAAATTCCTCTTGTTCATCACTTAATAAACTTATAGTCCATCCAACTGCTCTAATAAATGTTTCTAAACTTTCAGCATTTTTATCTATTGAAATTAATGTTATTGTTGGTTTTAAAGAAACTAATTCAAATGAACTTATTGTTAATCCACTTAATCCTTTTGGACTTTTAGCAATAGCTATGAATACTGCTTGTGGAACATTTCTCATAAATTCCTTAATTTTTTCTTCCATAAGTTCTAAATTTTAAAGTTATATTCTTAATGCCTTCATTTCTACTTTAAAATTTTAGAGTGATTGGACTACATGGAAGTTTTGTTGAGGTATTTGGAATGGGATTGTTTATAAAAGGCAAGAGTGGTATTGGAAAGACAACACTTTTATTAAAGCTTTTGAATAGAGGACATTTTTTTATCTCAGATGACCTTGTTATTTTCAAGAAAGATAGTTTTTCAAGAATTGTTGCCTTTAATAATGGAAAGTTCATAGCTCATCTTAGAAATTTTGGATTTATTGATATTGTTAAAACTTATGGTATAGAAGTTGTTAAAGATAGCTCAATTTTAAATTTAGTAGTTGAATTGAGGGAGGATAAGTTTCTTTTAGAAGAAGAGGAGATTCTTGACTCAAAATTTAAAAAAATTATTGTAAATCCAAGTATTGATATTGATAATTTTGAGAATTATATAAGAATTTTAAAAGCTGAGATTTATGATAGAGTTCATTGAACATACTGCTGATATCGGTATTAGAATAGTAAGTGATAATATAAATGAACTTTTTGAAAAGGCAGGATATGGAATGTTTAAAATTATATGTGAAAATTTGGATGATGTTGAATGTAAAGAAGTTATTATTGGAGAAATTTATGCTAATGATCTAAACGAGCTTCTATATCTATTTTTAGAAAAATTAATTTATGAGTTTGATGTTAAAGCAATTATATTAAGATGTTTTGAGGTTGAAGTTTCTGAAAATTATTTAAAGTATAAAGCTATGGGAGAATTCTATAATCCAAAAAAACATAAAATTGGAACAGGTATCAAAAGCCCTACGTACCATAAATTGGAAATAAAAAAAGTTAATAATAAATTTGAGACAATAATTATATTTGATATTTGAATTGGAATTATTGATTTTATAAGGGGTTTTTAAATTTAAGGATGGGTGGGCAAAAAATAAATAATTTTAGAATTACTAGACAAAGCACAAGAAAACTTTTTAATACTTTAAAATTTAGAACTTGCCGTTGTAGCTCAATTGGCAGAGCGGGGCATTCGTAATGCCCAGGTTGCCGGTTCGAGTCCGGCCAACGGCTCTTGTTTGCAAGGCACTATTTTGGACTTAGTGATAATGAAATTAAGGAAATTTTAAATTATCTTGGATATCATGATTTAGAAGTTTTTTATAAATCAAAAATTCCAAAAAATTTAGAACTTGATGATTTTAAACTACCTCCTGCCCTGAGCGAAGAGGAAGCAAGAGAATATATTGAAAATCTTGGAAATCTAAATAAAATTTTTAAAATTTTTGCAGGTGGTGGAGCTTATGATTGTTTTACACCTTCTTCACTAGGTCAATTACTATTAAGAAGTGAATTTTATACCGCTTATACACCTTATCAACCTGAGGTAAGCCAAGGGACACTTCAAGTAATGTTTGAATTTCAATCACTAATATGTGAGCTTACAAAGATGGATGTTTCAAATGCTTCAGTATATGATGGAGCAACTGCACTTGCTGAAGCAGTTTTGATGAGTTTTAGGATAAAAAACAAATATAAAGTTATAATTCCTAAAAACTTAAATCCATCTTATAAGGAGGTTTTAAAAACTTATTTACAAAATATAGAAGCTAATATAGTAGAAGTTAATTTTGATAATTATGGAAGGATTGATTTAAGCCAATTAAGGAGTTTAATTGATGATATGACAGCAAGTGTTGTAATTCAAAATCCAAATTATTTTGGAATTGTTGAGGAAGTTTTTGAAATTAGGGATATTGTAAAATCAAAGGATGTTCTTTTGATAAGTGTTTTTGACCCTGTTAGTTTAGCTATTTTATCGCCACCAGGTGAGTACGGTAGCGATATTGCTGTTGGTGAAGGACAATCGCTTGGTATTCCATTGTCATTTGGTGGTCCTTATGTTGGACTATTTACTTCAAGAAAGGAATATATTAGACAAATGCCAGGTAGAATTGTTGCATTGACACAAGATAAATATGGAAGGAGAGGTTTTGTAACAACACTTCAAGCAAGAGAACAACACATAAGGAGAGCAAAAGCAACTAGTAATATATGTACTAACCAACAATTAATAGCAACTGCTGTTTGTATATATTTAACATTAATGGGTAAAGAAGGGCTAAAAAAATTAGCAAAACTTATTTTTAACAAGGCCGAGTATTTAAAAGAGAAGTTAAAACATAAACTTGTGTTTGATAGTCCAACATTTAGGGAATTTGTAATAAAAACAAATAAAAAAGCAAAAGAAGTTATTTTTGAATGTGCTAAAAAAGGATTCTTAGTAGGTCCAGAGGTTAGATTGCTTGGAGATAACTACTTATTAATAGCTGTTAGTGAAAAAAGAAAGAAAGAAGAAATTGATGAATTAGCTGAAATTTTAAAAGATGTTTAAAAAAATTATTGATTTTTTAATAAGTATATTGCCAAGTGCAGTTCAAGTTGCAACAAAATTTCAAGAAGATAAAAAAACTGATAATTTATTAGAAATAATAAAAGGTGTTGAAATTAAGCTTGATAAAATTTTGTCCCAATTTAATGAAAAATTTAACATTATCTTATTTTGGATAAGAATTTTATTGATTTTACAAGTAATTAATTTTATTTTGTTGATTTTAATATTATTTTTTAGGGGGAAATAACCCCCCTTATTTAATCACAGAAACCTTGGATATTTTCTCCGATTTTATTATGTAAATACCAGGTTTTAAATTACTTTTAGAATTATAGTTTCCTAAAAGCTTTCCGTCAATTGAATAAATTTTTGCATTAGTATAATCAATTTTATTTTCACTTATGTTAGCTAGTGGAATTGATGATGTTGCTTTGGAGAACCATACAAGTCCAGCATCATCAGTATAGTAGTCATTTGCCCATATTGCATAAACACCGCTATTATCAATGAATAAACCATTATAATCGTGTCCTGCTGGATTTTGATTAAATTTATAATTATGGTCTGAAACTCTTGAAGGTGTAGAGAATGATGACCAATTTGTTGAATATGAAAACATAGTTCTCCATGTTGAATAAGTTGAACTGTACAATTCTTGCCACATTACATATAAGTATCCATTCCTTGATGAAGCTATCATAGGCAAAACCTGATCTCTTGAAGATGGATATATAAATTTTCTTGTCCATGTTGAACCACCATCACTTGAATAAGCGACTGCAACATTACAATATCCATTATAGTCGCTAACATAAGAAACTGCAATTTTGTTTGAATAAGCTGTTATATTTGAATGAATTTTAGCTGGTCTTTTGAAATATCTACAAGAAGTTCCATATGAACCAGTTGAAATCGTTGCTGGACTTGAAACAAATGACCAGTTCAAACCGCCATTTGTTGATTTTCTTACATCTATTCTTAATCCTGAATTGAAATTATTTTGAGATAGATATATTGTTGAACCGTATATTGAGAAATAAGCGACTGTTGAAACAATGCCTGCGGATGGTCTTATTGTGCTCCAAGTATTTCCATAATCACTTGATCTTGCAATTAAAATTTCATAATTTCCGTACTTGTCAGTTGTATAATTTATAAGTACTATTCCATTACCAAGAGCTATTATATTTGGTTTATCCTTGAAATATGCCCAATTATCATTTGGAGGAAGGATTTTACAAGTCCAATTAGAAGCATTATCTGGTGTTGAATTATTAGTACAAAAATATATTTCACCTTTTGGATTGTTAGGATTACAATAAATCATACCTACCCAATAGAACTTATCCGGATTTGAAGGTTCAGATGCAACGTAAGGATCACCTATCCAACAATTCTGATAATCTGGTGGTTTATAATAAGTTACAAACTTCCAAGTTGAACCACCATCTGAACTTACTGCTAAGTCATTGGCAGAAAAGAAAGATGACCAATCTGTATCTATCCAAGATGTGACTATCCATTTTGAAGATTTAGTGATGCTAACTTCAAGTTGGTCTTTTGAAGTTGAGACATTCCAATTTGAAACTTTAACATTAGTTGAAAATGGAGCATCTAAAATCATTGCTAAAATCATGTTCAATCCTCCTTATTCTATTATTGTTTTTAAAACTTGAATTTCAATGTTGTTGTTTTCCTCAGGTGTAATTATAATTTTACTTGGCATTTTTGAACCTGGAAATTCTGGCATACCAAAACCCATTTGAATACCATCCTTCAATTCAAAAGTGAAGTTTTTTGGACCTTCTTGAAGTTCTATTGGAAATCTATAATAGTAGTAATCACCATCTCTACTTACATATACATTTACTATGTATTTCCCTTTTCCTTTTAGAGTTAGAGAAACTTTGTTGATATTGTCTTGGTATGTTAGGTATTTCAAATAGAATCCGTTTTCCTTTACAGATATCCAGCTTTCTACGGTTTCATTTGTCAATCTGGAACCTTGGACAGTTATTCCCCCCTCTTTCTCTAATTGTGGTATTAAGGTTAAAATTAAAAGGGCCATCTATATAAAATATCGCCCTTTTGGTGTATAAGCAATAATTTAAAAAGTGATTTGACAACAAATTAAAAATTTTAAAGGATAAAAAATTAACTTGTCTAGGAATTTTGAAAGTATTTATTTTTCTATATTTTCTACACTTGGGCTTAATTTCAGGGCGGGTGGGAAAATAAAGGATTATTGGACAATGCAAACTTATTATGCTTTGTCCAGTAATTATTGCTAAATGCTTGATTATCAATGACTTACGAAAATTTCAATAAAACTATTGATTTTATGGGGGATCTAATGGGGGGCAAAGCCTTATTTATAGGGTGGGTGGGAAAAAAATAAGAAATAATCTATATTTCCAAATTACTAGACAAAGCCAACTTATTAAATTTGATAACTTTAAAATTTTCAATCCTTGGATAATTTGAAATTTGAACCATATAAAATAAAAGTTGTTGAACCTATTCCTATTACTAAAAAAGAAGAAAGATTAAACTATATTAAAAATGCTCACTATAATGTCTTTTTACTTCCTTCAAGTGTTATAACAATTGATTTATTAACGGATAGTGGCACATCTGCACTTAGTAAGTATCAATTATCTGCTATGATGCTTGGAGATGAGAGTTATGCTGGTTCTGAAAGTTATTATAAATTTCAAGAAGCTGTTATTAAATTTACAAACAAAAAGCAAGTTATCCCTGTTCATCAAGGAAGAGCAGGTGAAAAAATCATAGCTGAACATTTTATAAAAAGTGGAGATATCGTTATTTCAAATACACTTTTTGATACAACAAGAGCAAATTTTGAGTACAAAGGTGCTATAATTTACGATATTCCAGAAGAGCACGATTTAGAAAGTGAATATCCATTTAAAGGAAATATAGACTTAAATAAACTTGAAGAATTAATGAAAAAATTTAAAGACAAAGTAAAACTTGTTGTTTTAACAATAACGAACAATTCAGGAGGTGGTCAAGCGGTAAGTCCAAAAAATGTTAAAGAAGCAAAAGAAATGTGTAAAAAATATAATGTTAAACTTATGATTGATGCTTGTAGAATTTCAGAAAATAGTTATTTAGTAAAGTTAAGAGATAAGGATTACTCAAAAAAAACAATTCTTGAAATTATAAATGAAACATTAAGTTATGGGGATATTATAACATTTAGTGCTAAGAAAGATGGATTAAATCATATTGGTGGATTTATAGCATTAGATGATGAAGAAATTGCTAATGAACTTAAAAATTATCTTATTTTATTTGAAGGTTTTCCAACTTATGGAGGTTTGGCAGGAAGAGATTTAGAAATTATTGCTATCGGACTTTTTGAAAGTACTGATGAAAACTATTTAAGACATAGAATTGAACAAGTTAAATTTTTATTACAAGGATTAGATAAATTAGGAATTCCAGTTATGAAACCTTTTGGAGGACATGCAGTTTATGTTGAAGCAAAAAGGTTTTTAGAAAATATAGATGAAAACGAATTTCCTGGACAAAGTTTAGTAGTTGCTCTATATATTGAAGGTGGGATAAGAGCTGTTGAGGTTGGAAAATTTATGTTCAAGGATGCTAAATATGATTTTGTTAGACTTGCTATTCCTAGGAGAGTTTATACGAAAAGTCATTTGGAATATGTAATTGAGGTTTTTGAACAAATTAAGAAAAAGAAACAATTAATAAAAGGAATGAGAATTATTAAAGAATCAAAGTATTTAAGGCATTTTACAGCTCACCTTGAACCTATTGAAAATTGGGTTTCAAAACTATAAATGCTAATTGTAATATCTTACATTGTTGGAAATGTAGAAATTATAACGAAAAATATATTTGATGAAAATTATGGAACTTATAAAATTCTAAATAAATTACATTTTAAAACAAAAGCCTTCGTAATAGCAAATATGATTCCTATTGAAAAAGGCTCAATTTTAAATGATACAACAATACTTACAGATATTAAATCAAAATTGTTATCCACGGGTTTGTTTTATTCAGTTGATATTTTGAAAGAGATAAATGGTGATACTATTAATGTTAAAATTATAACAAAAGATGTTTGGACACTTGGAATTTACTTAAATGTTGAAGGCTCAGGAAGTGAAGGAAAATTTGATTTTGGAATTCAAGACTTAAATTTATTAGGAACAGGAACATGGAGTAGAGTTTCTTTTACAAATAGCTCTGAATACAAGGGTATTGAAGGAGGTTTTTCTTCAAGTTCATTAATAAAATTAATTACATTTGATTATTATTCAAAAATTACAAATTTAGAAAAAAATTTTTATTTTCAGTCATCAAAAAGCACTTGTAGGGGAATTAAGGGATTTTCATATTATTTTTGGATAATTAGAAATAACTATTTAGATAAAATTTATAATGTCACTGGTTTAAATGTAGGATACAACTTCAAAAATCCCAAAAATGAACCATTTTTAGGGTTTAGAATTTTTAGAGATTTTAGACCAATTCTCGGTTATAGTTTTTCTAATATAAATTTTGGATTCTTAAAGAATGTCAATAATTTTGCAAAAGAAGAAGCATTTAGTAAAGGTTTTGGGAGCTACATTGCTATTGGTAAGGATTTTATAAGTTTTATAAGTTCATTTTCATTCCTTAAAGAAAAAACATTATCCAATTTAAGACTTGAATTTGAAATAAATCCAAGCTATAACTACGTTGTTCTTTCAAACTCATTTTACTATAAACCATTTTATTTTATAACTTTTGCTTTATATAATGGTTTTAATTATATGGATATAAAGGACACATCTTCAACAAAAGGGTTTTGGGTAGGAGGAATTATGGGAATTAGAGGATTAAATTACTTTGAAAACTTTTCTAATAAAGTTTATAGAACTTCGTTTGAAATAAGATTTTATACAAATGAAATTTTTAATTTATTAGCTTTTGGACCTTTATTTTTTTATGACTTTGCCTATTGGGGAAGTAGAATATCGGTTTATGGTATTGGATTAAGAATTCAATTAACGAGAACATCTGTTCCTGTTTTTAGAATTGACTATGCCAATAATGGTGTTATATCATTTTCATCTGGTCAAGCATTTTAAAATTCTTATTTTTCCAAATTTTAGAATTATTAGACAGGGCAATATATTTTGCTTTGTCTAGTAGAAAGAACTTAAATAGGGGTATTTTTAAGCCAAAGGCTTATTATCAGGGTGGGTGGGAAAAGTACAACAATATATATTTGCTTTGTCCAATAATTATTGTTAAATCCTTGATTATCAATGACTTATAAAAGCTTTGAGGAAATTATAGATTTTATGGGGGGATTATTAGGGGGGCTTCGCCCCCCAAAGCAAAAAATGGGTATTTTAAAGCCGAAGGCTTTTATTTAGGGCGGGTGGGAAAATAAAGAAAAATAAATAATTCCAGAATTTTTGGACACAGCAATATATATTTTAAGTTAAACTTTAAAATTTCTAAATGGTTCTTCTTAAAACAAGATATAGGAAAATTCACTTTGTTGGAATTGGTGGTACGGGAATGAGTGGTATAGCTGAAGTTTTACATAATATGGGTTTTATAATTAGTGGTTCTGATATTTCAAGGAAAGAAACAACAATAAGACTTGAAAATCTGGGGATAAAAGTTTATTATGAGCATAATGAAAAAAACGTTTTGGATAAGGATTTGGTTGTTTATTCATCTGCTATAAGCTTTGACAATCCAGAGCTATTAAAAGCGCAAGAATTAAACATTCCGATAGTTCCAAGAGCAGAAATGTTATCTGAGATAATGAGAGTAAAGTTTTCAATTGCTGTAAGTGGAGCTCATGGTAAGACAACAACTACAAGTATGATAGGTTATGCTATAAAAGAACTTGACCCAACAATTGTTGTAGGAGGAATCTTAAAAGGCGTTGAAAGTACAGCAAAACTTGGAAGAAGTGATTTTATAGTAGTGGAAGCTGATGAATCTGATAAATCATTTTTAAAACTTTTTCCTTCAATTGCAGTCATCACAAATATAGATAGAGAACACCTTGACACCTATAAGAATTTGATTGATATTAAAAGAGCTTTTCTTGATTTTGCTAATAGTGTTCCATTTTATGGGGCTGTTATTTTAAATGTTGATGAAAAGGACAACTTAGATATTCTCCCATTTATTGAGAAAAGAGTTATAAGCTATGGTATAAATGAAAACGCATTTATAAGTGCTAAGAATATAGAGTTTAAGGAGCTTGGTTCATCTTATGACTTATATATAAATGGGAAATTTATTTCAAAAGTTTATTTAAGAGTTCCTGGTATTCATAATGTAAAAAATTCGCTTTCAGCCATTGCTGTTGCCTATGAGCTTGATTTAAATTTAAAAAATGCTATTGAAGGTTTATCTGAATTTACGGGCGTAAGAAGAAGATTTGAAATTAAAGGTTATTTTGGCAGAAGTTTAATAATTGATGATTATGGACATCATCCAACTGAAATTGAAAATGTTATAAAAACCGCAAGGACATATTTTAATAAGAAACTCGTTGTTGTATTTCAACCTCATCGATACACAAGAACAAAATTTTTATATAATGAATTTGCTATCGTTTTGAGCAAAGCAGACGAAATTATTCTACTACCAATTTATTCAGCAGGAGAAAAGCCAATTTTAGGTATTTCATCAGAGCTTATTTATAATAAACTTCTAAATTACAATAGTAATGTTAAACTATTTTCAAGTAAAGAAGAGGTAGTTGGTTATTTAAAGAACTATAAAAACTCTGATGTTATCATAATAACACTTGGTGCAGGCGATGTTTATAAAGTTGGTGAATTATTGCTTTCGGAACAATAAAAATATAATTGTTAAAATGAAGCTTAGAATTATTGATATTAAAATAGATGTTCCAATTGGAAAATAAAATGTAAAGTTATCTTTCTGAATAAGAATATCACCTGGCAACTTAAACTTGGGAAAAATGGAAATCAAAACACCAAAAATTAAGAATATAATTCCTATAATAATAAATAACTTTCCAATTTCTCCAATCATAAAGTAATAAAATTTTAAAGTTTAATATCTGTATCCACTCTGAAAATGAAGCAAAGTTTTATAAATACCCCGTTTTTGAGTTATTGATTGGCTTTGCTATCTATTTTTGAAAGCTTACTTATAAGTTCATAATAGTAGTTTTCAATCTGTTTTGATACAGATTCCCAACTATATTTTTCAACAACTATCTTATAAGCATTTTCAACAACTTTATTTACAAAGTTTTTATTTTTTAAAACCATAATAATTTTATCTGCTAAATTTTTATAATTTTCGCTTTCAAAAAGGAAGCCATTAACTTCATCTTCTATAATCTGCCTATATCCTTCAATATCAGAAGCAATAACAGGAATTTTTGAAGCCATTGCTTCAAGTAAAACAATTCCAAAACTTTCTTTTTCAGTAGCGGGAGAAACGAAAACATCACAACTAACATAAAATTTAGGAAGTTCGTCATATCCAACTTTACCTACGAAAATTACTTTATCTTCAATATTTTTATTTATATATTGTTCATACAAAATTTTAAAAGGACCATCTCCGACAACGATTAGTTTAATATCACTAATGAATTTAACAACTTCATTAAAAGCTAATATAAGGTATTTTAAACCCTTTCTTGGCTCTATTCTTCCTACAAATAAAATTTTTTTTGAATTGTCATTAATTAACCAATCAATTTTTTCATTATTAGGATTAAATCTGTGGATATCAACACCATTAGGTATTATTCTATATTCTCCATCAAAATATCTGCTTATACTTCTTTTAGCGACTTCAGAAACAGCTATTCTTCCATGAAGCTTTTTAAAATAATTCTCTAAATAACCTTTGAATATTCTGTAAAGTAAAACTTCATCATGAGCGGAATGAAATGTGGCTACATTTATTGACTTTGAATACTTTATTGCAAGCATTGGAAGAACAGGGGCTATTGGTCCGTGAATATGAATAATATCATAATTGTTTTTTTGAACAATTTCTTTAACAAGTTTGTTTAATTTTGGAGATAATGTTATTGAACCTATTGATTTATTAATAGGAATTTTAAATGCTTTTCCAACTCTTATAACATAATCAGGGTCTTTATAATCAACTCCTGAGCTAAAATTAGCAGTTAAAATATAAGTTAAATGTCCTCTTTTCCTTAAATATCTTGCTAAACTATCAATATGCTCACTAATTCCACCTGGATGTGGATAAAATATATCAGAAACAAATAAAATTTTTAAACTTTTCATTTTCTTCTACTTGAAATAAGAAACCCTAAAATACCAATAATAATAGCAATAATTGAGAATATGTGAGCAATTCTTATTCCAAGAAATTTATCTGTATCAAATCTTTGAAATTCAATGAAAAATCTAATTATTCCGTAGTTTAATATATATAGCGATAAAACTTGACCATCATTTTTATAAAATTTTGAATTTCTGAAAAATAGAAGAATAACAAAGTTTATATAATTTAAAATACTTTCGTACCAAAATGTAGGGTGAAAATAATCGTAATTTTCAAAACCTTTTATCCTATTTTCAGGAGGAATATATATTGCCCATGGTAAATTTGTTGGAGGTCCATAAGCTTCTTTATTAAAGAAGTTTCCCCACCTTCCAATGGCTTGACCAAGTGCCAAATAAGGCATTACAATATCAGCTAATTTTAAAAAATTCCATTTTTTAATTTTACAGATAATATATCCACCAATTAGACCCCCAATTATTCCACCATAAATAGCAAGACCTCCATGCCAAATTGCTATAATTTCAAAAGGATTTTTAGAGTAGTAATCCCAATTAGGAATAACATGATAAATTCTTGCCCCAATTATTGCTATAATAATTGTCCAAAATGCAGCATCTTCAAACTCCTTATAATTTATATTTATTTTAAACTTTTCAAAATCCCTTCTTAAAAAGAACAAAGCAAGGCCAATAGCTATGATGTACATTAATCCATAATATCTGATTTGTAATTCACCAATTTTAAAAATTGTTGGATTTATATTCAAATCTTTTAATGAAAAGTATAGAACAAATTCAAGAATAAGTCCTAAAACAAGAATAAAAATCATTTTTAAAATTTTAATGCCTCAATTATTTATTTATTTGCTGTGTCTAATAATTCTGGAATTATTTATTTTTCTTATTTTTCCCACCCACCCTAATAATAAGCCTTCGGCTTATAAATGCCCATTTTTAGGCTTTGGGGGGCTTTGCCCCCCATTAGACCCCCCATTAAATCTATAACTTCTTTAAAATTTTTATAAACTATTGATAATCAAGGACTTATCATTATTTATTGGACAAAGCATTATTTATTTGCTTTGTCTAGTAATTCGGAAATATAGATTATTTCTATATTTTCCCACCCACCCTATATTTAAGCCTTCGGCTTAAACTTCGCCCCCCTAAAATCCCCCCATTAAATCTATAATTTCCCTAAAAATTTTATAAGTTATTGATTATCAGGTGATTGACAATAATTACTGGACAAAGCATTATTTATTTGCCTTCTAAACTTTAAAATTTTCAATATGATTTATTATAGAAAGATGGATGCTTGTGGAAATGATTTTATTGCTATAAGTTATGATAATTTTAAAAAAATAGAAAATCCATATGATTTTGCAAGAAAAGTATGTGATAGAAGAAACATAGGAGCTGATGGGATTATTACAAATTTACCTTCAAAGAATTACGATTTCAAATTTTTATATATAAACTATATGGGTTATGATGTTCCATTTTGTGGTCATGCAGTAAGGTCATTATCATTTCTAAATTATATTTGTGGAAATGAAAAAAATGAAATGATTATTGAAACTGATGTTGGTATAAAGAAGACAATAATTAAGGAATTAAAAGAAAAGTTAGCTTTCATAGGTTTGGAATTTGAAAATTTTGAGATTGGTGTTAAACATCATGTAAGAAGAGTAGAGGATATAGATAATTTTGATTTGGAAAATGAAGCTAATGAATTTTTTAAAAGTTCTGATGAGCACTTTAATATATATAGTGAAATTGAATTAGGAAAAATTGCTATTAGAACCTGGGAGTATGGCCACATGAAGGAAGCTCTAAGTTGTGCTACAGGCTCGTTAGCCTGTGCTTTAAATTACTCAAAGGAGAAAAAGTTAGATTATATTGAAGTAATTCCAAAATCCAAAAAACCAATATTTATAGAAATTTTGAAAGATAAAGCAATTTTATGGTCTGATATTGAAATTGTAAATGAAGGTAAGATTTATGAAAGCAATTATTTTTGATAGAGATGGAACGATAATTGAAAATTCTCATTATCCAAAATACCCTTGGCAAATAAAGTTAAAAAAAGGAATAAAAGAAAAAATGCTTAAATTTTATAAAACTTATGAGTTCTTTCTAATAAGTAATCAATCAGGCATAAAAAGAGGATATTATTCCTTAATAAATTTAATGGAAATTCATAGACACCTTGAAAATTTAATTTATCCAATAAAGTTTAGAGAAGTTTTTTATTGTATTCATCATCCAAATGAAAATTGTCCTTGTAGAAAACCAAAATGCTATTTTTTGAAGAAAATTATATATAAATATAGAATTGAAATAGAAAATTCAATTATTGTTGGTGATAGTACTGTTGATAGTCAATTAGCAAAATGCTATAATTTGAAATTTATCCATATAGAAGACTTTATTGGAAAATTTTAATAGCTTTGTCTAAGGCACAGCCTTTATTTCAGAGAAGTTTTTCTTATACTTTAAAATTTTTTAACTTATGAAATTGAGAGGTTTGTATTACATTACCCATATTGAAAATTTAGCTTCAATTCTTAAATATGGGATTTTATCTCATAATGAAGTTTTAAGAAGAAATTTAAGATACAAAGCGATATATAGTGAAGAAATTATTAACAAAAGACAAAAAAAATATATTAAAGATAAACCTCTTGGAGAATTTGCTAATCTATACTTTCAACCAAGAAATGCTATGCTATATAGAATAATTTGTGGAGGCATTGGTGTCAATGATTTAGTTATTGTTGGGATAAGACCTGGTATTTTAAGTAGGAAAGATGTTTATATTAGTGATGGAAATGCAGCAAGTGATTTTACAATTTTTTTCTCTTCAAATGACAAAAATTATAGGAAAATTCTAAAAAAAATAAGAGAAGAAGTTAATAAAGATTGGTGGTCTGACTTTGATGGTTCTAAAAGAAAACTTATGGCTGAATGTTTAGTTCCGAAATATGTCTCACCTGAATATATTTCAGAGATATATGTTGGCACTGATATTGCTCGAGAAAATGCTAAAAAAATTATAAAAAATAAAAAAATTCCTGTTGTTTTGGAGCCTAGTTTATTTTTCCTACCAAATCGTGAAATTGAAATTACAAAAAATTTAACAATTATTGAAGGAGATATGTTTTTTTCAGGGATGCAAACATTAACAATAAGTGTTAATACGGTAGGAATTATGGGTAAGGGTCTTGCCTCAAGAGCAAAATATCAGTTTCCTGATGTTTATGTAGTATATCAGGACTTGTGTAGATCAAAAAAGTTAGCATTAGGAAAACCTTTTCTATATAAGAGAGAATTATCATTAGATCAAGTGTTATCAGATAGTCCGGAAACCTTAACTGAAAATAACTCATACACTTGGTTTTTGCTTTTTCCTACAAAAAGACACTGGAAAGAAAAGGCAAGCTTTGAGGGTATAGAGGAAGGTTTAAGATGGATTTTAGTGAATTATAAAAAAGAAGGTATAAAATCCTTAGCAGTTCCAGCACTTGGATGTGGTCTTGGTGGTCTTGAATGGAGTGATGTTGGACCGCTTATGGTTCGTTATTTAAGAAAATTAGAAATTCCTGTAAGAATTTACTTACCATTAGAAAAGAAAATCCCCGATGAACAACTAACAAAAAATTTCCTATTGAATTAAGCGATTAAAATAATTTAAATACTTCAAGGCAATTTCTCTTGAAAAAATTATTAAAACATTTTCGTCATTATCATTATCAGCATTAGATGAAAAATTATAAGAACCTGTTATTACAATTGAACTATCAATTATTATTACTTTATTGTGCATATTTTTTGGATTTTTATCAAGATAAACATTCATTCTTAAATTTTTAAATTTTTCATATTCTGAAAACTTGCTAATTTGTCTCTTTTCAAATAAACCACTAACTTTAACTCCTCTTTCATAAGCTGAAATAATAGCTTTTGCTATTCTATCGTGTGTGAATGAAAAAGCCATAAAATCAATAGTTTTTTTGGAATTGTTTATAATTTCAATAATTCTTCTGCTTGGTTTATCTTGCGGTGAAAAATAATTTTCAATTCTTAATCCATCAATTGTAATGATATTATTTCCTATTTTTTCCTTTCTCCTTGAAAATTTCTTATATTTAAACATTTGTTCAAATTCTTTCAAATAATTGTTAGCAAGTAGTTTTGAGCGAATTATCACTACATTATTATCATTCAAAAATATATCATTATCTGTCCAATTCATTGAACCTGTTATTACAATCTCACTATCTATAACAGCAAATTTATGATGCATATAACTTTCTTCATTTTGAAAAACAACTTCTATGTTATTTTCAATAATTTCTTTTAATGCTTTATAATCTGCGTTTTGTTCATCAGTTATAACTTTAACATCAATTCCTCTTTTTTTTGCATTTATTAAACTTTTGGCAAGTTCTTCATTTCCAATTTCAAATACTGCCAAATATATGCTATTTTTAGCGTTATCTATATAAAACTTTATATTTGGAATAATTTCATCATATCTTGTAAATAAAACTTTTATTGAGCTTGTGCTATCAATTGTTTTATAATTTTCATCAAATTTACAACTTCTAAAAATTGAAGAAGTTAGAATGATAATAAAAGCTATAAAAATTACAAAAAGACTATTTAAATTGGTTCTAAATTTTCTTCTTTTCATTTCTTATTTTCTCTTTTATTTGCTTAATGGTTAATCCTTGGTTGTATAGTTCTTCTATAAAATTTTCAAGTTCTCTATAAAATTTTTCTGCTTCATTATCACTTAAACTTTCTGTTAAAGATTCATTATCGTAAATCCAATCGTAAAGTAATTTCATTTCAATTTCCTTTAAATTGAAGCAATTATTAACATTTTCAAAAGCAATTTCAATAATTTCATCAAGAGGTTTATTTAGAATTTCACTTGCTTTTTTATAAATTAATATAACATTTTTAGGTTGATTAAATTCTTCATTTAGTTGTGGTGGAGGTAAATATGGACTATCTGTTTCAAAGAAAACATTTTTCATATTAGTTATTTTAAGAGCATCTTGAATGTGTTTATTTTTATATAAAAGCATCCCTGAAAATGAAACAAAATAATTTCTATCTAAAATTTTCTTTATAATTTCCTCATTGCCACTAAATGAATGAAAAACAACAGATTTTAAATCATAGTTTTTTAGAATTTCAAGAGCAATATTGAAGACTTCAAATGAATTTTTTTTATCTCTTAAATGTAGAACAATTGGAAGTTCGTATTTTTGAGCAATTTCAATTTGTCTTTTAAATCCTTCTATTTGAATTTCTTTATCAAATTTATTCCAATAAAAATCAATTCCAATTTCTCCAATTGCTATAACGTTTTCTGAAATTAAATTTTCAATTTCATAAACATCTTCATTTATACTATTTGGATGAATTCCAATAATTGAATAAACAATATCATAATTATTTGAAATTTCAATAGCTTTTTTTGAAGAATTTATATCATAGCCCACACAAAAAATTCTCTTTACATTATTTGATATAGCATTTTCAATAACTTCATTTAATTTATTATATAATTTTTCATCGTTTAAATGAGCATGTGTATCAATATAAAATTTCATATTCTCCCAATTAAATAATCATTTTCAATCTTTTCAATAAAGACATTAAAAATTTCATTTTTTAAATTCTCATCTGATTGAACCTTAACTTTAAGATAGTTATTGCTTGTTCCAATCCAATAATTATTTTTATAATTTTCAAATAAAACTTCAAGTGTCTTGTTTAAAAATTTTTTCATATATTCAAGCTTTTTAATTTTTGACAATTCAAAGAGTGTTTTAACTCTTTCTTTTATAATTCTATTTGGAACAACTTGTTTTAAATAATAAGCAGGTGTTCCTTCTCTTGGCGAATACTCAAAAACATGAATATAACTAAATGGAAATTCTTTACAAAAGTTATATGTTTCTAAAAAATCTTTATCACTTTCTGTTGGAAATCCAACAATGATATCTGTTCCAATACTAACATTTTCAATTTTATTTAAAATTTTATCAGTAATTTTTTTGTAAATTTCAATTGTATAGGGTCTTTTCATATCTTTTAAAACTTTGTTTGAAGCACTTTGTAGTGAAATATGAAAGTGAGGCATTAAATTTTTTGGGTATTTTAAATATAAATCAATTAAATCATCAGTTATATGAAGAGGTAAAATGGATGATAATCTAAAACGAAAGTTAGGAAATTTTTCACAAAGGTTTCTTAATAAATAAGCTAAATTTAACTTCCATTCCTTACCCCAATCTCCGACTTGTATTCCTGTAATCATAACCTCTTTGAATCCTCTTTGGTTTAAAATTTCCATTTCTTTAAAAATTTTTTCAAGTTCTTTACTTCTACTTTTTCCTCTTGCTATTCTAATGGCACAATAAGAACATACAAAATCACAACCTTCTTGAACTTTTAATGTTGCCCTTGTTCTACTTTTGTAATCATAAATGATTGAATTTTCTGGATTTTCAATATTGAAAAATTTTAAAACTTCATTTATTGAACCTTCAAAATCTGCCAAATTTAATTTTTTTAATTTTGCAACACAACCTGTAAAAATTACTTTTGCATTATCTTTTTTTTCTTTTAATGCTTTATGTAAGGCATGTCTTGAATCTCTTTCAGCTTTTTGTGTTACAGCACAAGAATTTATTATAATATAATCTGCATCTTTTAAATTATCAGTTTCTATAATTCCAATTTTTTCAAGATTTGATTTTATAAGTTCAGTATCATAAAAATTTGTTTTACAACCAAATGTTATGTAATATGCTTTTTTCATTTCCATTCCATCAATTCTTTTATTGCTCTTAAAATCCTATATTCATTAGGCATGTAGTACTTTTGTTGAGCATATGGAAATGGTGTATCAAAACCTGTTATTCTTTTAATTGGCGCTAATAGATATTCTATTGCTCTTTCAGATATAAAAGCACTAATTTCAGAAGCAAATGAGCATATTTTTGGAGCTTCATTAACAACAATAACCCTCCCTGTTTTTGAAACACTTTCTAAAATAGCATCTTTATCAAATGGTAAAAGTGTTCTTAAATCTATAATTTCAACTGAAATTCCTTCTTTTTGTGCCATTTCTGCTGCTTTTAAGCATACATGAACCATATATCCATAACTAATTATTGTAATATCTTTTCCTTCTTTAACTTTTTTAGCCTTTCCAATTTCAATTGTAAAATCAGGGTCATCGGGAACTTCTTCTTTTATAGACATATAAATTTTTTTAGGTTCTAAAAATATAACAGGGTCATCATCTCTTATAGCTGATTTTAATAATCCTTTAGCATCAGTAGGTGTTGAAGGAATAATTACTTTTAAGCCAGGAGTGTGAATAAAATATGCTTCTGGACTTTGCGAATGATATAATCCTCCTCCTACACCTCCTCCATAGGGAGCTCTTATTACAAGTGGAACATAAAACTGACCTCCACTTCTATATCTAAATTTCGCTGCTTCATTTACAATCTGATCAAAGCCAGGATAAACAAAATCTATAAATTGAATTTCCGCAACAGGTCTAAGTCCGTAAAGTGCCATTCCAATTGCAGCACCAATAATACCAAGCTCAGTTAATGGGGTATCTATAACTCTTTCTTCTCCAAATTCGTCTATTAAACCTTCCGTTGCTAAGAATACTCCTCCTCTTCTTCCAACATCTTCGCCAAGAATTACAACTCTTGGGTCTCTTCTCATTTCTTCTGCAAGAGCATCTCTTATAGCTTTAACGAGTGTTATTGCTTTTGAACTTTTTGCCTTCTCTCCTTCCTCTAATTTGAGAACCATAATGAAAATTTTAAAGGTTAATATATTAATTATGATGCCTTGTCCAATAATTCTGGAATTATTTATTTTTCTTTATTTTCCCACCCGCCCTAAATAAAAGCCTTCGGCTTTAAAATACCCATTTTTTGCCTTTGGGGGGCAGAGCCCC